>NZ_AJQE01000151.1 GCF_000261685.1 Bradyrhizobium genomosp. I (2014) | reverse complement strand
CAGCAGCCGCGGCTCGGCCATCAGCGCGCGACCGATCGCCAGCATCTGTTGCTGGCCGCCGCTCAGCGTGCCGGCGAGCTGGCTGCTGCGCTCCTTCAACAGCGGAAACAGCTGGTACACCGTCTCGAGCCGCTGTTCGAAATCGCGCCGTTCGCGGCCACCGGGCCAGACGATGTGGTGGAAGCCTCGCGAACGCCGCAGTGCGTAACGGCCGGAGGCCAGGTTCTGCAGTACCGTCAGCGACGAGAACAGCGCGCGCCCCTCCGGCACCAGACTGATGCCGTGGGCGACCCGCCGGTCCGCGCCGACGCGGCGCAGATCGGCGCCGTCGAAACTCAGGCGGTCGGCGCTGCTGGTCTCAACGCCGGCGACGGCGCGCAGCAGGCTGCTCTTGCCGGCGCCATTGGCGCCGACCAGCGCGACGATCTCGCCGCGGCCGACCGTCAGCGACGCACGATCCAGTGCCTTCAGCCCGCCGTAGCTGACCTGCATGCCGTCGATTTCCATCAGCGGCGAGGCGGCGAACACGCGCGCCGGTCTCAGCGCCGACGGCCCGACCGGGCGTCGTCCGAGATAAGCCTCGACCACCCGCCGATTGCTGCGCACCGCGGCCGGCTCGCCATTGGCGATGATGTGGCCCTGGTCGAGCACCAGGATTCGCCGTGCGATCCGGCTCACCAGCGGCATGTCGTGATCGATGAACAGGATCGTCTTGCCGGCCGCCGAGAGCGACAGGATGATATCGCCGAGAGCTCGCTTTTCGGGCTCGTTCAACCCGGCGCCGGGTTCGTCGAGCACCAGCATCCGGGCGCCGGACGCCAGCACGCGCGCGATCCCCAGCAGCCGGCGCTGACCCGCGGTCAGAACCGACGCCGGCTGATCGGCGAGCGCCGCGAGCCCGACCGCCTCGAGATGCGCGTCCGCCTGACGCCGAAGCTCGCCATGGTCGAGCAACGCCCGGCCCCGGCCGAGCATCGACGGCAACAGGCCGAGCCGATGGCCGGCGACGCCGCCGACCATGACGTTCTCGCGGACGGTAAGACGCTGGAACGGTTCGGCGGCCTGGAAGGTCCGTGCCAGGCCCTGCGCCACGACGCGGTGCGGCGCATCGCCGGTGATGTCGCGGCCGTCGAAGCGGACAGTTCCGGTCTGCGGCGTGATCTCGCCGGAGAGCACGTTGAGCAAGGTGGTCTTGCCGGCGCCGTTGGGCCCGATCAGCGCGACGAGTTCTCCGGACTCGACGTCGAAGCTGACGTCCGTGAGCGCCCGGAACGCGCCGAATCTCACCGAGGCCGCCTCGACCCTGAGCAGAGCTTCGGTCATGAGCGACGCTCCGCGGTCGAGGTGTGCATGGCCCGGCCGGCGAGCGAGGCGATGCCGCGCAGCAGGCCGTCGGGGCAGTAGATCACGCTGATCACCAGCAGCGCGCCGTAGGCGACGATGTCGTAGGCGCCGAGCGGCTTCAGCGCCTCGCCGATCAGGGTGATGAAGATCACGCCGAACAGCACGCCCCAGACGTCGGCGAAGCCGCCGATCGCCACCATCAGCAGCAGCTTGATCGAAAAGCCGACGTCGAACGGGCCGGGGCTGAGGTAGCCGATGTAGTGCGCGTAAAGGCCGCCGCCGAGGGCGCAGAACAGCCCGCTCACCATCATGATCAGGCGCTTGACCGATTTCACGTCGTTGCCGACCGAGCGCGCCGTGGCCTCGTTCTCCGAGATCGCCCGCATCGCCAGCCCGGTCGGCGACGCGACGAGGTTCTGGGCGCAGACGATCGCCGCGATGGTCACCAGCCAGATCACCGGCAGGATCGCGAAGTCGCTCGCCAACGGGACGCCGAACAAACTGAGCGGCGCGATTCCGGTCAGTCCGTCCGGTCCGCCGGTGACGCCGTGCATCTCGACAAGGCACACCTGAACGATGATGCCGAAGGCCAGCGTGGCCATCGCCAGGTAGTGTCCCTTGAGACGAAACACCAGCCAGCCGATCGCCCAGGCCAGCGCGGCGACCACCGCCGCCGACAGCACGATGTCGAGCCCGGCCGGCACGCCGAGCCATTTGCCGATCAGCGCGGCGCCGTAGGCGCCGAGTCCGTAGAACGCGGCGTGTCCGAGCGAGATCTGACCGGTATAGCCGGCGATCAGCGCGAGGCCGATCGCGGGCAGCGCCTGCAGGCCGATGATCACCATCAGGCTGACGAAATAGCCGTTGCCGGTGGCGGCGCAGGCGGCGATGCAGACGATCAGGGCTGGAATGCGCCAGTTCATCATCCGCGTACCCGCTCGTATTCGCCGAGCAGGCCGCCCGGCCTGAACAGCAGGAAGCCCAGCAGCAGCGCGAAGGCGATCGCGTTCTTGTAGCCCGAACTGACGTAGCCGGCGGAAAAAGCCTCGAGCACGCCGAGCACGAGGCCGCCCACCGCGGCGCCAATCGGGCCGCCGAAGCCGCCGACGATGCAGGCGACGAAACCCTTGATGCCGAGCTGAAGGCCGGTGTCGTATTGCGTCAGCGCGATCGGCGCCACCACGATTCCCGCGATCGCTCCCAGTGCGCCGGACATCACGAAGCCGACGAGGCTCATTGTCTCGACCTTCATGCCGACGAGACGCGCGGCAAACGGATTCATCGCGCAGGCACGAAACATCTGGCCAAGATATGTTCTTCGAAAAAGCAGATCGAGGGCCACCATTGCAACAATGGCCGTTCCGAGCACCCACAGCGACTGCGGCATCACCGTCGCGCCGAATACATGGATCAGCTGCTCGCCCGAGAACGCGGGCATCGGCTGCGCATCGGTGCCCCAGACGATCGCCGCCAGCCCCTGCAGTACCACGCCGACGCCGATGGTGACGATGATGCCGCGCATCACGTCGCCCCGGACCGGCCTGATCGCACTGCGCTCGATCAGCAACGCCACCGCGCAGGTGATCACGATGGCGAGCAGGATCGCGAGCCACAGCGGCGCGCCCGCGGCCTGGATCGCGATCGCGCTCATCGCACCGACCATCGCGAAGTCACCTTGCGCGAAATTGACGATGCCGGTGACGTTGTAGATACAGGTGAATCCGACCCCAATCAGCCCGTAGATGCTGCCGACCACCAGTCCGCTGATGAGAAACTGCAATGCGTCGGACATCGGCCCTCCTCGCGCCTCAGACTTCCATCCAGGATTCGGAAAAGGCGAGAAACGCTGTGCTCTTGCGCGTCCCGGCGAAATCCCGCTGCATCACCTTGCCGGCGAGCGGCCGGCCGTTGATCGTCACCGATCCGCCGGCGGCGTCGAGGAACAGGCTGTACATTTGATGGAGCTTGGTCGGGCCGTTCTCGGCCGGCATGTCGACCGCGTAGGCGGCGCCGAGATCCTTCCAAGTCGCGACAACCTCCAGTTCCTTGCTGCGAACGATCTCGGAATAGGTCGACAACGTGCTGCCTTCGCGCCGGCATTCGATCATAGGCAGATGCGTGAGGGCCTGGATACCTGGAGAGACACGGAAAGACGCGAACTTCGAGAAGAACTCGTCAATCAGGTAACGTGCCAGTGGCTCGTTATCGCTGATACAGAAGTTCGCGACCTCCGGATAACCTTGCGCGAGCCCAGGCTTGTCGAGCACGACGATGCCGCTACCCATGCCATGCGCGGAATACACGATCCGGAAGAAGCACATCAGGCCGGTCCACGGACCATCCTGACTATCCTTCAGATAGATACCGGGATTTTCGCCGGTCCAGGCCACCTTGCCAGGATGAATGGGACTTTTGCTCGACACGCGCTTCTCCTTACTCGCTTGGATCAGGCCGCGGCCTGCGACACCACGGACTGCTCGTAAGCCAGCAGCATGTCGCGCACGGCTGAGAGCCGTCCGTCGGAGCCGTGATGATCACCCTCGACGACGATCTCGGTCACCCGGCGACCGATCTCCTCCTGCAGTTCGAGATCGTCGATGCCGGCAATGGGCGGTATCGACAGGACGGTATCGTGGCAATAAGTCGGAATCAGCCCATTTGAGCGCAACGACGAAGCCGGCAGGTCCTCACCGGCGGCGAGCCTGCGGATATCCCGTCGCAGCAATTTTCTCAGCATCACGACGCCCTTGTCGCAATAGGTGAGATGCTCCAGTCCATGCCGCGCAATCGGCCGCTGCGAGACGATAGCATCGTAGTCGCCGGGCAGCCGTTGTCTCTCCTCGAACGAGGCGCCTGCGCCCTGTCCATAGAAGTCAACCTTTTCCAGACCGCACTCCTCCTCTTTGCCGATGCCGCGCGGATTGACCTCAGAGTGAAAGTGCCGCCAGCCGATGACCTTGCAAGTTGTGTTGTCGATCGGCGTCGTCCATCGCGTGATGCCGACGCGGCCGAACTGCTTGGCATCCTGGCCGTCTTCCCAGATGTGGCCGACCTGGGCGAGGTTCGGCATGAGAATATCGTTAGAGCGGACCCAGACCTTGTCTTTCCACCGCCGCGTGGTGACGTAAATCATGCCGGTTGGCGTCTCCACGAAGTCCATCACCGGGAGCTCGCCCCAGGTGTCGGAAAAGTGCGAGAAGGTGACGCGCGTGTGGAGAAACACTGCGTGCGCGGGGTCCATCACGTTTTCCTGCACTTGAAGCCAATTGCAGGGATAGGTGATGCAGTAAGGAACGAGTTTGTCGCCCGGATATTCGTAGCTATCGTAGATCGGAAATTCGGGAATGCTGGCCGGCGGGCCGAAATAGCCGAAGATGAGACCCTTGTACTCCTTGCAAGGGTAGGCGCCGTGGAAAAGGCGATCCTTTAGGGCGCTGCCCGGAGGATCACCCGGCGTCTCCAATACGCGTCCGTCCACCCCGAACAGCCAGCCATGGTAGCAGCAACGCAGCCCCTCCTCCGTCGGTAGGCCGAACTCCAGTGACGTACCGCGGTGGCTGCAATGACGATCGAGGATGCCGTAGTCGCCTCTCGTGGTGCGGAAGACAACGAGATCCTCACCGAACATCCGAAATCCAAGCGGGACTTCGCCGACCTCGGAAGTCAAGGCGATCGGCTGCCAGTAGCGACGGAGCAACTCTCCGCCCGGCGACCCCTTCTCGACATGGGTCAGCTCCGCATTCTCGGCCGGTGTCTCCTGTTTGAGATATCCGCCAAAGGCCGTGGTGAGGAATTGCTTCTGCGCAACCATCGCGGGCTCCATGTCTTCCGGCGTCAAGACGCCGCGTCAAATTCGCCTCTCGACTATTGCCTTCAGCCTTGGTTCTGCCAATTATGATTACTTGTCGCTTTAGTTTGGTTTTCTTGAACTGCTTAGTTTCTCACGCGGAATGCCGAACAGAGCTGCAGAGTACTGCGCGAATGATGAGCAGATCAACGGGAGCAGCTCACTAAAAGGGAGCGGTCGTGAGTCCAGACAAGTATCAGGACAAGATCGAGGTCGGAGAAACCGTTCCAAAGCTGTCGCTGCGGCAACTCACCTACTTCCTTGCGACCGCTAACAACGAGAGCGTGTTGAGGGCAGCAGAAACACTCAACGTTTCATCCGCCTCGATCTCGACTGCCATCGCGCAGATGGAAGAGTTTCTCCAGGTCCAGCTCTTCATCCGCAGGCATGCCAGAGGGCTGGTGCTCACCTCCGCGGGCCAGGATCTGGCAGCGCATGCCCGTAACATCCTGCTCCACGCGCGCGAGATTGAATCCGTCGCACAACGCGGTCCCTACAAGGCGGTCGGAAGGCTCAACATCGGCTGCCTTACAAGCATCGCCCCCTATCTCATCCCACTCATCCTGAAGGAAGTTGCGGAGAAGCACCCCGAGATCCAACTGCGCTGGCGTGAGGACAAGCACGAGGCGCTGCTCGATGCATTGCACGGCGGCGGCTTTGATCTCATTATCGTGTATGACTACGATATTCCGACCACCGTACATGTCGCGCCATTGAGGCCGATGCCTGTGCAAGTGGTGCTGCCGTCGTCACACCCGCTCGCAGAAAGCCAGACGTGTTCATTGCAGGATCTGGTTGGACAACCCATGATACTGCTCGATCAGCCACGAACCCGTGACTATTTCCTGTCACTGTTCGGCAGCAAAGGCCTCAACCCAACGGTGGCTCACAAAAGCGAATCGTTCGAGATGGTGCGCAGCCTTGTTGCCAATGGCTTCGGATATACGCTGCTGAACTTCGTTCCTCCATACAATGTCGACGGCCATGGCCGCTTGGTTTCACGTCCCCTGGCTGACTTGGATCGCCCACAAAATCTCGTGCTTGGCAGGCTGTACCGTTTCCGGGCACCGAGACTCGTCGACGAGCTTTTCAAATCGATCAGTGCGGCCGTTCAGAACCTGCCGATCTCGGCGACATGACCGGCGCATTGCTGACCAATCCGATCTTTACGGTTGGACACTCCAGCAGATCGGGTGCCGAATTCATCGAAGTGCTGCGTTCGGCGGACATTCTGACGCTGGTCGATGTGCGCAGATTTCCTGGATCGCGGCGACACCCTCATTTCAGCATCGGACCCTTGAGAGAGGCGCTCGCATCAGTCGGCATTGCTTATCACCATCTTCCCGATCTTGGCGGCTATCGCGAGCGGACGGACGCCCCGCCCCTTCGTCTCAATGACGGCTGGCCCGAAGGATTTCTTCGGAGCTATGCCGACTACGCCAGGAGCCCTCCCTTCCGAGCCGCACTTGATCGCCTTCACCAGCTGTCTGCGCGGCAGACGGTCCTGATGTGCGCAGAAAGGCAATGGACGGATTGCCATCGGCAAATCATTGCGGACTACCTGCTCACGGCTGGCCACAGAGTGGTCCATCTGCTGGACTCAACGACCCGCGAAGAGGGACGTCTTACCCCATTTGCCGAGCCTCATCCGGATGGAACAATCTGCTACCCCGCCAGTCCAGGACAACTTCTTTTCGAATTCTGATCGTGAGCCTCCATCATTTCAGCGCAACCTGCGCGATCCTGGCGGCCAACCGATTGCTCTCCTCAGAGGGGTTTCTATTGGCGCGGCCGCTCCTCCTCGCCGTGCTGCCGTAGCAGATCGAGCAGGCGCTTGCGCTTGATCATGCCGGGACGGTCGGACGGCATGTGCATCTCGAACTTGCGGCCGATGTCGACGATGGCGTCGGGAATCTCGGGGATGTTGGCTAAGACCCGCATCTACTGTCGGCGGCTACTACGGTGCTCCGACGGGACCAATCGATCGCCGGGTCGCCGATGAACGCGGCGACGTCTTGACCTTCACAATCAATACTATTGAAGATGCCATCGAGGTGTTCGGTGAACCCGAGGTCGAACTCGAGCTGAGTTGCGACCGTCCGAGTTTCGATCTTTGCTGCATCCACAAGCGCTGCGATGCCGAACCATTTGTGCAGGCGGTACATCTTGTCGAGGCCGCCCAACCAACGCCTCCGGCCAACGCGGTCGTAGTGCAAGCATCATCGCCATGCTCATGCAACCGATCGCCAGGACGCCGCTCAACTGCACCATCCTCTCGCGAAGCGGGAAAAAGGAGCCCGGCCCAAATGGCTGAGGCTCCGCAACCAGCCACAGCAGGACGACAACCGCCAGACTGCCCCAGAATGCCGGCTTGAGGTTCTGCATGTGGCCCTTCTCTCATGACGTTGCAGCGCCAGCTTGAATTGACTGAGCCGTTTTGCATTGAGCTGACTCAATCCTGCTCGTCATGAGCTGCACAGCAAACTCCTGGCTGTCGCGATCTCCCAACTGAAAGCAAGGAAACTCTTCGGAGGAGGTCCAGCGATCATCTCAACCGGGTCGCTCATACCGGCAGCCCCCGCACTCGGCTTCGTCATGAGACAGCCTGTCTTTGTCGCAAGATCGCACGCGCACGACAAACCGGCGGCGACAGTCCGGCTTCAGCCGGATCACGGCAGGAAGTGGTCGACGGATGATGTCCTGCACCGCGGCATGAGCGAGATCCGTCTCGCGATGACGCAATCGCTGGTACCGTTCACAACGGCACGTTATCCCCGCGCAATATGACGCCAGCCGATCCCGGCTCTTCGCGAGCCTTCGCTGTCACGCTCGGATGAGACCGTTATTGCGGCGGAGCGGGGCTTCGTGTCCCGTGCATGAAGGCCCGCATCTCCTCCTGAGTCAGCTTGCCATCCTTGTTGCCGTCCATTGCCTTGAAAATGCGCTCGTGCGCCACCTGAAACTCCGGCAATGAGACGGTCCCGTCGCCATCCGCGTCCATCAGAGCGAATATCATTCGGAACATGATTGGAGTTCCCATCGGGTCTCCGGAGGCGGGACCGCGGCCTTTCATACCGCGGCCCATCATTCCCATCGTGCCCCCGCTCATGCCTTGTTGCCCTTGCGATTGGCTCGACGTGGAATTTGTTGGGGCGGGCGCAGACACTTGGTCCTGCCCCGGATGGTGGGCCTCGTGATCGGCTGCCATCTGGCCAAGTGCGGGATAGCTCAAGGTGGCAAACAGCAGCGCTGCAACGATGGTTCGGCGTCGCATGAGAGTTCCTCCAGCTTGGTTTCCCATCAAAGCAAAGAACTCAACCCGCACACTGATGCAAATCAAAGGGTTACGACTGCAGCACCCGGACGGTAAATGATGCCCGCCGAAGCTTGTTCGATCACTCACGCTGACCCATGCGGTCCTCTACGGGCTCGGCGTCACGATCGGCGCAGGAATTTACGTTCTCGTCGCAGCGGCGGCCTTACGGAGCGGCACGCGCTCCTTCTGGGCTCCTTCGCTCTCACGGCTTGGTGAAGAAGTGCGCGGGCCGACAGGCTAAGCCGGTCCCTCGGCGGCCACGGCTTCGTAGATATCCTCCTCCTGGGCCGTGTGCATGCGCACCAACGTTTCGATGGCCTCGATGACCCGCTGAGCGTCCCGGACCAGATAGCGGTCGACCTTCTCGGACGGCAGGTCCTCGGCGATCCGAGTGAGCAGCCGGGCGAGGTGCAGGATCTCCCGATGCGCGCGGCTCATGGCAGAGAGGCCGTGGCGCTCGCGCAGCACCTCCGCAAGCCTTGGATAGACGCTGTCCTCATCGTCGCGCTCGTGCATCACGACGCTGCCCTGAACCAGGCGCTGGGCTTCCTCGATGAGCGCCGCGGCGGATTCGGGCGTCACGTCGTCCAGCGCGTCGACGATCTTGCGCAAGCGGTCGAGATCCCTGAAGAGAGCCTGATGATCGTGATGCAAGCTCAAGCCTTGCTCTGTCGTGATGCGCGGGCCGCCCCTGACGAGGGCCGGAGTGAGCGCCCGCAGCGCGTTCAGAATGACCGCGACATCGATCACCTCCTGGACGATCGCCGCGGGCACGGGATCGAGCCAGCCCAGAGTGGCGGCGACCATTGCCGCCAACGACAGCCCCATGCCGACGACGATGCTTTGCAGGGCGATGCGCCGCGCCCGCTGTGCAATCATGATCGCTTCGCCAACCCGATCGAGCCGGTCTGCCAGGATCACCACATCTGCCGCCTCGGACGAGGCGCTCGCGCCGCGCGCGCCGAGCGCGACCCCGATGTCGGCCACGGCCAGCGCAGGGGCATCATTGATGCCGTCGCCGACCATGATGGTCGGATGAAGGCGCTGTTCACTGCGTACCGCCTCGACCTTGTCCGACGGAACGCGGTCGGCCAGCACGGCATCGAGGTCGAGCGCGGCACCGATGGCCTGCGCCGCTGCGGCGCGATCACCCGTGACCATCACCATTCGCGCAATACCGGCATCGCGCAGCAGCCGGATCGCGCGTGGCGTATCGGCCCGCAGCTCGTCGGCCAGCAGCAGCGCGCCGATTGGACGCCCATCCACGGCAATGAAAACGATCAACGCCGAACGCCACGAGGCGCGCCGGATGGCGCGCAGTTCCCATGGCGATAGCTCGGCATGCGAAAGAAGCATCTCTCGCGAGCCTGCGGTGACTTGGCGTCCATCGATCAGGCCGCTCAGGCCAGAACCCATGGTCTCCTTGACCTGTTCCGGCCGCTTCAGCTCGAGACCGCGATCGACGGCCGCAGCAACGACCGCCTTCGCGAGCACATGATGCGAGGCTTGCTCGAGCGATGCCCCAAGCGCGAGGACCTCGTCCGCGTCCTGCCCCGGCGCGACCTCGACAGAGAGCAATCGCGCCCCTCCCACCGTCAGGGTGCCGGTCTTGTCGAAGAGCACGGTATGTGCGCGGGCCAGCGCCTCCAACGCCGCACCGCCCTTGGCCAGGATGCCGCGGCGTGCCGCTTGGGCCACGCCGGCGATGAAGGCGACGGGTGCGGCCAAAATCAGGGGACAAGGCGTCGCCGCCACCAGCACGGCAAGGCTGCGGGTCAGATCGCCGGAAATCCGCCACGCCAGGAAAGCGAAGACGAGCGTAACCGGCAGAAGAACGAGTGCGAAGCGATCGGCCATTCGCACGAAGGGAGCCTTCGACGTCTGGGCCGCCGTCACCATGCGCACGATGCCGGCGTAGGTGCTCTCGCCAGCCGGTGCGGTCACGGTCAACTCGAAGGTCTCACCAGCATTCAACGAACCGGAGAGAACTGCGCTGCCGCGTGTCTTCTCGACCGGAATGGGTTCGCCTGTGACCGCGGACTCGTCGATCGTGGCCGAGACCGAGCCAACGATACCGTCGACAGGCACGATCTCGCCGGCCCTGACGAGGAGCTCGTCGCCGACCGCGACTTCCTCGATCGGAACCTCCTCGATTCTCTCGTTGCTCCTGCGATGGGCCTGCCGCGGTGCCCGATCAACCAGGGATCTCAGGTCACGCTCCGCCCTTGCGATCGCGATATCCTCCAGCACGTTGCCGCCGGAATACATGAGCGCAACCACGGCCCCGGCAAGCGGTTGGCCCAGCGCCAACGCCGCGCTCATCGACAGCAGCGCAATCGCATCCACGCCCAGACGGCCACCCAGCAAGTCCCTGGCAATCGAGACCGCCAATCCGCCGATCACGGGCGCCGTGCCGAGCGCCCATGCGACATCGGCCAGATCGGGGTGGCCGGCGGCTCGCGCAAGAATGCCCGCGGTCAATCCCGAGATTGCAATCGCAACAAGGGTCCACCGCAGGACCCGCTCAAACGACATGATTTGGTTCCACAGCTACCGCAACGTCACTCTCACCCGAAACCGGCATCGTCGCTTGAGTAGGATCAACCGCAGGAATCAAGAACGCCAAGCCGCAAGCGTCGTTCACAGCCATGACCTGGATCAAAACCGTCCCAGCGTTGGATCGTGACTTTCGCCTCCTGATCAGTGGGACAACAGCACTGGAATCGGCGGCTTCGTCAGGATACTCCGGGTCGCGCCTCCCAATACGAACTCCCGGAAACGGGAATGACCGTACGCCCCCATGACGAGGAGATCCGCCCTGCGGGAGGCAACCTGCTCGGTGAGAACCTTGCCGATGGCCCGTCCAGCGGCATCGACCTCCTCGACGACCACATCGATGCCATGCCTCGACAGGTTCCTGGCGAGCTCGGACGACGAGCGTCGGCTCGAAATCGTCTTCTCATTGGTTACCGTGAGGATGCAGACCTCGCGCGCCTTCTCCAGGATCGGGATGGCGTCGGATACTGCACGCGCAGCCGCGCGGCTGAAATCCCACGCAATGAGGACCCTGTTCAGTTCGAACTCCCTGGAGGCCGAGGCTTCCGGAAGCACCAGGGTCGGTCGCCCCGACCCGAAGATGATCGCTTCGGCATGCCATTGATCGTAGGATTCCGGCACCGGCACGATGGCGAGATCGCGTAGCCGCGCATACTCCGCCAAAATGCCCGGCACCTCGGACGACAAGCAACGATCGAGAACGATCTCGTGCACGACACCGGATTTCTCTGCGGTCGATTCAAAGGTCGCCAGCAGATCCTGTGCATTCTTTCTGCTCTTGTGGGCCTCGTTGGCCACTATCGCCCCGAGATTGCCGGGGCCGGACAGGAAGCTGCCGGGAACTTGCACATGGACTTCACAGGAGATCGCCGCGATGTGGGCGCCGAGGAGAGAAGCCAGCGATACGGCGCGGTCGATCACCGCGACCGGGGTCGGGTCGGGATAGCTGGTGAGGGTGAGCAGGATGTCCTTGACGGCCATTGGGACTCTCCGAACGGAAGCTGCCAGAGCATATCCATGCAGGTTCCTGACGGCTTGATCTAGCTCAGAGTACCGACGGCATGCCCTGTGCAGGCTGCGACCTCTGGCGACCTCCTGCTGCGACATCATCACGCAGACCGGCGCTTCGTTCAGCCGACCGCGAATCATGCCCCGAACACTCACCGGCCCAGCCGGCTGGGCCGTAGCGCGGGCCTTGATCAGATCAGCGGCAGCATTCTCGGCCAATTGAACAAGCTCGTGGACTTGCGACAGCTCTTGCGGCCGTCAGATTGACCGAAATCAAAAGGCCTCGCGGCGGCCTCGTCGATATAGGTACAGCCGCAAGCCCTTGCATGGAACGACTCAAAGCGGATACCGTGCCCGGACCTCCAATCACACCTCCGGCACGCTCGCGACGGATGCATCCGATGCTGTCGTTCATTGCTGTCGTCGGCGGCCTGGTCTTTCTCGGTGCGCCCGGGGGGAGGCAGCCGAGAAAGGCGTTGGGCTGATGTCGAGACGCGATCTGATGCATGACGTTGGGCTGAGGACAGCGACCGCGCATTCGTTATCGGCGAGCGAAGTCCTTCGCGCGCTTCAAGTCGATCCGGAGCAGGGCCTCGCGGAGGCTGAGGCGACGGAGCGCCGTATCCGCTTCGGCTCAAACGCGATCGCTGCAAGGAAGCCGATCGGCGCCCTGACCATACTTCTTCACCAGCTGCGGGGCCCGGTAGTGTACCTGCTCGCGGCAGCCGCCGCGCTCGCTTTCTGGTTCGGCGAGTTCGAGGAAGGCGTCGCGATCGTCGCGGTTCTCGCGCTCAACACGCTCATTGGTTTCATCACCGAAATCAGGGCAGCACGATCGATCGAGGCACTGCGTGCGCTCGGTCGGACATCGGCGCGCGTGCGGCGCGACGGTCACACGCGCGTACTCCCGGCGGAGGACCTCGTGCCGGGCGACATGCTCCTCGTCGAAGCCGGCGACGCGATCTCGGCCGACTTGCGCATCGTGGAGGCCTCGCGTCTCGCGGCCGACGAGTCGACGCTGACGGGCGAGTCGATGCCGGTCGACAAGGCGCCCAGGCCGGCCGCCGAAGATGCGCGGATCGCCGAGCGCACATCGATGCTGTTCAAGGGCACGGCCGTGACGCGCGGCAGCGGCCTTGGCGTGGTCGTCGCGACGGGCTCCCAGACCGAACTCGGCCGCATTTCTCATCTCGTCGAAGAAGCGGAGCCCGAAAGCTCGCCGGTTGAACGCAGGCTCGCACGGTTGTCCGGACAGCTCGTTTGGGCCGTCGGCCTTCTGACCGTTGTGATCGCGGCGGTTGGAATGGCGAAGGGCAAAGATGCGTTCCTGGTCGTGGAATCGTCGATCGCGCTCGCGGTGGCCGCCATTCCCGAGGGCCTGCCGATCGTGGCCACGCTCGCCCTTGCCCGCGGGATGTGGCGCATGGCCCGCCAGAATGCACTTCTGGAGCGGCTCTCCGCGGTCGAGACATTGGGCGCGACCACAGTGATCCTGACTGACAAGACCGGCACGCTCACCGAGAACCGGATGGCCGTGCGGCGGTTGTGGGTCGAGTCCGGCGAAGTCGAGAAGGCCGGCGTGGAGGAGGTTGCCGGCGATGCGCTGCTCCGGCGGCTGCTGCATACAACAGTGCTTTGCAACGAGGCCTCGCTTGGCCATGGGGGAGTAGCGCATAGCGGCGATCCCATGGAAGTGGCGCTGCTGGAGGCTGGCCGGGCGGCAGGCTTGAATCGCCGCGAGCTGCTGCACGGCTTTCCGATCGCTGCCAAGCACGCCTTCGACAACGAGAGCAAGATGATGGCGACCGTGCACCGGCACGACGGCGCGTATTTCTATGCCGTGAAGGGTGCACCGGAGCGTGTGCTCGCGGCGTGCACCCGCATACTCACCGAGAGCGGCGAGACCGTGCTGGATGAAGCCGCGCGCCGTCTATGGGGCGGGCGGATTGCCGAGCTCGGACAGCACGGCCTGCGCGTGCTCGCCTGCGCGACCAAACTGGAGACATCGGCAGATGTCCAGCCCTATCGCGAGCTGATATTCGTGGGCCTCGTTGGCCTGGAAGACCCAGCGCGTGCCGACGTTCCGCACGCGATCCGCGATTGCCGTCATGCCGGCATCCGCGTCGTCATGGTGACCGGCGATCACGCCGTCACGGCCCGCAGCATAGGCCGTGCGATCGGGCTCGAAGCCGACAACGTGGCAGACGGCCGCCATATAGAGCGTCTCATCGGAAAGCATCCGCAGGAACTGAAGCGCGTCGGCATCTTCGCCCGCGTGAGTCCGGCGGAGAAGCTTGCGATCGTACGCGCGTATCAGGCGTCCGGTGAGATCGTCGCGATGACCGGAGATGGAGTGAACGATGCACCGGCGTTGAAGCAGGCCGACATCGGCGTCGCCATGGGCCTGCGCGGAACCGACGTCGCGCGCCAGGCGGCGGCGATGATCCTGCTCGACGACGCCTTTCCGACGATCGTCAAGGCGGTTCGGGAAGGCCGAACCATTTTCGGCAATATCCGCCGGGTCGCCGCTTACCTTCTGTCCTGCAATCTCAGCGAGGTCCTAGTCGTTGGGATCGCGATTGCGGCGGCACTGCCCCTGCCGATCCTGCCGCTGCAGATCCTGTACTTGAATCTCGTGACCGACGTATTCCCCGCTTTCGCACTGGCGATGGGCGAGGGAGAACGCGATATTCTCACGCGGCCGCCGCGCGATCCGAAGGAGCCGATCCTCGGTCGTCGGCAATGGACAGCGATCGTGCTGCAGAGCATTGCGCTGGCGGGCGGAGCTTTCGCGGCGCTTGGGCTGGCGCTTTCGGCCGGCTGGACCGGCGAAGCAGTGGTCACCACCACCTTCCTGACGATCGCATTCGCCCAACTCTGGCACGTTTTCGACATGCGCAGCAGCCGCTCCGGTGTCGTGACCAACGAGGTCACGCGCAATCCATGGATCTGGGCTGCGGTCGGCCTCTGCAGCGCTCTGCTCGCGGTCCCTCCCTATTGGCCCCTGACGGCGGAGGTCTTGCACGTCAGCCCTCCGACGGTGGCGATGTGGACCATCGTCGCCGGCTGCAGCTTGGCGCCAATGCTGCTCATTCAGGTCGGCCGCGCAATCGTCGCGCTTGCCAACCGAGGCCGCTAGATGACCGCCGCGTTGCCCTGGCTCGAATTTGCTCTTTGTGCCATCGCCATCGGTCTTGCCGGCCCTGTGCTAACGCAGTACGGCGATGTCATCGCGCGCTTGACGGGATTGAGCCGATCCTGGATCGGCCTCGTCCTGCTCGCCACGGCCACTTCATTGCCGGAATTGTTCACCGGCATCAGTTCGGTTGCCATTGCAGACGTGCCGGACATTGCCGTCGGAGACGCTCTGGGCAGTTGTGTCTTCAACCTCGTGATGCTGGTCCTGCTCGACGAGTTGAGCCGCGACGAGCCCTTGTACCGGCGAGTCGACCAGGGGCATGTGCTAACCGCAGGTTTTGGAATCGTTCTGATCGGAACGGTTGGCGCTATCATCCTGATTGGTCGCGGACCCCTGAGCGTCCAGTTTTTCCACGTCAGCATCTACTCGCCGCTTCTCGCCCTGCTCTACCTTGTCGCAATGCGCGCGGCCTTCCAATACGAGCGTCGTACGCCCCAGCCCCCACAGATACTCCGGACCGGCTCCGACCTCAGCCTGTCCGAAGCGCTGCTGCGCTATGCCGCTGCCGCCGCCGTTATCGTCGCCGCCGGAACCTGGTTGCCGTTCGTCGGAGCGCAAATCGCAGATACCATGGGCTGGCAAACGAGCTTCGTCGGCACTCTGCTGATCGCCGGGGCGACGTCTGTCCCCGAACTGGTCGTGAGCATCAGTGCGCTGCGGCTCAAGGCCGTCGACATGGCAATTGGCAATCTGCTCGGCAGCAATCTGTTCGACGTGCTTGTACTGGCGATCGACGATCTCGCCTATCGCGACGGACCCCTGCTGTCGTCGGTGTCGCCGGTGCACGCGATCTCGGCTTTCGCGGCCGTCGTGATGTCGGGACTCTTCATTGTCGCGATGCTCTACAAGCCGGAAACACGCATCCGCGGCACGATCGGTTGGGTCAGCATCGCGCTACTGGCCGTCTATCTATTCAGCGCGTATGCCGCGTACCTGCATGGGCACTGACGCCGCTTCTAGTGGAAGAGAAACAGCGGACAAGGCGGGCGCTCGGCCAATCGTCGCGTCGTCGAGCCGAACAGGGCGTTGCTCCAGCCGCGATGACCGAACGCGCCCATCACCAGCAGACCGATGTTTCGGTCAATGACCTCAATTCGGATCGCCTCGGACGGATCCACGGTCGCTTCGATGGGAACGATCGTGCAGTCGACGTCATGGCCACGTAAAAACTCAGCCGCCGCATGAGCGCGTCGGGTCGCAAGCTCCGACTCCGTCGCGATAGACGTCACGTGCACGCGAGCCTCGCGCCACAATCCCAGAAGCACGTACATTTGCAGGGCGCGCATGGCGGGCAGGCTCCCATCATATGCGACCAACACATCGCTCGGACGGCGATACTCGGCGCCACAGACGACAATCGGCCGCGGCGACAGCAAGAGAAGATTCGACAGCAATTCCGGTAACGATGCGGGTCGATCGACGGAAAAGGTCGTATCGTGGCCGGTGACAATGAGATCACGCGTCTCGCAGGCAGCGCGGAAGACTTCAGGCGCATCACCCTCGAAAGAGAGCCAGGAGAATTCGAGACCTCTCGCATCACATGCTTCGCCATATGACGCATGTATCCGGGCGTCATTCTCGCGCGCCTGCCGCCCCCGGATCTCTTCCAGCTTGACCTGATACGCCGAGGCGCCGATGCCGCCAATCATCGGAACCGTGAGGGAAGACAGATCGATTCCAGAGAGGCCGGTCACGAGCGCTCCGCCAGAACGGGCGAGATCGAAGGCAATCTCCCGGGCGCAAAGCGAGGATTCGGTCTCGCCGAGCAGAAGTAGAACGCGCATTGGTCAGCCTCCGATGCTGTTGGGCCGCGAGCTCTGTTGGCCAGACCTCATTTTACATGTAAGCTTATAAAGATGTTGGCGCGACTGCCATGACGCAGGTCAACGCGCCGCCCAATAGCAGCGATTGGCGCGGATAAGCGGCCCTGCGCCAAGGCGCGGCTCTGTCATATCTTGAAGAAGATCGACCAATGTCCACTGGATGACGGGCGAGCGCGCAGATGCAGTTGATGACCGCGAATCCCGGGGCAAGCCAGGTGGAAGACGAACTGCTTTCGAGATTGGAGCAGCGCCTCGGGCGGATACACGCACGGCAGCGCCTCGGGATCGAAACTGATCATGAGGCTCAGATATTTGGCCAGGGTCTCAACTTCTTTCATATCGAAAACTGGTACTCCTTTCATTCGCTCATTCGAAACCTCCTGAAGCTGTCCGGCCTCTACGGGCGGGGACGTCGCAATGCCGAAGACATCGTCGTCAAGCACAACGACTTCGATTGCGCCAATTTACCGCCACTGTTTGACGGATTCTCGATCCTCCATATCAGCGACACTCATGTCGACATGAGCGAGCCCGCCATGCGGCGGCTCATCAAGCTGCTTCCCGATCTGACCTACGACCTGTGCGTTCTCACCGGCGACTACCGCGGCAAGACCTTCGGGCCATTCCAGGCAGCGCTTGAAGGCATGAAACGGTTAACGGCTTACCTGAATCCCCCTATTCTCGGCGTGCTTGGCAATCACGACACCATTAGGATGCTGCCCGGCCTCGAGGCGATGGGCATACGCATGCTTCAGAATGAGTGCGCGACAATCAGGCGCGGGGATCAGGAGATATACGTCGCTGGCATCGACGATGCGCACTACTTCAGGGTGGATAACATCGAGAAGGTCGGGTCGGATGTCCCGGACGGTGCATTCTCGATCCTGCTGTCGCATACCCCGGAAGTCTACCGACAGGCGGCGCATGCCGGCTTCGACGTGCTGCTGAGCGGGCATACGCATGGAGGTCAGATCTGTCTTCCGGGATCGATCCCCATCACGCTGGACTCGGTCCTGCCGCGCAGGATGGGGGCCGGCGCGTGGCGCTATCATGACATGCTCGGCTATACGTCCGTGGGCGCAGGATCGAGCGTCGTGGCCGTGCGCTTCAATTGCCCGCCGGAGATCACGCTGCACCGATTGCGCCGGCGCGCCGATGGTTCAATACGGCTGATCTCGAACGCGCAACGTGTATAGTACGCGGGAGATCGCGAGCTCGCCGACGAGAAATATCCAGACGGTCAGGAAGACATCGGCGTAGTTCAGCCCGAGCATATCCCGGCAGGCCAGGAGCGGAAACAGCGATTCCGGAACCTGATCCAATCCGAGGGCCTGGCTGCTTGGAGGCAGGTTCATGCGCCGTTTCAGGAAGCTGGAGAACAAGTCTCCAGCCATCGCGGCGATCGCCACCAGGGCACCCAATTGGAAGCTCAGACCGAAAACGGTCGCACCGATTGCAGTCACGACGGTCGATGCGACCAGACCGCGAACGGTCTTGGAAGCTCCGAATACCGGTCGGCCGTCGAAGAACGAGACGCCCCCATCCAGTGCCAGCGCGAAGCGGGAGCCAAAGAGCTTCTTGGCAACGACCGGGGACCCGTTTGCGAGCGTCAAAAGCAAGAGCGAATGGAGAATAGGCACGACAGACATCACGCGGCTCGCCGACCTCGTTGTCAGGATTGTCCTGAATACGGCTCCAGTCCTTGACGTGGATCAAGCTGATCGATCGCGCGATCGCAGCCGAAGGGATTTGATACTCTGGCGTGGCAGATGGGACCGCTTTGTCGATGCGAGATCCATTTCGAACTCACGCCACATCTTCCGAAATGCCGAGCGAGAACGAGTTAGTGATCCGAGCGATGCTCGGACCGTCACAGGCCGAACTCGGCATCGTCTTTCATCTTCACCGGAATCTGCAAGTAGCGCACGCTATTGGACTGCTTGGGAGGAAACTTGCCCGCCCGGATGTTGACCTGGATCGAGGGCAGAAGAAGGCGCGGCGCGGCAAGCGTGGCGTCGCGCTTGGCGCGCATGCGCACGAAGTCGCTCTCGGCCACGCCTTCCTTCACGTGAACGTTCTTGCTCTTCTGCTCCGCGACCGTCGTTTCCCAGGCGTATTCGTCGCGACCCGGAGCTTTGTAATCGTGGCACATGAACAGCCGGGTCTCCGGAGCCAGCGCGAGCAGCCGCCTGATCGAGCGATACAACCGCTGCGCGTCGCCGCCCGGGAAGTCGGCGCGGGCCGTGCCGTAGTCTGGCATGAAGATCGTGTCGCCGACGAACACCGCGTCCGCAATCTTGTAGGACACATCCGCCGGAGTGTGGCCCGGCGTGTGCAGAACCTCGACATCGAGATCGCCCACCTGGAAATGCTCGCCGTCCTTGAACAGGTGGTCGAAGTCGCTGCCGTCCGTCGCCAGGTCGATGGCGTTGAAGACCGGCCGGAAGATGCGCTGGACGTCCTTGATATGCTCGCCGATGCCGATCAGGGCGCCGGTCTTGGCCTTGATGTAGGGGGCGCCGGAGAGATGATCGGCATGAGCATGTGTCTCCAGCACCCATCGGATGCGAAAGCCCTCCGCTTCGGCCTCTCGAAGGATCGCCTTGACGGAACGTGTATCGACCGCGCCCGCGTTGTGATCGTAGTCGAGCACGGGATCGATGACGGCGGCTTCCTTGGTCGCAGGATCGGCCACGAGATAGCTGATCGTATTCGTCGGCTCGTCGAAAAAGGCTTTGATGATCGGCTTCGCCATCAGCTCATCTCCCAATGGTTTCGACGCCTCGCGTCTTGACAGATATATTAGTTCTTCCTAATTTAGCAATACCTAAATAATGAGGAATGGATGTGACGGTCGTGTTCAATTCGCAAGCCATCGAAAACGCTGCCCGCGATATCGCGAACTTGCTGCGAACGGTGGCCAACGAGCGGCGGCTGCTGATCCTTTGCAGGCTCGTGGAACTGGGAGAGGCCACCGTCAATTCCCTCGCAGATTCCGTCGGCCTGTCCCAATCGGCCCTGTCGCAGCATCTGGCAAAGATGCGCGATGAGGGCCTGGTGACCTACCGGCGCGAAAGCCAGACGTCCTGGTACCGGATCGCCGATCCACGCATCGAAAAGCTGTTGGCGACCTTACACGAACTGTACTGCAAGCCAATCAAACCACGTTGAACAGGAGCATGTGATGTCACTTCCGAAAATCGATCCCGCGGCCGCGCGCCGTCTCGTCGACCAGGGCGCTATCCTCGTCGACATCCGCGAAGCCGACGAATTCGCCCGCGAGAATATCACGGGCGCTCATCATCTTCCGCTGTCACGACTGCACGAGGCGGAACTGACCGTGAAAGCTGGGGCAGCCGTAATCTTCCACTGCAAGAGCGGCGCCCGAACTTCGATGAACGCCTCCCGCCTCGCAGCAAAACTGAACGGCGCGTGCGAAGCCTACATCCTCGACGGCGGCCTCGACGCCTGGAAGCGATCCGGACCACCCGTGTAACGATCCGACAACCCGGCCGAAGCCGGCACGCGGCCCCTCGGGTTCGCGTGCACGGTCAGAGCCAAGCCGCCGACCTGGAAGGACCGGCCCTTGGAGTTCAGCAATGCATTCGCTCCTGACGGAAGCGGCTCTCTCCACGGCCTCCGGCGTCCTCGTGGGATTCTCGCTTGGCCTTGTCGGCGGAGGCGGCTCGATCCTCGCCGTTCCGCTCCTGGTCTATGTGGTCGGCCTGAATGATCCGCACGTGGCCATCGGCACGAGCGCGATCGCCGTGGCCGTCAATGCGGCCGCCAATCTTGCGACGCATGCCCGCAGCGGACATGTGAAATGGCGCTGCGCCACGATCTTCGCGAGCGCCGGTGTGGTCGGCGCCTATCTTGGCTCGACCCTCGGCAAGATCGTGGACGGGCAGCGACTGCTCGCCCTGTTCGCCGTGTTGATGATGGTCGTTGGCGGCCTGATGCTGCGCAATCGCGCCTATCTCGGTGATCCCGGCGTCAGATTGTCCAGGGAAAACCTGCCGAAGCTGATCGTGTCAGGTCTCGGAGTCGGGGTGTTGTCCGGCTTCTTCGGGATCGGCGGCGGCTTCCTGATCGTCCCTGCGCTGGTGCTGGCGACCGGCATGCCGATGCTGAATGCCATCGGCTCGTCGCTGGTTGCAGTCACGGCGTTCGGGCTGACCACGGCGGCGAACTACGCCGTCTCCGGACTGATCGACTGGCGGATCGCCTTCCTCTTCGTCGCGGGAGGAACTCTCGGCGGCCTGATCGGTGCGCGGTTGGCGAAGTCGCTCGGCACCCGCCGGGGTCTTCTGACCTCGGTCTTTTCCGGACTGATCTTCGCGGTCGCGATCTACGTCCTGTTCCGGTACCTGTCGGCAGGCTGAAGCCAACGCCGCCGCCGATCATATTCGGACCATTGTCTCGGTACTTTCGTTGATCGTCCACGGGAAATGGACCTCGTGAGCGTGTTTGACTGCGGCGACACAGATGCTATTGAAACGCTGTCATGCGCCAACTGAACACGACCGAACTGGAGCGACAGGCCAAAGAGGTGGCTGCGCTCATGCGCATGTTCGCCAATGAGCACCGCCTGCTCATCCTTTGCAGGCTGGTGGAATATGGCGAGGTTGCCGCGAGTGCTCTCGCCGAAGACGTCGGTCTTTCCGCCTCGGCACTGTCCCAACACCTCGCCAAGCTGAAGGCAGAGGGCGTCGTCGCTGCCCGACGCGACGGGCAAACGATGTGGTATCGCATCGCGGACCGGCGGGTCGAAGAGCTGTTTTCAAACTTGCACCGGCTCTTCTGCCGCCCCCGCAAGCGATGAGCTTGCCTCCGCGCACCTCGACGCAGGAAGCGGGAACCTAAAGCGCGTCATCGCGCTTTAGGTTGTTGTTTAAGCATGATCTCCGCGCAAACGCGTTCCGCGTTTGTCGCGAGGGAAAACCGCTGCGCGCTTTTCCGGATCATGCTTTAACCCCTCTTTTGCCTGGCTTCAGTGGATTCGACCCACCAGAAGAACAGTCCGGCACCGACTGCCAGTGCGGCGAACCAGACGATATCGGGGATGTTCGTCACGTCCGGAAGGCGAACCTTGCCCAGCGCCCCGACGTTGAGCACGTGGGCTTTCAGCCAGTCGAAGCTAAGCGCGTAGAGGATGGCCCCGGCGATCATACCGAGCGCGCCGACCAGAGCATGAACACTTCCGGCTGCAATGGCGCCGAGCGCCGTTCCAGGACAGTAGCCGTAGACCACCATGCCGACGCCGAACAGTGCGGCGCCGAGCGCCACCGCCAGCATGTTGGCATCCTTCACGTAGTATTTCGTGTTGCCGGTGTCGACGAGCAGCAGCACGCCGATGCCGCCGACCACGATCGCCGTGCCCATCACCTTCAGCACGGTGAAGTCGCGCAACCGAAATTGATTCTCGATCACGTTGCAGCTCGTCACCTTGCCTCGCTGCAGGAGGAAGCCGAAAGCTGCACCCATCAGTACCGGCCCAAGGATCGTCATCATTGCGGTCATCTCAATTCTCCTCACCGTGCACGGAACATGAGGGCGGAGACAGCGAGTCCGGTGGCGAACATGACCGCCAGGAACAGCCAGCTCGAGACCGCAAGCTGCAAACCGCCGGAGATGCCGTGCCCGCTGGTGCATCCGCCGGCAAGCCGGGCGCCGTACATGATCACGACGCCACCGAGGAACGCGGCCACGAAACGTTTCGCAACTGACGGGCCGAACCGCTCCTTCCATACATCAGGCACGAGCTCGAGGCGCCACGTGCCCGATATCACCGCCGAGAGAAACGCGCCAAGCGGTATGCCGACGAGGAACCAGACGCCGTAATCCCACTTCAGCGGCATGCTCTTCCAGTAGGAATTCTGGGCCACGGCCTCCGGCCCGACCACCGGGACGGCGAACAGCGAGGCGATGCGCGAATAGGCGGTGGTGACGCCGAGCGGATCGCCGAATACTGCAAAGGCGATCCAGCTCAACAGCCCGATTCCGGCGCCGACGAGATAGGGCGACCAGTCGATACGCGCGGCGCGCGACGCTTCGCGAACGTAGCTTTCCGTGATGGTGGTCATGTGCGTTTCCCCGGGGCAGCGGCACGTTACCGCGTTCCTGCGGCTCGATCGGCTCGCATCGGCAAAAATCATATTCAAGAAGTAAAATTTAGCAATCTCTAAAATATGAGATCAGCTTCCCGACGCCGGCGAGTTTGCCGCCTGGTGCGGTCGCGGCATGCCGGCACGGTCGACGAGAAGGTCGGTCAGCCCTGCGCCGAGCCACATGCCAGCAAGCACGAGCCAAGCCGTGAGCGCAAATACCGAGGCGCCGGTCACCCCGGCGCCGACCGCGCAGCCGCCCGCCAGCATCGCGCCGAACCCCATCAGCACCGCGCCGACTAGATAGCGTCTCATGCCGAGCCCGTCCGAAAATCCTTCCAGCTTCAGCTCGCCCGCGCGCGCCGCTGCGGCGAATGAGCCGAGGAATACGCCGGGAATGATGCCGAGGTCGAAGCCGAGCCGGAGCTGCGAACTGTTCAGCACCAACATCAGCAACTCGGCCGAAGGGCCGCTGAAGGTGAGACTCTTGAGCGTCACGGGCACGAATGAGGCCTGCGAGAGCTGGTAGGTGAAGAGCCAGCCGGCAACGACCGCCGCTCCCGTGGCAAGCGCGGAGAGGATGAGACCGCGTGGCAGGCTGCTGCGAAAGGCGAAAGCCAATCCGGCAATCAGCCACAATCCCCCGAATGCGAGCTTCTCGGGGATACCGGCGCCGAACACGGCCATGATGTCGCGGGACGGTCCGCCATCGACCAGCCACAGATTGGTCACCCATTCGCGTGCGGGCGACAACAGACCGCGATAAGCGGCCTGGGCGGTCACTGCAAACACCAGCCCCGAAAGCAGGGCTCTCAGATTGCCATTGGCCGAGAGCACGAGCAATCGGCTGGCGCAGCCGCGCGCGAGGATCATCCCGCAGCCGAACATCACGCCGCCCGCGAGAGCGCCGGAGATGCTGCCCTGCTGCGCGAGCTGACGCGCCTCGGAAACGTCGAGCCAGCCGAGCGCGACCAGCGCCTGCGTGCCGACCAGCGCCGCGGCAAAGGTCAGGAGCCAGACCGCAAGGCGCGGTCCGCCCTCGCCACGGGAGAACTCGACCGCCGCGGCACGCAGGCAGAAGCGGCTGCGCTGAGCGAAGTACCCGAACAGACCTCCGACCAGGAGCCCGCCGAGCCATGACAGCCGGTCTTCACCCAAGAGATCGATGATCGGCGTCAGCACGTCCGCCTCGGCTGTTCCTGCGAGCCTGCAATTCTAGCGATCTCGTCGTCGCGTCCCATGAGCCAGATCAAAGCTCCGACGCCGCAGGATGCCGGGTCGGAGCGGCCTCAGGGACGCAGATAGGCATATCCCTGTTGTTGCAGCTCGGCGAGCCGCACCACGCCGCCCTTCTCGGCCACCGCGAAGCCGGGCGTGAGGTCGTCGAGCTTGACGCCTTGCGCCTTCATCGTGTTGGCGCAAGCGTCAAAGCCGACGCCGGCAGCAACGAGCTTCGACATCATCGCAACGGTGTGGTCCTGGGCCGCGAGCGCATGAAAGGCACGCAGCGCCGGCCCATGCACGACCAGCCTGATGTCGGCCTTGCCGGGCCCACCGACGCCGTCGACGTGGTTCTGCAGATTGCCCAGAACGAAGACGACGCGATCGGCATCGGCGAGATGATAGACGACGCGCTGTCGCGCGGGCGTTTCCGTCGCCGCGGACGCCTGGCGCACCGCGAAAATACCAAATAGTCCGGCAAGGCTCGCGCGAAGCATGGATCGGCGCTGCATGGTCCCCCCTAGCGTGTCTGCTTGATGAACTCGGCGATGCGGTCGGCGACGTCTTCCGCGAACAGGTCGCGGAAGAAATGATCGGCGTCCTCGATCCTGTCGAGCTGCACCCTGCCGCCGCTCGAACCGGCAAGTGGAGCGAAGGAGGCTGCCACGTCGGGCACGACCGCATCCTTGGTCGCGGCGAGTACCAGCACCGGCGGCTTCGCGCGCGCCACGAGCGCGGCCGTGTCCTGGCCGGCATCGGCGGCATAGAAGGACGCGAAGGCGCGTGCGGTGACCACGGCATTGCGGCAATAGATGAAGCCCGGCACGTCCATCCACTCTTCGCCGCGGCCCGCAGCGATCGCCTTCGTCGCCAGCTCCAGAAACGGCTCGAGCGGCTTGCCATAGGCCTGCGCGTAGGAGCCGCGCAGATCGGCCTCGGCCTTTGCGGTCACCGGCGCCAGCAGCACCGCACCCGCCACCGGAGTGGTATCGCTCGCAGCGAGATACCGCGCGACCTGGTTGCCGCCGCGCGAATGGCCGAACGTGACGACGAGCCGGGACATGCCCCTCGCCCGCGCGACCCAGGCGCCGATCTCCGCAACTGCATCCTCGACGACATAATCGTGCCGCGCGGCGCAGTCATACATGCCCTTGCGGCGGTCAAGCCCCAGCGACAGCGTATGGGCGAGCGAAGCGATGCCGCGCTGCTCCAACGCCTCGGCAACGCCCTGGATGACTTCCATGTCCTTGTGCGCGAGCGTGCCGTGGGTCATCACGACGAGTGGCGTGTCCGGTGTCATCACGGCCGGTGTGCGCAATGTCGCGAGCGTCGTGCGGCCGTCGACCGACAGTTCGAGCTCCTGCTTGGCCGCACCCGCAGGCACGGCGAGCGCGAGCAAGACTGTCAGTCCCATCAACCATCGCATCGGCGGCTTCTCCTCACGGCCGGACAATCGTCCAGTTCTTCTCCGCCAGTTCCATCAACTCGGCAACCCCGACCTGTGTGACGCTGACGCCCTCGATCAGCGGTGGCCGCCTGCCCTCCTTCACCGCCAGCGTCTCCAGCGTGTTGCCGCAGGCGGTGAAGCTCACATTGGGCATCGATTTCAGGAAATTCACCAAGCGCTCCCTCACCGGCGAGCGGTCCTCGAGCAGCATGTCGAGGCCGCCGTTGAAGGCGACGACCACGATCTCGACCTCCTCGCCCAGCCCGGAATAATGCCGCGAGACGTTGGCCGCAACATCGAGGACGGCGCGCATCTTGAGCGGGTCGTCGTCGCTGATCTGCAGCGCGAGCCTGTGCGGTTCGGCCGCCCGTGACGAGGCGGCGGGACTTGTCACGATGAAGGCGGCAGCGATCAGACCGCGAAAGAATCCGCGGCGGCTCGCCCGGCCGCATCTCACTCCACGCCCCGTGACTTCCCGTCCTTGCTGTCCTCGGGCGTCACGTCGATGGCGGCGGCACGCCCGGTGATCTTCACCGGCGCGATGCAGTTCTTCATGCAGGGATCCTTCTGCCAGAACGATTTCTCGCTCGTGGCGCGATCGTCCATCACGAAGCCCTGCTCGTTCGGCATCCTGATCGTGGCGAGGTTCCTGTTGGTCAGCTCGAAATTCTGGTCGGTGACGATGTCGTTCAGGTAGAGGACATAGGCGACCAGCGCATAGTATTCGTCGACCGACAGCGACTCGGCATTGCCATAGGGCATGGCGTGACGGACGTAGTCGAACACGGTGGACGCGTAGGGCCAGTACGAGCCCACCGTCTTGACCGGATTGTCCGACGTCAGCGAGCCCTTGCCGCCGGCAAGCACCGGCCAGCGGCCGCTGCCCTCGCCGAACTCGCCGTGACAGCTCGCGCAATTGTCCATGAACAGCTTTTCACCCTGGGCGACCGTGCCCTTGCCTTCCGGCAGGCCCTGGCCGTCGGGCCGCACATCGATATCCCAGCCGCGGATCTCGTCCGCGGTTGGTGCGCGGCCGATGTGATAGCGGGGAGCGCTCCTGGCGTCCGGCTTCTGCTCCGCAAGCACCTGAGCGCTCAGCGCGCAAGCTATCAGCGCGGCTGCAATGAACTTAGGCGACTTCGACATTCTCGACCTCACCGTTGGCCTGCACATGCCAGGTCTGGATGCCATTGTTGTGATAGATGGAGTTGACGCCGCGAATCCTGCGCAGCTCGGCCTTGCTCGGCTGCACGTATCCGGTCTCGTCCTGCACCCGCGACTGCAGCAGCAGCGGCTCACCGTTCCAGTCGAACTCGTAGTAGAAGCGCGTCAGCGCCTTGTCGAGAACGGGCCCGTCGAGCCGCGCCGGCCACCAGTTGCGGCCGCCGTCGAGCGAGACGTCCACGCGCTTGACCTTGCCGTTGCCGCTCCAGGCAAGCCCCGAGACGATAGTGAAGCCCTTGCCGTGCCTGATCGGTGCCTGCGGGCTCGGGCTCGTGATCACGGACTTGGCGTCCATCGACCAGGTGAAGCGGCGCGCCTTGCCGCTCGGCAGGAGGTCGGTGTATTTCGACGTCTCCTCGCGGGTGTGCCAGGGCTGGTCACCGACCTTGATGCGGCGCAGCCACTTGACCCAGAGATTGCCCTGCCAGCCCGGCACCACGAGCCGCATCGGATAGCCCTGCTCGGGATAGAGCGCCTCGCCGTTCATCTTGTAGGCGATGATGCAGTCGTCGAGCGCCTTCTCGATCGGCAGGCTGCGATCCATCGCGGCCGCGTCGGCCCCTTCAACCAGCAGCCACTTGCCGTTGGTCTTGACGCCGGCTTCTTCCAGCAGGGTGCGCAGCGACACGCCGGTATACTGCACGCAGTGGATCATGCCGTGGGTGAACTGGCAGCCATTGAGCTGGGCGCCGCGCCATTCCATGCCCGAATTCGCCGCGCATTCCATGAAGTGGATGCGGTTGACGCGCGGATAGCGCTTCAGCTCCTTCAGCGTGAGAATGAGCGGACGCTCGACCAGCCCATGGATCATCAGGCGATGATCGGCCGGATCGACCTCGGCGATGCCGCCATGATGCCGCTCGAAACAGAGGCCGTTCGGGGTGATGATGCCCTCGAGCTCGTGCAGCGGCGTGAAGCTCACCGAGGACTCGCGCGAGGCGGTCAGCCATTCGACGTCGCGCCGGACCACGTCCTTCTCGAACTTCGACGGCTTGCCGTACGGACGCACGGCGACGCCTTCGCCGAGGGACTTGGTCCATTCCGGCACGTTTGGAGGCTGGTTCGCCGGATTGCCGCCTCCGGCCAAGGCGGGCTTTGCGAGCACCGAAGCCGCAACACCGGCGCCAGCGGCCAGGAAACTGCGTCGGGATTGCCGGGAATGATCCGTCTTCGACATCGCTTCTTACGCTCCGGTGACTTTGACGGCTCTGTTGGGTTCGAGACGAACCGTCTTCTGTCGGATCAGGTAATTGGCCACGACCTCCCAGATCGGCGGCCCTTCGGTTCCTTCATTGACGCTGGCCCAGCCGGCGACCTGGTACTCCCTGGCGGGATCGATCGGCGCGCCGGTCTTGGCCAGTTGCATGTCCGAGATGCGGCTGCCTTGCGGCTTGGTGACGTCGATCGCGTAGGACAGTCCGCCGATCCGCACCATGTCGCCGCCCTGCTGGTAGTAGGGATCGACGTTGAAGAGATTGTCGGCGACGTCCTCGATGATCTCCTTCAGCCGCGCGCCCGTCATGCCCATGCGATAGACCGCCGGATAGGTGATCGCGGTCGCGTTGGTGACGTCCTCAAAGGTGATGTCCTGCCCGGGCAGCACGCTGGTGCCCCAGCGGAAGCCGGGCGACAGCGCGATCTCGGCATCGCGCTCCTGCAACAGCGCCTGGCAGATCAAATCGTCGAACGTGCCGTTGAAATTGCCGCGCCGGTAAAGCAGCGAATCCGTCTTGCCGAGCACCTTCGACAGCTCGGACTCGAAGGGCTTTCGCACTTCGGCGATCTTGGCCGCCATCTCGGCGTCCGCCGTGATCACATCGGAGAACAGCGGAATCAGCTTGTAGCGGAACGCCTTGACCTCACCGTCGCGGACATCGAGGTCGAGCCGCGAGACGAACTTGCCGGACGAGCCCGACGCGATCAGCAAGGTCTTGCCGACCTTGACGGCTTCGGGCAGCGCGTCGTGGGTATGTCCGGTCAGGATGACGTCGATGCCCTTGACGCGGCCGGCGAGCTTGCGATCGACGTCGAAGCCGTTGTGCGAGAGCAGCACGACGAGCTGCGCGCCGTCCTTGCGCGCCTTGTCGACCTGCGCCTGGACGTCCTCCTCGCGCACGCCGAACGACCAGTTCGGGATCATCCAGCGCGGATTGGCGACCGGCGTATAGGGGAAAGCCTGTCCGAGCACCGCGATCTTGACGCCGCCACGCTCGATCATGGTCGAGGCCTCGAACGCCGCCTCGTTCCATTCGGTGTCGCGGATGTTGAGGCCGAGGAAGGGGAAGCCGAGGCCTTCGATCGCCTGCTTGACGCGCTCGGTGCCGTAGGTGAACTCCCAATGGCCGGTCATGGCGTCGGGCTTGAGCAGCGCCATGCAGTCGATCATGTCCTGGCCGCGCGTCTTCAGCGACGACCACGACCCCTGCCAAGTGTCGCCGCCGTCGAGCAGCGCGACCTTGTCGCCGCGCTCGGCGCGGATCGCCTTGATCACGGTCGCGGCGCGATCGAGGCCGCCGATCCGGCCATAGCTCTTGGCCAACGCCTCGAAATCCTCCGACGTCAGGGCATAGGCCGCCGACGAGCCCGGGGCGATGCCGAAGCGGGCGAGGAACTCCTTGCCGGTGACGTGCGGCGGCAGGCCCTTCGCCTCGCCGACGCCGAGATTGGTCGAGGGCTCGCGGAAATAGAGCGGCATGAGCTGACCGTGGATATCGGTCACGTGAACCAGCGTGACGTTGCCGAGCGGCTCGAAAGCCAGCAACTCCTTCTCGGTCAGGCGCTGCTGGGCGACCGCCCGGGTCAGGCCGGAGCCAACACCGGTCGAAAGAGCCGCCGTTGCCGCGGCAACCTGAATGAACTCGCGGCGAGAGATCATGCGCAATACTCCTGCAAACTCATCGTCTCAGTTGCGCACCGACGGCGTCTCGACCGGCAGACCGATGCCGCGCCAGGCCACATAGAGCTCGAGCGCGAGGAATTCGTCCGAGAGCGGCTTGAACGGCTCGGCGCGCACGTCGAACATGCAGCCTTGGAAACGCTCGTGCAGCGGCACCAGGCGCTGGTCGCGCAGCCGATAGGTCGGAAAGCCGTTGGTCTGGCCCTGGCTCAGGAAATCGGCGCGCATGAACTTGCCGTTGTTGCGCTCGTGGCAGGATTCGCAGGCGAGATCGAGCTGGCCATAGCGCGTGTAATAGATCTGCTTGCCGCGCTCGAACCAGGGCGACATCGGCCCGTCGGTCTTCACCGCCACGGGCATGCCGTGCGATTGGTAGCGCACGAACGTGGTCATGTCGGTCAACTCCCGGGACTTGAATTTCCAGGGCTCCGTCTTCATGTGCTCGGTGCGGCAGATGTTGATGCGCTGCTCGAGATTGACCGGCTTCTTCAGCTTGTCGTCCCATTTCGGCATGGCGGCGCCGACGCCCTTCATGCTGGTCTCGGCCTCGCCGTGGCAGCTCATGCAGGACTTGCCTTCGCTGCCCTCCACCTTCTTCCAGACATCCGCCGCGCGCTCCACGGCGAGGAAGCCCGGGTTTTCGAGATCGTCGTCCTGCAACGCACGGGTCTCCTTGCTGCGAAATTCGTAGCCGGAGATGATGGTCTTGAAGACGTGGCCGGGCGGCGCCGCGATGCCCTTGCGCTCGGCGTCGTCTGCGACCGCGAGCGTCGCAACCGACGCAGCGGCTGCGACCAGAGCGGCCATCCCAACATATCGTCGCGCCATCCGAGCCTCCCTCAATGCGTGATACGCATCATGCCTTGAGCGCAATCTTCTCTTCGGCCGTGATCACCGTGCCGTCGTCGTCCGTCCAGGAGAACTTGAACGTTCCGGCTTCGTCGATCCTGGCGTCGAACTGGATGTAGGGATTGGCCGAGATCGCCGGTTCGAGCGCGCAGGAGAACACCGGCTTGCCGTTGAACTCGCAGGCGAACTTGTTGATGATCTTGCGCGGAATGGCCTTGCCCTGCGCGTCCTTGCGCTGGCCCGATTCCATGACATGCGAGACCAGGGTCTTGATCTGGATCACTTCGCCCTTGGCCGCTTCCTTGGGAAGCTTGATGCGCGGTTTGTCTGCCATTGTTCCTCTCCTGACGCCCCTAGCCGCCGCAGCCGCCGATCGTAACCTTGACGGTCTTCTGCTCCATGAACAGCGAACCGTCGCTCATCTTCGCGATCGCAACCACGTTCTGCGTGGTTGCGAGCCGGATCCGGATCGATGCTTCCGCCTTGCCCGATAGCGGCGTGAACGACAGCGTCGCGACACCCGCATTCGGGTTGCCGTCAGCGAGGATCATGACGTCCTTGACATAGGAGTCCGCGGTCATCGGACTCTCGATGTTGATCGAGAGCGGCACGGTGTTGCCGTTCTCCGCGATCTCCGGCAGGTCGAGCGAAATCTTGCCCTTGGCAGCTTGCTTGCCGCCGGTGAACTTCTCGATCCACTTCGCCGCATCGCCCGTCACTTCGGCATCGGCCGCCATGGGCATCAGGGTCAGCATGACGAAGCCGCCCCCAAGCGCAAATGCCTGCCGTCGATTGATGGCTTTCATTCCAGATCCTCCTCGCCGTCAGTTCAGCGTCTTGAGAAAAGCGATGACGTCCTCGACCTGCACGGCCGTCAAAATGGACTTGCCGACGAACTCCGGGCGCACCCGGCTCAAGCCGTCGTTCTTGAAGAACGCAGGCATGACGGTGTTGGTGAAGACGCGCTTGGGGTCGGCGACGATGAGGCGCAATTGCGCCTCGGTGTAGCGGTCTGCCACACCGTCGAGAGATGGACCGAACTCGCCGTGGAAATCCTCGGACTTCAGGCTCGTGACCTGATGGCAGGCCAGGCAATTGCCGAGCGTGCGCGTCAGAAACACCTTCTTGCCGGCGGCGGCATTGCCGGGCACACCGGACAGGGATTTCGGCAAGGAATCGTTGACGACGTCGAGCCTGATGGGCTCCTTGGTCGGCTCTCTGGCAGTCTCTTGGGCAAGACCGCCTCCGGCCGACAGACAAAGTGCAAACGCAGCCGCAAGCGAGCGCCGCATGTTTCCTACCCTCGGATCGCGGGGTGACGCCCGCTCTTGATTACGACGGACTCACGGTCCATCAAATTCAGTTATTATGATATGTTCATGTGACCGGCGGCGTCAAGCGAAATTCGAAGGACGCTCTCGGTCAGCCATTCGCGGCCAGGAAATCCCGGAACGAGCCGCGCTCATAGGCGCGCTCCCGCACGAAGCGAAACATCGCCAGGAAGTGCGCCGGCTTGAGATAACCGGGCGCCCGCGCCACTTCGCGCGCCATCGCCTCCTTCGCTTCGATGCCATCGGCGGTTGGCGGAAAGAACTGAAAGGTCGGAGTGAACCTGATCCCGTATTTTCGAGCGAGGTCCTTCTCAGGCAACTCCTGGCGGTCGAAGTCGGTAACCTTGCGCGAGCCGATCAGATTGAGCTGCAACACCTCGAAATTGTCGCGGATATAGGTCGCGATGCCGGCATCGGCGAAGTTCACCAGATGCGTCTCGCGGCAATAGGGACAGCCGCGCAGCTCCCACATGATGGCGAGGCGCTTGCCGCCGGCGCTGGCGCTCTCCAGGTCCTCGCGCAGATCGAGGAAGCTCTGCAGAAACCAGGGCTCGTGATAGAGCCCATCTTCGCCAACCGCGGGCTCGGCCGCCGCCGCGCCGGGGCCGGCCCAGGCTGCGCCAAACGCGAATGCGAGAAGGCCGCGCCGCGTCGGCATGCGAAGCGACGTCGGGGTCTTGTGCGTTGGGAGATCTTGCGCGCTGGTCATTTCTATTATGATATTCGAATGTACGAATGTGACAAGGAGTTCCGATCTTGCGCTGCACCATCGTGCTGCTGGCATGGCTGGCTTCGAATGCGCTCGCGCTTGGCGCAGATGTCGACAAAGCTTCGGATTTCGGATCGGCGATGGCGCCGATCATGGCCAACCTGCGCACCGCCGCGAGCTATGCGCGCACCGGCAACGTCGCGCTGGCCCAGATCGAGACCGACGAAGCGGCCGCCCGGTGGAAACGACTCGAGCCGAACGCCTCCAGTCCCCCGGCCGCTTACGCGCCGGCCGAATTGTCGGGATTTCTCGACGGGGGTCGCGACCGGCTCACGATGATCACGGGCGCGCTGGAGCGCGGAGACAATGTCGCCGCCGGCCGCGAGCTGCTCGCAATTCGGCAGGCTTTTCACGCGCTCAGGCGTCATGCGGGCCTGTACGATCTTGGCGATTGCATCTTCGAGATCGCGCCCGCCACGGAAACGTTGCGTGTCGCAGCCATCAGGTACTCCGAGCAGCCGGCGCCAGCGAACGCCGAGGAGACCGTCGCCGCCGCAAGCGCATTCCGCGATCGGCTTCGGCACTGTAACGAATGGGCAGATGGCGAGATCGTTGCCCAAGGCGAATTCCGCCGCCTGATCGATGGCGCGATCGCCAGCAGCGGCGAGATCGCCCATGCCGCGATGGCGGGCGACGGCTTCCTCGTGCATCGTTACCTCATCGAACTGCAGTCCTTTGCCCAGCTGCTCGACTTCCGTTACGGCTAGCCTCAGCCGATGCTGGTCAGTCCAGGAAAATGCTCAAGCAGCCATTCCGAGACCGCAGGCATCAAGCCGGTCAGGAACATCAGGCCGGTCACGACCAGGAAGAGGCCCATCGTCTTCTCGATCAGACCGAGATGCCGGCGCACATGGCCAAGCGCGGCAATGAAACGACCGGTGAACGCAGCCGCAACCAGGAAGGGAATGCCGGTCCCGACCGAATAGGCTGCAAGCAGCAGCGCGCCCCGTCCGGTCGTGTCCTCCGAGCCTGCCATCAGCAGGACGGCTGCAAGGATGGGGCCAGCACAGGGCGTCCAGCCAAACGCGAATGCCAGACCCATGACGAAGGCTCCCGCCAGGCCGGCCGGGCGGTTGTCGACCTGCATGGTCGCGCTGCGATAGAGCAGCGGAATCCTGAATACGCCGAGAAAATGCAGGCCCATGACGATAATCAGTCCGCCCGCGACGATGCCGAGCGTCGACAGATGCGCGGAGACGAAGCGGCCCGCGATCGAGGCAGTCGAGCCGAGCGCGATGAAGACCAGCGAAAAGCCCGCCACGAAGGCCAGCGCGGACACCAGGATGCGCGGCCGCAGATCCGGCCGGTCGCCGGACAGATCCGTGACCGAGACGCCGGCCATGTAGCACAGGAAAGGCGGGACCAGGGGGAGGATGCAGGGCGACAGAAACGACAAGAGGCCCGCGACGAAGGCCGCACCAAGCGTGACGTCCAAGGTCATTCCACCCCATCCCTATCACATATGCGAATTTAATGATATAAAGCGCCAGGGACGTCTACAGGCAAGTCCGGAGTTCGGTCACGCATGAACAGAATCGTCATTTTGGTCGCAGTCGCCGTCGGGCTCGCGCTGCCCGCGACGGCGTCGCGCGCCGTCGAGCTCGTCATGTTCGAGCGGGCCGGTTGCGCCTGGTGTGCGCGCTTCGACGCCGAGATCGCGCCGATCTACGGCAAGACCGACGAAAGCCGGGCCGCACCGCTGCGCCGGGTCGACCTGAACAGCCCCGTTCCCGCCGATCTCGCCGGAATCGATCCGGGTCCCTTCACGCCGACCTTCGTCGTGGTACAAGAGGGCCGTGAGATCGGGCGCATTCGCGGCTATCCGGGGGATGCCTTCTTCTTTGGCCTCTTGGGCCGAATCCTGTCAAAGGCGGGATCGGAACCCGAGAAGTCGTGACTGGTCTTGCGGATTTTGCTGAGAGGAACTTGACGCGATGCCATTGCCGAAGCTGAAGGAGATCGAAGGCTCCGCCGAACTCGAGCAGATGATCGAAAAGGCGCGCGAGGCGAGCGACATGCTCAAGGCGCTGTCCCACGAGTCCCGACTGTTGCTGCTCTGCATCCTCGCCGAGGGCGAGAAATCCGTAACCGAGCTCGAGCAATTCCTGGGCGAGCGGCAATCGACCGTCTCGCAACAGCTCGCGCGGCTGAGGCTGGATCGGCTGGTAACGACCCGGCGCGACGGCAAGACGATCTACTACAGTCTCGCCAGCGAGGACGTCCGCAAGATTCTCACCGCCGTTTACGACGTGTTCTGCGAGCCGGTACGCCGGCGCCGCCGGTAATTTCTTCCGCGCTGGCTTTTCGCGCCCTGACGGCGCAGATTACCCGCAAGGCCAAACCAAGAAGAAGCGGGAGGACTGCTGAGCCCTTCGACCATAGCGTTTGCATGTGGGCTTGCCGCCGGTGCCGTGCTCGGCGTTGCCGGCCGCGCGGGACGGTTTTGCACCTTGGCGATGCTCGAGGATGCGTTCTTCGGGTCGGATTTGCGTCGGCTGAAATCCTTTGCGCTGGCTGCGGCCGTGGCCCTGCTGGCCACCCAGATGCTCGCCGAGTTCGGCATCGTCGACCTGTCGCGGTCGATCTACCTGACGTCGTCGATCGGGCTTGGCGGCGCGATTCTGGGCGGGCTGACGTTCGGCATCGGCATGGCGCTGGTCGGCACCTGCGGCTTCGGCACGTTGGTCCGTATCGGCGGCGGGGATCTGCGGGCCATCGTGGTCTTTCTTGTGCTCGGCCTCTCGGCGCTCGCGACCATGCGCGGGATCACGGGGATGCTGCGCCTGATGCTGATCGAGCCGTTGTCGCTGCGGCTCTCCGAAGGCTATGACCAGACGCTGACCTCGCTTCTGGGCGCGGGGAGCGCGGTGCGCGCACTCCTCGTCCTGTCGATCGCCACGGCGCTTGCCGTCTGGGCCCTCGCCGACGGCAGGCTGATGCGATCGCCCCGACTGCTGGTCTCTGGCCTTGCCGTCGGCGGCGCGATCGCATTCGGCTGGTTCGCGACCGGATGGCTCGCCGATGACGAATTCGATCCCGTCCGCGTCTCATCGCTCAGTTTCGTCGCACCACTCGGCGACACCATCCTCTACATCGCCACCTTCTCCGGTGCGCGGCTGAATTTCGGTATCGGCTCCGTCGCCGGCGTCGTGGCAGGCTCCCTTGCCGCGGCGATGCTCGCGCGCGGCTTTCGTTGGGAGGCCTGCGACGACGCGCGCGAATTGAAGCGTCACATGACCGGCGCGCTCCTGATGGGTATCGGGGGGGTCATGTCGATGGGATGCACGATCGGCCAGGGATTGACCGCGCTCTCGACGCTCGCCGTCTCGGCACCGATCACCATGCTGGCGATTGCCTGCGGAGCTCGTCTCGGGCTCGAGTTCACAATGACCGGCGAGTGGTTGCCGGCAGTGCGCAAGCTATTCGGCGCTTCAACGTAACCTGAGCAGAGTTTCGGGCCTTCGTAGTCGACTCACGGATTCGAAAGCGTTCCATGGCGAAGACCGTCGCCGCTCCGGCCGCGAGACGTCGTCGGATTCAATTGATCCGCAACGCAAGTTGCGGCCCGCGTCCTGCTGGTCCGCATCGCCTTCGCACCGGCGCGGCGCCGCTTCACGCCTCCACCCGCCACAACCTCCACCGCTCCGGCACGCCCTTGAGCTGATGCACGCCATGATCCCTGAACCTGATCTCGGGCTGCGAAACCAGCTCCTTCACCGCGCTCGACACCAGCACCTCTCCCGCGCGCGCCTTCGCGGCGACGCGGGTGCCTATGTGGAAGGCGAGGCCGACCATTTCGCCGCCGCTGATCGTGTACTCGCCGGCGTGCAAGCCCACCCTGATCTCGAGGCCCAGCGTGCGAACCGCCTTCTGGATCGCGGCCGCGCAAGTGATGCCGGCGGCGGGCTTCCTGAACGTTGCCAGCACGCCGTCGCCTGTGGTCACGACTTCCTTGCCGCGCGCGCTCTTCAGCTCCTTGCGGACCGCGGCGTAGTAATGGCCCATCACCTTGGTCCAGCGCGCATCGCCGAGTTTCGCGGCTTTCGCGGTGGAGCCGACGATATCGACGATCAGGATGGTGGCGAGCGCCTGCTTGGGTTCAGTGCCGCGATCGAAGGACCTGCGCCCGAGCGCAATCGGTCCCGTCAGCGGCTCGTAGCGATGGTTGCGTCGCCGCGCGATCGCGGCCTTCGTGTAGTCCTGTGCGCGCTGCGCCGTGCCGCAACGAACCGTCTTCTCCTGCGGCGATCGCGACCAGAAGACCTTGCGCCCATCGCCGGCGCCATGCACCTCCACGGCACCCCATTTCAGGAACACCGCCGAGCCGACGCGCCTGACGCACCACGCCTTCGACGTGTATCCGGACACGTTGGACTGATGGACTCCGATGCGAAGGAATTTCGGCATGAACGTGCGGCCAAAGACCGTTTGGGCCCAACTTGTCGCAAAGCGTAGTCGCACAATCCGGCGTTGGCAACCGGACCCCGACCCGCCCTCCGCCCCGCGTATTCCAGGTCCGCATCCTAGGCTGCTCTGCCGCCGCCCTGCTTGCCGATCGTGCAGCGCCATGCGACCAGACGTTCGGCCGGATGCTGCGCCATCCACTCGGCGAGTTGCGGGGCTCTCACGCGGGCTCCTGCGACCAATCGTACTCGGCCCTGGCAGCCGAGCGCGTCACCGATTTGGCGGCATCGACGCTCGAGGCCTCTTCGGCGCGCCGTTGATAGTCATCGGCCAGCATCTTCAACCGCGCTGCCACCGCATCGTCGGTCATGCTCCGGGCCACGCGCAGCAGGCTCTGCGCCGTTTCCATATATTCCTTGCCTCGTCGTGACATCTGCAGCGTCATGGGATCCTCGCGCGGTTCTCTGGGGGCAGGTCGAAGGCGACCGGGAAATGGCCGACCCAGTCGCGGTCGTCCTGGCGGCGCGTCGCGAAACGTTCGACGCACTTTCTCGAGCAAAGAGGGTTGCGCCACGCGTAATACCTGACGAGACCGAACTGGCCGTCGCAGACGGCACAGCGCCCGGCTCGACCGTGAAGATTTCCGGAGCAAATTGGCATTGACGTCTCCTCTTGCTGTCGCGCCTGATGTCGCCGATCACCTCTTCTGTTGCACCGGGCTCGCCTCCCTCCCGATGAAGCGGGCGGCACTCGTCGTCCGAGCCGCCAACGAAGCCAGCTTACGAGTCCTGCGCGGCAATCTCTTTCAACAAGGCGCCCTCATTTGCCCATCCGCACGACGCCCGGCCCGGTCCATGAAAGGGGCCGGCGAACGCCCGTCTGAGTGGCGCGGCGGCCGTCGACCGGAGGAGGCGCAGCCTGGATCGATGTGCTATCCTCCAACGGGGGCGGCAGGAGAGAGACCGATGGTAACGAGTGTGAAGCAAATGCTGGAAGCTGCGAACGCGGCAGTCCCGAAGATCACGTCGGAGCAGGCGGCCGAGATGATCGGAAGCGGCAACACGCTGGTCGTAGACGTTCGCGATGCGCCCGAAGTCGCCGCCAGCGGCAAGATCGCCGGCGCCGTGCATGTCTCGCGCGGGATGCTGGAGTTTCGCGCCGATCCGGAGTCGCCCTATCACGATAAGGCATTCGACAAGACCAAGACCGTGATCCTCTACTGCGCGTCCGGCGGCAGATCGGCGCTGGCCGGGAAGGTGCTGAAGGACATGGGCTACGAGAAGGTCTACAATGTCGGCGGCTTCAAGGATTGGTCGGGGCCGGTCGAGAAATAGCAGGAACAGGCAGCGCGGTTCCGTTGACGTATGCGGCAGCAGCTTCAGCGGGCCCCATTGGCGTCATCCTGCGGAGACCGCTGGAAGCGGTCGTCTCGAAGGACGAGGCGTTGGCCCGGACCGTCCAGCACGTCATATGCGCTGGCCCTGCCCTCAGCCCGGATACGCAAACAGCTCGATCGGATCGCTGAAGCCGCGCACCTCGTGCCTGCCTACGTGCTCCAGCTGGAACTGCTTCTCCACCAGCTCGGCGAAGGCGCGTGACAGCAGCACCTTTCGTCCCAACTGCTTGGTGAGGGCTTCGAGGCGGGAGGCCATGTTGACGGCCGGGCCGATCACGGTGAAGTCGAGCCGGCTCGTCGATCCGATATTGCCGTACATGACGTCGCCGACATGGACGCCGATGCCGTAGTTCAGCGGCGCGCGGCCGGTCGCGCCGTTCCGTTCGTTCAGCGCGGCCATGGCCTTGCGGGCCTCGGCCACGGCATGCAGCAGATTCGCGCAGGCGTTGGGCTCATGAAGCGGGAAGATGGCGAGCAGTCCGTCGCCGATGAATTTCAGGATCTCGCCGCGGTGCCGCGCAATCGGCTCCGACATCGCGTCGAAATAGTCGTTGAGCAGGTCGATGACGTCGTCGCGCGGCCAATTGTCGGAAATCTTGGTGAAATCCCTGAGATCGCAGATCATGATCGCGGCGCGCACCGTCGTGCCGCTGCCGCGCCTCGTCGCGCCGGCAAGGATCAACTCGCCGGCATGGGAACCGACATAGGTCTCCAGCAGCGTCCGTGCCAGGCGGTTCTTGATGCGAATTTCGCTGACCAGCGCCAGCACCGGCAGCAGCTTCTTCAGGCCGGCGACATGCGCATCGTCGAAACCGCCGGGCCGATCGGTCGCGAAGGTGACGAGATGGCGCTTGCCGAGCGTGTGGTAGAGCGGCCAGGCGATATAGTCGGTGAGGCCCTTGGCCCGCATTTCGTCATAGAGGGCGTGCTTGCGGCTGAGCGTGGAATCCTGCTCGAGCCGCTCACGCACCTCGGCGGCGCCGTCATGGATCTCGCTGGCGGCGCTGCCGATATATTCGGACCGCTCGCGAACGTCATAATCGACCAGCGCAATCTCCGCCTCGCGCATCCCATCGGACCACATCATCCGTGCCCCGAGCCACTGCGGGTGATTGATCAGCACGTGGAGCGTCGCGCGCCTGACCGGTATGCCCGCCTGCTGGAGGCGGATGCACATCTGCGCGAAGATGTTGTCGATGAAGCGCTCGTCGCGCGTGCCGTTGGTCAGCCAGTCGACGACGCTGTCGGCCTGCGTGGGGGCATTGTTGGTCGGCGGCGTTGTCATCGTCTGCCCTTCAGCGGCGGTGTGCATCGCAACACATATCGTGCGCTGGCCGCGCGCCGTCAACCTGGCCAGCTGCCCGGATTGTGCGCACGGAGTGAGGACGCTAGCCGACCCGCCAGATCGAGCCCAGCACCGCCAGCCCCGACACCAGCACGAGCTGCGAGGCCGCGGCAAGTTCCACCTGCAGCGTGTTTTCGTGCGAAAGTGAAAACTCCTCGCCATCGAGGCGGACGCGGCAATCGCCGCGCGCGGCGTAGACCAGATGAGTGCCGGCATTGAGCTGCCGCGCGCCGGGCTCGCGCAACGCCACGAGATCGATCTCCGCCGCGTCGCGCCTGGCCATCAGGTTCACGACCTCGACCGGGCCTTGTTCGAGCGCCGTCACGATCTCCATCTCGCCGGTGAAGCGCACCGTCGTAAAAGGTTCACGTTCGTCGAACTCCTGCGTCGGCGACTTCAGGACCAGCCCGCCCCCGCCGACGACCATCTGCAAGCGGTCGATACCGGGCATGTGGGAGAAGGGACCGGGCGCCACGATCGGCGTGCTGGCAAAGCGCCAGAGCAGACTGGTCCAATCCCTCGTCGCCGCCTCGGCGCGCCAGGCGCCTGCAATGTCGGTGAAGATGCCGCCGCCGTTCTTCCAGGGCGAGCGGGTGTAGCGTTCGGGTGTGAGCAATGTGGTTTTCATGTCCACATCATGAGCGGAATCAGCAGACTTTGCCAACCGGTTTCCACTGCAACGGCCGGAGGCCGCGACCTGGGGTCCATCTCGCTATTTCGACGCCAACGCCGCCACGGGCCGCCACGTCGCATCGGGCGCGGCTGCGGCGAACTGCTGGCAGCGGTCGCGCATCAGCGCGGCGGGACGATCATGACCGCGCTGCTTCAACACAGCTTCGAAATCGGCCAGCGCATCGGCGAACCGCTGTGCGCGATAGGCGGCGAGGCCGCGCTCGTAATCCGCGATCCAGCCGGTGGTCTCGCCATCGACGGCATCTGCGTTCACCATCCCGATCAATTCGTGGACGGACAGCCCCTCCTCCCGTCCGTACACCGCGATGCTGTCGATCTCGCGCGTGACGACGACGCCGCGCGCCAGACGTTCGGTCGTCTCGCCGATCAGAATCTGCGTGCCATAGGATTTGTTGGCGCCTTCGAGCCGGCTGGCGACGTTCACGGCATCGCCGATCACGGTGTAGTTCAGCCGCAGCTCCGAGCCGATATTGCCGACCAGCATGCGGCCGGAATTGATGCCGATCCGGATCTGGAGCGGCTGCCCGAGATCATCCACCAGGCCCGACTCTTCGACCGCCTTGCGGCAGGCGAGCGCCGCGCGGCAGCATCGCGCCGCGTGATCGCCCTGCGGCTGCGGCGCCCCCCAGAACGCCATCACGGCGTCGCCGATGAACTTGTCGATGGTGCCGCCATTGTCGACGATGATCGCCGAGGTGACGTCGAGATAGCGCGACAGCAGCGGCACCACGCGATCGCCGAGCCGCTCGGACAGGCCGGTGAAGCCGGCAATGTCGATGAACATCACGCTGAGCTCCTGGATGCTGCCGCCGGGCCTCGCCTCGACGCCCTGGCGCAGCAGGCCGCGGACGAGATCGGCCGGGATGAACTTGCGGAACGCGGAGAGGCCGGACGCCATCTCGGCGATCGCGCCGGACAGGCTGGCAATCTCCTTGAGCCGCGAAGGGTGGCGGCGCACCTGCTCCAGCGCGAAGGCCTCGACATGGCGAAGCTCGCCGACGACGCGCGACAACGGCGCGGCAATGACGGAACGCGCCAGCATCGCCGAGGCCAGCGCCGCGAGCACGGCACCGATGGCAAGGCCGAGGATCAGGCGCCGCAGCGTCGTCTCGACCGGCCCGAGAAATTCGGCCTCGGGAATCACGGTCGCGAGCGACCAGCCGGGAAACGGCAGCGGCGTCAGCGCAACCTCGTAGGCCGCGCCGCCCGAGGTGAGCCGGCTTCGCCAGGCCTCCTTGCGGCCGGCCTCGCCTGCCTTGTCGAGCGCTGCGCGCGCCAGCGGCAGCAACGTCGTGTCGCCACGCGCCGGATGGAGCTCGTCGGCCGCCTTGTCCGGCGCCGCGACGAGCTCCCCGCCATCATCGACGATGAACGCAGTCCCCGTTCGCCCGACCTCGAGCTGCGACAGGAAGCGCGCGAGCCTCGTATACTCGATGATGACGGCCAGAACGCCTTGCCGCTCCCGGTAGACGTCGATCGGCCCCGCGAACGCGATCGACGGCCGCCCACCGGTCGCATGGTCCATCACCCTGAACCATTGCGGATCATCGGCCGTGAGCCCGGCCTTGAACCAGGCCTGATCGGCGACGTGGAATGAGGTCGGCTCGAAACGGCGATTGGCGAATTCGATGTCGCCGGGCACCACGTCATATTCATCGACGCGGCGCTGGCCTGGATGATCCGTCAGCGAGATCTCCATCATCTCGAGCCGGCGATCGCCGAGCTTGTGCGCGGCGAAGAAGGAACCGTCGGGCCAGCCGAACGCGACCCACGAGATCGTCGCCTGCGACTGCAATTGCGACAGAAATACGAACTCGCGCTTGTCGGCCTCGCGGGTGTCGAGCACGTTCTGCAGAAACAGCGTGCGGATCGCGGTGTGCGCGGCGCGCGCCTCGTCGACGATGGCCGAGACCTCCTTGCGCACCGCCGCCACGATCTGATCGTTGATGGTCGAGGCGAGCTGCCGGCTGGTCGCCTCCGCCGTGCGCCACCAGAGCAGGCTGGAGAGCGCGGCCGTCAGCAGGATCGCCGCCAGGACCAGCGCGGACACCGCAAGGCGGATGCTGACCGTCAGCCTTGTGATCGCACGAAGCCGTCGTTCGGGATCGACCTTCATCGCTGCCTTCGCCTGCCGGTCCACCTGAGCCTCTGACATTGCTCTACGCCGCCGGCGCCCGCCCGTTACCTCTG
>NZ_AJQE01000150.1 GCF_000261685.1 Bradyrhizobium genomosp. I (2014) | reverse complement strand
GGGCCGCCAATGCCCGGTGGCTACCGTCTCGATAGACCCAAGGCATTGGCCTCGAGCGGACGCCTGCCTGCAAATACCACCCCAAGCGCACCGGCGGTGCGCCCGATCCAACCGGTCTCACGGGTTCGTGAGCAGCCCGCTGTAACGCGGGCTGTGCGCGCAACGAAAGGGACCTTGCGGGCATCGCCTGCCAGGCGATGCCATCTCGAACAGGAGAATTCGATGTCTGCCAAACATGCCGTCACCTCGCTCGTCCTCGCCGGCGCCGTATCGACCGCGCTCGCGACCCTCGCCGCCGCCGGTCCGCTGACCAAGGCCGAAGCCGACGCGGCCGTCGCCGCCAAGAAGGAGAAGTGCTTCGGCGTCGCGCTGAAAGGCCAGAACGATTGCGCGGCGGGTCCGGGCACGACCTGCCAGGGCACCTCGACCGTCGACTTCCAGGGCAACGCCTGGAAATTCGTGCAGGGCGGCACCTGCACCAGCATCCAGCTGCCGGGCGGCAAGAAGGGTTCGCTCAAGCCGGTCTGACGGCCGGCGTGACGTCGCCAGCAAGCGCGAACGGAGCAGCACGATGAGCACGGTGATCCAGCCGACCCGACCAGCAGCCATGCCGCTTCGCTTCTCGCTCCCCGTCGGCGGCGTCGCCGGGACGAGCTTCAAGCCCGCGCATCTCCCTGATATCCTCGAGGCCGGACCTCGGCGTGGCTTCTTCGAGGTCCACGCCGAGAACTACATGGGAGATGGCGGTCCGCCTCATCGGGCGCTGGAGGCGATCCGCCGCGACCATCCCCTGTCGCTGCATGGCGTCTGCATGTCGATCGGCGGACCCCGAGCGCTCGACAAGGCGCATCTGGCGCGCTTCCGCGGCCTGGTTGCGCGCTATCAGCCGGCGCTGGTCTCCGAACATCTCGCTTGGTCGACGCATGAGACCAGCTTCTTCAACGATCTGTTGCCCCTGCCCTATACCGAGGCGACGCTGGCTTGCGTCTGCGATCACATCGACCAGGTGCAGGAGGCGATCCGCCGTCCGCTGCTGCTGGAAAACCCATCGACCTATGTCGCCTTCCGCGACTCCTCGATGCGCGAGACCGAATTCATCCGCGCCGTTGCCGAGCGCACCGGCTGCGGCCTGCTGCTCGACGTCAACAACGTGTTCGTCTCCGCAACCAATCAGGGATTCTCGGCGCTCGAGTATCTTGCGGAGTTTCCGCTGTCGCGCGTCGAGGAAATCCATCTCGCGGGCCATGCCGAGCAGGCCGACGACGAAGGCGATCTGCTGTTGATCGACAGCCACGACGGCCCGGTCGCGGACGCCGTCTGGAAGCTCTACGAGATCGTGATCCGGCGCCGCGGCGCGGTACCGACGCTGATCGAATGGGACAGCAAGATTCCGGATTGGCCGATCCTGCAAGCGGAAGCCTCTGCGGCCCAGGCGATCCTCGACCGTCAGCAGTCCGCCGTGCCGGCGGGAGACCGTCATGCCGCCTGAAGCAGACTTGTCCTTCGCCGCTTCGTTCGCGCCGGCACTGCTGGATCCGGCGCGCAGCACGCCCGAGGTCGTGACCGGTCCGAACGGCAAGGCCGCCGGCCGACGCTATGACGTCTACCGCAACAACGTCACCGTCAGCCTGATCGACGCACTCGCCGCGATCTATCCGGCGGTGCAGCGCATCACCGGCACCGACTTCTTCCGCGCCATGGCACGCTTTCACGTGCGCAGCAATCCGCCGACCTCGCCGCTGCTGTTCGAGTACGGCCGCGATTTCCCCGAGTTCATCGCGCGGTATGAGCATGCGCAGGCCATGCCCTGGCTTCCCGACGTCGCCCGCATCGAACGCGCCTGGCTCGATGCCTATCACGCCGCCGACGCGTCCCCGCTGTCGCCGGCCCGGCTGTCGGCGGTGACGCCCGATCGTTTGGCCGATCTGGTGTTCACTCCGCACCCGGCCGCGTATTGCTTGCGTTCGGACTACGCCGCAGTGACGATCTTTGCCGCCAACCGCGACGATGCACCGGTCATGCGGATCGATGCCTCCACGCCGGAACATGCCCTGATCACGCGGCCGGAGTTCGAGGTCACCGTGCGCCGGCTTCCGCCCGGCGGAGCGGTGTTCGCGAGCAGCCTGATCTCGGGACGGCCACTCGGCGAGGCCGCGGCGTCGGCCCTGGAAGCTTCAAGCCAATTCGACATCGCCGCGAACATTGCCGGGCTGATCGAAGCCGGCGCCTTCACCTCGTTCGCCTCTGGAGACCCAACATGATCACGGACCAGCACATGGCCACCGACAGCGGCCTGCCGTCGCCCGGAGCGCTCATCGACAGAGCCAATCATCTGGTGCAGACGCTCGCGACGCCATCGCTCGTCCAACTCGTGCTGCGCCTCGCGCTGGCCGTACCGTTCTGGCGCTCGGGCATGCTCAAATGGGGCGGCTTCCTGAGGCTGAACGACACGGCCGTGACGCTGTTCAGCGACGAATTCATGCTGCATCTGCCGGGCGGGCCCTATCACTTTCCGGCGCCGGCGGTGATGGCCTTCCTGTCGGGCTCTGGCGAGATCATGTTTCCGATCCTGCTGGTGCTGGGACTAGGCACGCGATTCGCGGCGCTTGGGCTGCTGCTCATGACGCTGATCGTCGAACTCACAGTGCCCGATGGCTGGCCGATCCACCTGACCTGGGCCGCGATGGCGCTCGCCCTCATGGCTTACGGACCCGGGCGCATCTCGCTCGACCATCTTGTCTGTCGCGCGCGATCGCACGCGCGATAGGAAGCTGCGCCTACATTCCGCTCAAGCCACTATCGACCGCGAGGGTCTGCGCGGTGATGTAGACGCTTTCGTCCGAGAGGAAGAACAGCACGGCATAGGCGATTTCCCAGGCGGTTGCCTGGCGGCCGAAGGGAACATGCCCCTTGCCGCGGTTGGGGCGGCCCGCGCCGGCTTCGCGGCCGTTCGGAGTGTCGACGAGGCCGGGATAGACGAGATTGGCGCGGATGCCGCGGCGCGATCCGAGATGTGCGATGTTGCGCATCAGGCCGCCGAGCGCGGCCTTGGAGGAATCGTACACCGCCATCTGCGAGCCGGCCTTCAGCGCGGCGATCGAGGAGATGAAGACGATGGCGCCGCCATCTTCGAATTTCGGCAACGCGGCGCGGCAGCACAGCATCGGCCCGCGGACGTTGACGTCGTAGATCTTGTTCCACTCCTCGGGACTGATCGCGTCGAGCCCGACCCTGCCGAAGGTGCCGATGTTCAGCACCATGCCGTCGAGCCCGCCCATGGCACCGTGGGCTTCTTCGATCATGCGCAGAACGTCGGCTTCCGACGTGACGTCGGCCGCGATCGCAAAGGCTTCACCGCCTTGATCGGTGATGCGTTTCACCGTCTGTTCGGCGGAGGCGCGATTGAGATCGGCCACCGCGACCTTCGCACCCTCTCGTGCGCAAAGAACGCTCATGGCGCGGCCGTTGCCGATCGGGTCGGTGGCGGCGTCGAAGACGCGCTGGCCGCCGCCGACGACCAGGATGCGGCGCCCTTTCAGGCGGCCCCTGCCCGGCGCTTCGCCCAGCGACTCCACGCTCGGCGGGCGGACGTAGCGATCCGGCCTGCTCTCGGTCTCCGCCATCTCAGCCGTCCTATTTCTTGCCGCCGTCATAGACCTTCATGCCGGCGGCGGGATCGAGATCGGTTTCGGTTGCTTCGGTCAGGCGCGCCATCATCATGTAGAAGCCGAGCGCAACGATGGATTCGACGATCTCCTGGTCGCTGAAGTGCTTTCGCACGCCGGCGAAGGTCGCCTCGGGCACGCGGACGTTCTCGACCACCTCGCGGCCGAACTTGAGCAGCGCGCGCTCGGCTTCGCTCAGCGCGGCGGCGTCGTAATCTGCGCGCGCAACGGCATCGACCTGGGCCTGCGTGCAGCCGACGCCGAGCGCGATCGGCACATGCTGGCGCCATTCGTAGGTGCCGCCTTCGAGCTGAGCGGTCTGGAGGATCAGCAACTCGCGATTGACCGCACTGAGCTTCTGCTTGTGCAGGATCGAATTGCCGAGCCGCATCGCCGGGATCATGTTGGCCTCGGCGTGGGCCATCATGCGGAAGATGTTGAGCTTGACCGGCATGCGGTCGAACGAGACGCGGATGTCGCCGCTCGTCGTCTCCGGATCAATCAGGGGCAGCCTTGCCACGCGTTTCTCCCTTGGGCTTTCGTTTCTTGTTGTCGTCGTCATTGCCTGCCGCGATCAGCGACAGGAAGAATGCGAGATAGCGGTCGATCGCCTCGATCACCTTCGCGCGCGGCGAGGGCGCCGCGCCCATGACGTAATGTTCGAGACGGATGTAGATCAACCCGGCGGCGAACAGCCGCGCGGTCTCGCGTGGATCGGGCGTCGAGATCAGGCCGGCGAGCGCGAAGCCGCGGAAATAATCCGTCATCATGCTCTGCTCGCGCGCGTAGAAATGGTCGGCGAACTTGGCGCGGATACCGGGAACGCGGTTGCGCTCGGCGGTGATCACCTTCTGGAACTGGTGCTCGCGCGGGTCGGACCATTGCTCGACGAGGTCGAGCGCGAACTGCCGGCAGAACGCGGCCGGCTGGCGCGCGAGCTGCTTGTAGCGCGGCTCTTCGAGCCGGCTCGCCGAGCTTGCCGGCCCGTGCTCGGCAACGATCGCCTCCAGGATCGCGGCCTTGCCGGGGAAATGATTGTAGAGGCTGCTCTCGCGGATGCCGACGCGCCGCGCGAGTTCGCGCATCGAGGCACCGCCATAGCCGCTCTGCGCGAACAGGTTGAGCGCCTCGGAAAGGATGCGCTCGCGGGTGGTGGGCGCAGCCGCTTCCGCCGCGCTGGAGGTGTGGACAGCCATGACGGCTTGACTAACGAACGATCGTTCGCTAGTCAACCGCACGAACGATCGTTCGTTTCGCCAGTCTGGCGGCAATGGTCGCGGCCCGCGAGTTCGCTTTCGGGCGCAGTTCTCGCGTTTCAACTCCGCTCCATCGAGAAGCGGAGAGCAATTTTGGGGAGACTTTTCATGGCGCGCCTTGCCCGCCTTCGCCTGGCCTCGGCCTGCATCCTTCTGCCGCTGCTTGCAGCAAGCACCGCCCAGGCCCAAAGCGCGAAATACGATCCCGGCGCCGATGACAAGACCATCAAGATCGGCACCACCGCGCCGCTGAGCGGCCCGGTGTCGGCGTTCGCGCAGATCGCGAAATCGGCGGAGGCCTATTTCCGGAAGGTGAACGACGAGGGCGGCGTCAACGGACGGCGCATCCAGATGATCATTGCCGACGATGCCTACAGCCCGCCCAAGACGGTGGAGCAGACCCGGCGGCTGGTCGAGAGCGAGGAAGTGCTCTTGATCTTCGGCGGCGTCGGCACGCCGACCAACAGCGCCGTGCACAAATATCTCAACGACCGCAAGGTGCCGCAGCTGTTCCTCGGCTCCGGCGCCGCCAAGTGGGATGACCCGAAGAATTTTCCGTGGACCGTCGGCTGGCAGCCGACCTATCGCGACGAGGCGATCGCCTACGCCAGATACATCAAGGCGAGCCACGTCAATGCCAAGGTCGGCGTGCTCTACCAGAACGACGATCTCGGCAAGGACTATCTGAAGGCGCTGGAGGAAGGCCTCGGCAGCGGCGAGGCGATCGTCGCGCGGGCAGCCTACGAGACCTCGGCGCCGACCGTGGACACCCAGATCCTGCAACTGAAGACCGCGGGCGCGGATGTCGTGCTCGTCGCGGCGACGCCGAAATTCGCGGCGCAGGCGATCCGCAAGATCGGAGAGATCGGCTGGAAGCCGGTCACCATCATCTCGAACGTCTCCGCCTCGATCAGCGGCGTGCTGGAGCCGGCGGGCAAGGACAATTCCACCGGCGTCATCTCCAGCCAGTACCTGAAGGACGCGACCGATCCCGCGCTAAAGGACGATGCCGGCTACAAGGAGTGGCTGGCGTTCATGGACAAGTACATGCCGGACGCCAACAAGAGCGACTGGCTCAACGTCTACGGCTACACCATCGCGCAGACGCTGGTGACGGTGCTGAAGGCATCAGGCAACGACCTCACCCGCGCCAACGTGATGAAGCAGGCGACCACCATGAAAGACGTGCGCCTGCCGATGTTGATCAACGGCACCGCGGTGACCAATTCGCCTGAGCGTCATACGCCGATGACGAGCCTTCAGCTGATCCGTTTCGACGGCACGCGCTGGGTGCCGTTCGGCGATCTCCTGAAGAACTAAAGCATGCGGCAGGTCAGAATCGGCAGCATGCGGATCGACCTCGTCAGCGAGATCCCTTCGCTTGCCTTCGACAAGACCTGGCTGTTCGCCAATGTCACCGACGAGGTGATCGCGGAGAACCGCAACTGGCTCGATCACCGCTATATCGAGCCGGAGACCGGCCGCTTCATTCTCAGCCACCACTCCTATCTCGTGCGTACGCCGCGCTGGACCGCGATCGTCGATACCTGCTGTGGCAATCACAAGAACCGGCCGCGCGTCCCGGCGTGGAACGATCTCAACCAGCCGTATCTCGAAAACATGCGGGCGTTCGGCGTTGCGCCCGAAGACGTCGACTTCGTGATGTGCACGCACCTGCATGTCGATCATGTCGGCTGGAACACGCGGCTTCTCGACGGCCGCTGGGTGCCGACGTTCCCCAATGCGCGCTATCTGATGGGACGCGACGAGTACCGCCATTTCGAGGCCGCGCACAATGCCGCGCCGAACAACCCGGTGAACCACGGCTCGTTCCAGGATTCCGTGCTGCCGGTGGTCGCGGCCGGGCTCGCCGAACTCGTCGAGACCGATCATCGCCTGTTCGACGATCGCGACGCCGCGTTGCGCTTTGCGCCGGCTCCGGGGCACACGGCCGGCAACATGCAGATCCACCTCAACGGCGGCCACGATCACGCGGTGATGTCCGGCGACGTCATCCATCATCCGATCCAGTGCGCCGCGCCGTGGCTCTCGAATGCCGCCGACGTCGATCCGGCCGCGGCGCTCGCGACGCGAATGGCGCTGCTGGAGGAGCTTGCGGACACGCCGGGCTACCTGCTCACCGGCCATTTCCCCGCACCGACCGCGGGACGCGTGATCCGGCACGGCGATGCCTATCGATTTTGCTTCGAGGATTTGGGGAAAACACCATGAAATTCAGGACCGTCACGCTCTCATTGCTCACATTGCTGTCGGCGGCATTGCCGGCCCGCGCCGAGGATCCTGGCGCCTACCCCACCCGCAAGATCAAGATGCTGCTGCCCTATGCGGCCGGCGGCGGCGGCGACGTGGTCGGCCGGCTGCTTGCGGACAGGATGGGCAAGACGCTCGGACAGAGCATCTATATCGAGAACCACATCGGCGCTGCCGGAACGCTCGGCACGCAGATGGTCGCGACATCTCCAAATGACGGCTACACCATCACGGTAGGCGGCATGACCACGCATGTGCTGGCGCCCGCGATCTATCCAAAACTGCCCTACGATCCGATCAAGGATTTCACGACCATCGGCCGCGTCGGCACATCGTCGATCATGCTGGTCGCGACCAGGAATTTTGCCGCCGATGACATCAAGGGCCTGGTCGCGCTGGCCGGGAAGGGAGAGCCGATCCAGTACGGCAGCTGGGGCGTCGGCTCGACCGGGCAATTCTGTGCGGAGATCCTGATGCAGCAGACCGGCATCAAGATGGACCACGTGCCGTTCAACGGCATCGCGAAACTCGCCGGCGATCTGCTCGGCGGCCACATCGCCCTTGCGACGCTCGACATGGCAACCGCGACGCCGCTGGTGAAGGACGGCTCGATCAAGGCGCTGGCCGCCTGCGGCGAACGTTCGCCGAGCCTGCCGGATGTCGCCAGCTACAAGGAACAGGGCGTGCCATTCGACCGCAGCCTGTCCTGGGCGATGTATGCTCCGGCGGGCCTCGCTCCGCCGATCGCGGAGAAACTATCGGCGGCGCTCAAGGAAGCGCTCGGTGACACTGTCGTGAAGGACAAGCTGCTCGGGCTCGGCATCACGCCGCAATTCGTCTCCGGCGAGGAACAGCGTGATATCAATGCTCGCGACATCGCAGCCTGGAAGCAGGTTGCCAGGGAAGCCGGGATCGAGGTCAAGTGAGCAAGCCGACAACGGGAGCGCGGGCATGAGCCGCATCTTCGGCGCGGTGCGCCAGAACGGATATGTGGTGCGGGACATCCACGCCGCGATGAAGCACTGGATCGAGGTGATGGGGGTCGGCCCCTGGTACTACATGGACCGGGTCGAGACCGATTGGTTCCGCCACCGCGGCCGGGATTCTGCCGTCGAGATGAGCATTGCCCTCGCCAATTCCGGCGATCTCCAGATCGAGCTGATCCAGCAGCGCAACGATGCGCCTTCGCTCTACAAGGAGTTTCTCGACGCCGGGCATGAAGGCCTCCAGCACATGTCGTACTGGAGCAGCGACTACCAGGCGCTCTATGACAAGGCGATCGGGCTCGGTTACGAGGTCGGCCATGAGGGGCAGATCGGCGGCGACAGGGGGCGCTTTGCCTATTTCGACACACAGGCCCATCCGGGCACGGTGATCGAGATATCCGACATCAGCGGCACCAAGGGACCGTTCTTCGAGAAGGTCCGTCGGGCCGCGATGAACTGGGACGGCACGCGGCCGATCCGCGAGGTCGGCGGCCGGAGATCGTAGGGCTCGATCACCGGCAGGATTTGCGTCGTTGCCGGAGCAACAAAGGGAAAATCATGCTAACGTGAGGCCGCGTCCGAACCTTCAGCGAGGCTGAGCATGTCCGACACTGACAAGGTTTTCGCCGGCTCGATTCCCAGACTCTACGATGAATATCTCGTGCCGATGATCTTTGCCGTCTACGCCGACGACATCGCAAGACGCGTCGCTGCGCTCTCGCCCTCCGTCCTGCTGGAGATCGCCGCAGGCACCGGCGCGGTGACGCGCGCCGTGGCGGCGGCGCTGCCGCGCGGCATACGCTACGTTGCGACCGATCTGAACGAACCGATGCTCGCGGTTGCCGCGCAGCGCCAGGCGGGTGATGATCGTATCGCTTGGCGCCAGGCTGACGGAATGGCCCTGCCCTTCGGCGACGCCGAGTTCGACGTGGTCTGCTGCCAGTTCGGCGCGATGTTCTTTCCGGACCGCGTCAGGGCATACGGAGAGGTGAAGCGAGTCCTGAAGCCGGATGGCACGTTCGTCTTCAACGTCTGGGATCGCATCGAGGACAACGTCCTCACGCAGGAAGCCACGGTCGCGCTCGAAAAGCTGTTTCCCGACGATCCGCCGCGTTTCATGGTCCGGACGCCGCACGGCTATTACGACAAGGCCGTCATCAGAAGCGACCTCGAACAAGCGGGCTTCCGTGACATATCGATCGAAACTCGACCTGAAATCAGCCGCGCGCCGTCGGCCGAATATGCCGCCACCGCACTCTGCCAGGGCACGCCGCTGCGCAGTGAGATCGAGGCAAGGGATGCCGGCAAGCTTCAGGCTGCAACCGATATCGTTGCCGAGGCGATCCGGACGCGCCATGGGTCCGGCCCGGTCGAGGGCAAGATCCAGGCACTTGTGGTCACAGCGCAGCCGTAGTTTACCTCGCAAGCGACTTCAGCGCCGTGCACCCTTACCAAAAGCCACGCTGCATCGGCTGCGCCGGCTGATAGTACTGATACTGGCTGCGCCGGCGCGGATTGACCGGCTGGACGTAGGGATCTCGCTGCTGGAAGAAGAAGCCGAAGCCGTTGCCGCCGTTGTCCCAGCCATCATCGCTCGCGATCATGGCCGGCGCGGTCGGCTTGCGAGTGATGAAACCGCCTTGCGGCTGATCGCTCAGCACCGCCACGAACTCGGTCCGGTAGTTGGTTTCGCTGCTCAGCGGCTCATCCGAGATGATGATCGAGGAGCGCGGCAACGCCGTCGGGCCGATGCGATCCCACACGTCCTGCGGGATGGTGATGCGGTCGAGCGCGTTCCGGGCCTCGTCGCCGTTTTCGATCGTGACCACACTCCAGCGCAGACCCGTATCGGTCTTCGCCATCGCGGTGAAGATATGCGTGCCGAGCGGCTGGTCGGGATTACGGATGGTGACGGGGACCTCGATGCTCGTGTCGAACACCTCGCCGCCGCCGTCGGGCGCCGGCTTGTGCGTGTTCCGCCGCACGTAGAGCTTCTGCGTCGCGCGGCTGATGTAGACTGAGACCGGCTCGCCCGCGAGCTTCGCGTCGGTCGCGGCCTTGACGGCTTCAGCTTTTCGGGTCGCTGCTGCCTTCGCGGCGTCCTTGGTCGCGGCCACGGCATCGCGCTTCGGCTGCGCTGCCGCCTTTGCGGCGTCGAGCTGCGTCGCTGCGTCGGCAGCCCTGGCCGCCGCCTTCTGCTGCAACTCCTCGGCCCTGGCGCGGGCCTGATCGTTTTTGGCGTTCGTGAGCGTCTTGTCGGCGAAGGCGAGCTCGGCATCTGCGCGGGCCTTCTGCCGCTCCAGCTTGCGCAGCACGGCAGGGAGCGAGGCAGCTTCCTTGGCGGCAGCGGAAGCAGCCTTCTTGGCGCTATCGGCGGCCCGGATGGCCTCCTCGGCCTCGGCGGAGAGCTTGTCGGCGCGGCCGGGCGCGGCCGCGATGGCCTCCGGCTTCGGCACGAACAGCGAGGGATGAGAGATATCGGTCGGGACCGCATCGTGCGGCGAGATGATCACCCGCATCCCGATATACGTCTTGTCGAACAGGTTCTCGGCGAAGCCGAAGGGCATGCGCACGCAGCCGTGCGAGGCGGCATAGCCGGGCAGCGGTCCGCCATGCAGCGCGATGCCGTTCCAGGTGATGCGCTGCATGTTCGGCATCCAGGCATCGTCGTACATGGTCGAGCGGTGGTCCTTGTCCTTCTCGATGATCGCGAAGACGCCGGCCGGCGTCTCGCGTCCCGTGGTGCCGGTCGACACCGGTGCGCGCAGGATCCAGCCGTCGGCATCATAGAAAGTGACCTGCTGGCTCTTGATCGACACGATCGCCATGATCGGCTCGCCGGCCTGGCGCGGCGCCACCGCCTCGGCCGGCTGGCGCGCCTGCTTGGCCGCCCCGGCCGGGGTCAGGGCGGCAAACGCGACCATCGCCGTCAACATCACAAGTCCGGGAAGGCCCCAACGCCGCATCGTTACGGTGGATTGCGCCGTCGTCAGTCGGTTTTTCATGCCATCCTCGGTCGAAATGCCAGTCCGCCTGTGTCGATCACGCGTCAGATTGGAATCATTGCATTAAGAAATCGCAGCCGCCTTACGTTCCGTCTGTGGCGAGATTCGGCACGTTCCGGCGACAAATCTCTCATATACGACGGTTCGCGCAGGCGGAAGGCGGGCTCCGGCCGAGGCTGGCCCGAAGCTGGCGTCGATCGCTGCGGCAGAATGTCCGGGTTAGCTGCCGGGCCAACGTCTGCCGACCGCCACGCCCGACGACGCGCAACTAGACACCCAGCGCCTTCCGGTTGAACGTTCGCAGGACGCGCAGTGACAACGTTCGCACATTCGCAACGTTCATCAGCCACGCCGCCGTGGCGTAAGCGAGGCCACCGGCAAGGCTCACGATGATCAGCGACACGAGGCCGGTGCCGCCCGCTTGCGATCGCGCAACCAGGATCGCGGCCGCCATCGCGGCTGCGGAGACGGCAACGCCGGCGAGGCGATTGATCTCGAACGGGACCGGGTGGGCCCGATGCATCAGGACGACGGCAACGAGGAAGCCGATCGCCTCGGTCGCCAGCGTCGCCAGCGCCGCGCCGTGAAGGCCGTAAGGGGCGATCAGCGCGAACATCAGGATCACGCTGATCACCAGCGTGAGAAAGGATTGCGTCGCCAGCATGAAGGGCCGCTCGGCGAGCTGGAAGCTGATCTGCACGTAGAACTGATTGGCGATACCGAAGAAGCGGGCGAGCACCAGCGTCGGCAGCAGCGCCGAGACGCCGGCGCGGAAGTCGATGCCGACGAGCGTGCCGGCGACCTGGTCCGCCGCAAGGGCAAGCCAGACCGCAACGGGCGCCACGACGACGAGGAGGAGCTCGAGGCTCTCGGTCAGACGCTCCCGCGTCGTCTCGTTGTTGTTCTCGGACAATGACCGGAACACCAGCGGCACGGTCGCTGCGGCAACGCTGGATGCGATCATGACCATGAACTGGCGCGGCAGGTCGGCGGCAACGCCGAAGATGCCGGCAGCATCCTTGCCGAGCAGATAGGCGACAATGAGCCGGTCGCACGCCGAATAGACGGCGACGGACAATCCTGCCAGCGTCAGCGGCAGACCGTAGCGCGCCAGCTGCATGAACTGGCTGCGCTGAAACGGCGCGATCCTGCTGCGGTCGCCGACGAGGTTCAGGATGATGCCGGCGAGCGACCCCAGACCAAACGCGGCAAGCAGCCCCAATCCGCCCCAGCCGAGCCAGATGCCAAGCAGGCCGAAGCCGACGCTGGAGACGCTGCGCACGATCGAGATCGCAGCGAACCGGTAGGGGCGCAATTTGGCGCGCTCGAACTCCTGGCCGACATCGACCGCGTTGGCCATGATCGCGACGAACATGCTGGCGAGCAGCAGCTCGACGCTGACGTCGCTGCGGAACAGGAAGACCAGCGGAGTGGTGGCGCAGAGCACCGCGACCGTGAGGGCGAAGGCGACCATCGCCGTGCCGCGAAAATCGACCTCCGCCGACATCGCCTGATAGCGGGACACCGAGAGCTTGATCCAGGCGAAGAAGATCGCACCCAGAATGCCCGCAAGGCTGATGCCGACGATATAGACGCCGTACTCCGCCGGGCTTAGGAGCCGCGTATAGGCCGTGACAGCGAAGAAGCCCACCGCCGCGGGCAGGATGTAGGCGACCAGATAGATCGAGAAATGGCGGTTCAGCATGCGAGCACGGGACCGGCAGCGGTCTTGCGAGTGTGGCGACGTTTGATCCGACTGGATCCTGGCGGGCGAACGGATTGCGCCGCAGCATCTCTCAAGAGTGTCACATAAGTCTGCCGATCGGGCGGCGAATGAGGCCTTGAAGCCGCTTTCGCGCAATAGCGTTAAATTTGCCCTGTGCCGAACGGGAGGACCGATCACCCGAAAGAAACCATGTTTCCGCACGTTCCCCGCGTTTTCCGCGACCCGGACGCCACACCCGCTGACGCGGCCCCTCCGGCACGAGTTAACCCAACGGCATGAAACCCGGGCGGTGCAAGGCGCCGCTTGGTACGAAGGCGCATTGGTTGCAGAAGGAACCTCCCAACGTGACCGGGCTCGACAGACGCGAATTTCTCCTCGGCAGCGCCGCAGCCCTCGCGGCGGGCGCATCTGCGTCCGCACTGCCGGCGTCGAAACGCGCCCAGCGCCGTCCGGGCTTTGGCGCTGCGGCCACGCTCTGGGACCTGCAAGCCGATCCACGGCTCGGCGAGGCCATCAGCACCTATTGCACCCAGGTGGTGCCGGTGCTCGAGCTGAAATGGCCGATGCTGCGGCCGGACGCGCATACGTTTGCCTTCGAACGCGCCGACGCGATCCTCGACTTCGCGCGAGACAACGATTTGACCATGCGTGGCCACGCGCTCGCCTGGTATCACGACATTCCGGACTGGACCAAGCAGATCAAGGACACCAAGGGCGTCGAGCGCGCGTATCTCGACCACATCGGCACCGTCGTCTCCTACTACAAGGACAAGCTCACGTCGTGGGATGTCGTCAACGAGCCGATTCCGGATAACCCCCGCAGCCCGAAAGACCGGCGCGACACGTTCTGGACGCAGCATCTCGGCGAGCGTTGGATTCCGCTGGCGTTCCGCACGGCGGCTGCGGCCGATCCCTTCGTCAAGCTCGCGATCAACGAATATGACATCGAGTCCGCCAAGGACTCGTTCATTGCCAAGCGTGCGGCCTATCGCGACCTCATCATGGACCTGCTCGACCGGGGCGTTCCGCTGCACGCCGTCGGACTGCAATCGCATCTGCACGCCGAACTCGAGATCGACACGCACGGACTCGCCGAATTCGTGACCGAGCTGCGCTCCTGGGGTCTGGAGGTGCTCGTCACCGAGCTCGACGTCGACGACCAGAAGCTGACGGGCAATCCGGCGGAGCGCGACGCCATCGTCGCCAAACGCGTCGACGATCTCCTCACCGCGATCTCGACCAGCGGCCCGGTGCGCTCGATCCTGACCTGGGGCATCTCGGACCGTTACAGCTGGATCAACGGCACCTTCGCCCGCAAGGACAAGCAGCCGAACCGTCCCCTGCCGCTCGACGGCGACTTCAAGCCGAAGCCGTTCATGGACGTCATCGGCAAATTCACGAAGGACGCTTGAGCGCAACTCAGCCGCGCGTTGGCACCTCGAGCCCGGCCGCCTCGCCGATATGGTCGGGAGCCAGGCTCGGACCGCGACGGTCGCGCGAAGAGAGGCGGAATACGTCGCGGATGTCGTCGATCGAGGTCGACGAATAGGACTGGATGCAGAGCGCGACCTGCTCGGGCGAAGCCGCGCGCATCATCGCCTCGATGGCCGGGCGGTCGAGGGGCGTGTCGTCCCAGTGCGCGACCGCGATGCTGTCTTCAGTGATCCGATGTCTCGCCAGATGTTCCGGCGCGTTCGCGACGAAGTTCCCGTAAAGCAGATACTCGGAGAACTTCTTCTTCCGGCACAGCGCCAGGGCCCAGCTCAAGCCCGTCGCCGACTTGATGGCGTCGGTCATCGCACGCGTCGTAGCCTTGTCCCAGACCAGCGCGTTGCCGACATAGTCGTCTGCCGGGAACGAGCGCTCCCCGATACCCAGAAGCTGATCGACGGTGCGGAGCCACAGGCCATGCAACGGGTGATCGGCGCCGATCGCCTTGCGCGTGACGAAGAGCGGCGTCTTCTCGCCGCCGGCATATTGGCCGACGTCGAATTCGCGGAAAAACAAATTGTCCGAATCAAGGATGCAAACGCGCTGCTCGGGCGCGTTGAGGACACCGGCGATCTTGAGGATCTGCTGGATGTGCCAGCCATGCACCGGCGACGACAGCAGCGACAGCCAGACGCGCCGCTTGCTGATGAACTGGAGCGCCGGCGGCAGTGCGAACAGCCATTTCGGCAAATAGCGCGAGGCCGGAACGATGACCCGCCTGTCGGAGGCGAAACGCTCGAACAGCGGCACGTCCTCATCGTTAACGAGAACATAATGCCGCGTGTATCCCGTCAGCCAGGTGTCGATGCTCTCGCTGAGCAGCGAAAAGCGTTCGATATCCTTGGCGTAGCTGGCAGACAGGAGTGCAACGGAATGCATGGAGCGCGCTCAAATGGCCATCACGTCGCACTCATAGCGGCAATAGGAGGCGATGGAAACTTGCATTCGCAATCAAGGTAAAATGAAACGAAGTATTAGCCATCCGCCGGCAGCCCCTGCGCGAGGCCGCGAAAGCGCAGCGGTATCGGGGCTGATGCGCGCCGCCACCAGTCGGCGACGCGGTCGTCGGGGGCGGTCGCGCCACGGCGGCCACGCGGACGGAGCGACTGGGGCCTGAGCGGGTTACATTGCGGACGAGTGCGAATTCACGCGCGCCAAAGCTGTGAATGATCAAGATGCGTCTTGATTATTTGGCGTCGCCGCGCAAGATTATTCCCGCGTTTTGATTTGGACATTATTTTCGACCGGGGGAGTGTTGTGGGTTTCATCAAATTTACCAAGGGCACCTGGTTGAGCGACAAGGACCGCAAGGCCCTCCGGAGGCTGCTGACCGACGAGAAAAGAAGCTTCAGTCCGCACTGAAGGACGTCGATGCCAGCCTCTCGAGGCTGGGTGGGTCGAAGAACGCCAAGAAAAAGAAGAAGTAAAATTCGCCGGCCGGGACGCCGCGCGAATCTCCAGACTTCAACTTTCGAGCTTCAGTTTTCGAATTTTGTTTTTCGGTCTTGAGCCGCTCGGCTGGTCGAGTTGGTGTCTCGCACAAGCTTGCGCCTGTAAACCGGCCTGCAAATCGACAAGAATTCGCCTGAGTGGACCGTTAGGGATGACCCTCTTGGTGAGTCTTGCGCAGTAGAATCTTCCGTCGGGACCGGGGATTTGGCCTCGCCTGACGCCATGGGCCCAATTGATGGCGGACGACAGAATCGAACTCTTTGTCGGGCTGATCGAGACCATTGACGCACCGGGCGCGGTCGCGGCGTGCCGGGGCCTGCTCTCGGTCGACGAACGGAGCCGGGCCGATCGCTTCATGTTCGAGCGGCATCGACGGCAGTATATCTTCGCGCACGCCATGTTGCGCCTCGCGCTGTCGCGGGTCGCCTCCAACGTCGCGCCCTCCGACTGGTCGTTTGGCGCGGGCCGCTATGGGAGACCGTTCGTCGCAGCGCCCAAGACATCGAGCGCGCTGCATTTCAGCCTGTCACATGCCGACGGCTGCGTTGCCTGCGTGGTGTCGCGGCATGAGGCCGTCGGCGTCGACGTCGAAGCCGTGTCGCGGCGCGGCGCGCCGCTGTCCACCGCACTTCGTTTCTTTGCGCCGGAGGAGGTCGAGACGCTCCGCGGGCTGCCGGAGCCCGCGGCCATCGAGCGCTTCTTCGACTATTGGACGCTCAAGGAGGCCTACCTGAAAGCCAGGGGCTTTGGGCTCAATCTGCCGCTCGACGCCTTCGCGATGCGCGTGTCAGGCGAGGCCATCGAGATCAGCTTCAAGCCCGACATCGCCGACGATCCGGACGGCTGGCGCTTCTCGCTGTGCTCGCCATCGCCCTCGCATCGCCTCGCGATCGCCGATGGCTCCCGCGCGGACGGCGGCCTTCCCATCAGCCGCCATGCCTGGCCGCTTCAGGAAGCGGCTGAATGACGCCACCGCGGCTGCGCGTCTTTCCGCAATTTCACGCAACCGCGATCGCAGGGCATATGTCGGACCACCCAATCATCCACGCCGTCATTGCGAGCCATTTGGCGAGAATCAGCGCGCCTGTTCGAACCCCGCCAGCACCGAAGTCAAATTCGCGCCGAGAATATCCGAGAGATAACCGCCCTCCTGCACGAACACGGTCGGCAGCCCCATCTTCGCGATGGCCTGGCCGATGCGGCGGAAGCCGGGCGTGGTGACCGCCAATCCCTTCAGCGGATCGTGCTCGGAGGCATCGAGACCGAGCGCGATGACGAGGGCGCCCGGCGCAAACGACTCGATCGCCTTGCGCGCGAGGTCCAGCGCCTGGATGTAGCCGTCATCGCCGGTCCCGATGGCCAGGGGAATGTTGAGATTGGTGCCGAGGCCGGGTCCTTCGCCGCGCTCATGCGCGTAGCCCCACACGTAGGGATAGTACGCGACGGGGTCGGCGTGGATCGAGATCGTGTAGACGTCGGGCCGGGCATAAAAGATGCCTTGCGTGCCGTTGCCGTGATGGACGTCGACGTCGAGGATCACCACGCGCTCGTGCTTCTGCCGCAGATGCGCCGCGGCGATCGCGCTGTTGTTGAGGAAGCAGAAACCGCCGGCCATGTCGCGATAGGCGTGATGGCCGGGCGGACGGCAGAGCGCGTAGGTCGCATCCTCGCCGTCCATCACCATTTGTGCCGCCGTGACCGCAACGTCGGTTGCGGCACAGACCGCAGCCCAGGTGCCCGGACCGATCGGGGCCGCGGTATCGGCGGTGTGCCAGCCGAGCTTGCCGACGATGTGGGTCGGATAGGTCGCGGCATGGCGCACGGGATGGATGTTGCCGATCATCTCCGGACCGGAATCGCCGAGCGCGGTCCAGGCGTCCCAGGCTTCGCTCAGGAACGACAGATATTCCGGACTGTGAATGCGCGCGCGAGGCCCCTGCCCAAACCTGGTCGGCTCGACCAGTTGGTGCTTGCCGTCCTTCAACCCCTTGAGCAGGCGGTCGGCGCGCTCCGGCTGCTCGGTGGTGCGCTTGACCACACCGCGAACCAGGAAGAATTGCGGATCGTGGCTGCGGTGCAGCTCCGTATGAACGGCTTTCACTCAATACTCCGTGGTCGCAGATTCCTTTGACGTGCCACGCAAGTCTTGATCTCCGCGGCGTCGAGATGCAAGCAAGAAGAATGCCGCACCTGCGCGCGCGGCTCTGCGCCGGAAGCAGATCATGCTCTAGCAGCGCCCGCGCTGGAGACAGTGCTCCCGCCCCTGCTGGTCGGTGCGGAAGGACTCGATGAAGCCACCCTGGCGCTGGGTGACGAAGACGGTCTTGCCGTCGCTGCCGCCAAAGGCGAGGTTGGTCGGCTCCTTGCCCTTCAGCGCGATCTCCCGCTCGACGGCGCCACTTGGCTTCATCAGCGCGATCGTGCCTTTGAGAATGCGCGCGACATAGAGACGACCGGCAACGTCGGTGCGCAGACCGTCGACGGTGTCGGGCTGAAACGACTTGACGAGTCTTGCGCCGGTGAGTTCGTTGCCGCTGATCGCATAGGACCAGATCTGGCCGCTGCTGGATTCGCCAACATAGAGCGTCTTGCCGTCCGGGCTGAGGTCGATGCCGTTGGTGGTGCCCATCGCCCGCGGCGCGGCCATGACCTGACCCTGCACCGTACCGTCGGCTCTCTTCGCGATGCGCCAGACGTATCCTTCGCGGCCCTTCCAGTTCGGATCGCTCGCATAGATCGTGCCGTCGCGCGCGATCGTGATGTCGTTTGGCTGGTTCATCTCCTCGGAGTGAAACCAGAGGGACGGCTCGGTCGCGCCCTTCGGGATCGCGAAGATGTTGTGCTTCTTGTAGTCGGCAATGAACATGGTGCCGTTCCGATCGAAACGGATGGCGTTGCCGACGCTGCCTGCGGGAAGCACGGTGAACGGCTCCGACGCCGCGCCGCCGGCCGGGAGCCTGCCGATGGTGCCGGGCTTGCCGAGATTGACCACGAAGAGGTTGCCGTCGAGGTCGGCGGCAGGCCCTTCGATGCCATGGGTGTATTCGCCCGCAGGCGTCGCCTGTGCGCTTTCGAACAGCTTGACCTCGGCGCGGGCGGGCCCGGTCGCGACGCAGAAAAGGATGCTACTGCACAGGCACCAGAAATTCCTGCCGGATGTAATAGCCATCGACGTCGGTGCACTCGCCATTCAGATAGGGATCGGCCGGTCGGAAGAATCGGCTGAAGCCGGGTTTGTCTACAGCGCTCCTTTGTGTCACGACAACGACCTTGGCGGCCGGTATTTCGCCGCATTCCTTGTTCGTCCTGCCATAGAACTTGCGCTGTGGCGGACCGGACTTGATCCGCATCCGCGTGCCCGGAACCATTTTCGCGACGAGCAGATCCGCCGTATCCAGCAGACGTTTGTAGCCGGGCTCGGTCTTCGGCAGGCTCTCGCCGCCGGGCGGCATCAGCTTCTCCGCGCCCAGCCCGCGCAGCCGCGTGCGCAGCTTGCCGGCGTCGGGATCACCCGGATAGATCCAGCCGTCTTGCGACAGCATGAAGCGGAGCGCGGCGTCGTCCTTCTCCATCTCCGATTGACCCGGCGCCAGGCCGAAATCGGAGTGACAGCCGGTGCAATGCTTCTCGACGAGGCCCTTGCGCAGCGTGGTGAGCCGGGCGCTGTTCTGCGTGTCCCTGGCGACGAAGGCCGCGAGCTGGTCGATCATGGCCTGGCTGCGCATGTCGCAGGGGAGCGGCTGAGGCGCATCGCCCGTTGCGCGGTCGATGCGGATCACGGTCCTGTTCTTGTCCTCGACCAGCCAGATCGCGCCGTCCTCGGCGACCGTCATGCCGACGGGCGCACCTTGCGGCCGCGCGCCATTGACGCGGTGCCAGCCTGCAATCAGCTCCTCGAACGGCGCCGCAGCGACCTCGCCGGCATCGGTCTGGAAGCTGCGGGTCGGGTCGGCGGCGCAACTGACGTGATAGCGCACCGGCGCCGGGGCAGGTTTGGGGAAGCCGCGATCGTCGACGTCATAGACGAGCAGGCGGCTGCCGGTCGGCCGATAGCCGTGCAGGCCGACCAGCAGCTTGCCTTCGAGCTCCGGGAATTTGCCGCCGTGATAGTACAGCATCGCGAGCGGCGCGCCGTGCGGTGGCAGCAGCGAGAATGGTTCCTTGTAGAGCGCGTTGGCCGTGCAGAGCGACTTGTAGATTCCTGATTGCAGCACGCGCTTGAATTCGGGGCTCGGCGTCGACAGGTCGTGGCAATAGGGCCAGCCATAGTGCCTGCCCTGCTCGATCGCGTTGATCTCCTCGTTTGGCTCGAAGATGTCGGGCAGGTCGCGGCCGTTCTCGCCCTGCAGCAAGGCGTAGCCAGCATCCGGAAACATCGGGTGCAGCGCCAGCGCCATCGAATTGCGCAAGCCACGCGCATAGACGGTGTGCGGCGGATCGGGATCGCCAGCCGGCAAGGCCGGGAAGACGCCGCCAGCGGGTGGCGTGAACAACCAGATCGCGGCCATGGCGGAGGCGCCTTCGGCAGCCGCACAGGGCTTTGTGATCGGCGATGGCGTGATGCAATCGTCGCTGTGCGAGCCGACATTGACGAACAGCCGGCCGTTCCTGTCGAACACGAACTGCTTCAGCGGGTGCGCGCTCTCGTCGAGCCTGGTGCCATCCGGCAGCGTGATTCGGCGGCCGGGCATGTGGCGGATGATGGTCTCGACCGTGCTCCGTGGATTGTCCGCAAGTGGATCGAACCGGAAGATCGCCTCCGCGGTCGAGGCGTAGAGCTTCCTGTCGGGACCGATTGCGAGGCCGAACGGATATTCGACTCCGGTCAGCACTTCCTTGAAACGCCGGCCTTGGGGCGCGCGCGGATCAAGCAGCAGCAACCGTCCGTCGATATGACCCCAACCGCCCATGTCGGCCACCACGAACAGGTCACGGCCGGGCACCTGGATGATCGAGCGCGGAAATTTCAGGCGATCCTCTTCGCTGGCAACCAGGCCGGCGCAAAATCCCGCCTTCATGTCGATCGGGATCCTGGGAAAAGCGAGATCGCCGCTGCCGCAAGTGTCGGTGCTGATCGCATAGCCGCTCTTCCTGATCGGCTCCGACGAAGCGGGGGCGAAGCCGAGCAGCGCTCCGACGACAGCCGCCGCAAACACGCGCAGGCTTCGGCGCTCGCTCCCGAATGTGAACTGGTTCACGGTGCCCCCCGACTTTCCGGCGAACTTGTTCCATGCCGCCCCGGCGCCGTCCAGCTGGTCATCACCCGCCTGTGATCAAACCTGTCATGACATTCGTGCCGACCAACCTCCGTAAATTCCCTTACCGGGTTCAACCCGAATGTTTCGCGAATGCCTGGAGTGGTATCGATTTGCCGTCCCGATCGCTTTCTACAGGAGGCGCTTATGGTTCAGGTCTACTTTCACTGCTCCAACACCGAGGGCACGCTGATCGACCGCTATGGCGCCGCAGTCGCCAATCTGACCGAGGCACGCGACCGCGCCGCCCAGATCATGAACTCGATGATCCAGACGCCCGGTGCCGAAGACTGGCGCAACTGGGTCATCCATGTCAGCGACGATGACGGCGAGGAGATTTTCGATCTCCCGTTCACCGCCATTCTCGGCAAGCCGCATTGAGGTGATGTCATGTTGCTCCCTTCACTGAGCCTGCTCCGCCAGCCCCTGACTTTCGTCGCCACCAAATGGCAGACGCTGATCCGCGTGGCGGGCAACCCCTACCGCCCCGAGTTGCACTACATGCGCGGGCCTGGCCCGAAATGGCGCGCCAAGCATCAGGCCAGCCGGCTGGACCGCTCGCTCTGAGCGATTAGGCTTCTAGAATTCCTGCTTATCGTCGTCGTCATGGCCGGGCCTGTCCCGGCCATCCACGTTTTTGTGGCGCGGATGCAAAGACGTGGATGCCCGGTCAAGCCCGGGCATGACGAGTGTGGTGCGTAGTCCAAGCTCACCGCCCCGTAAACTTCGCCTTGCGCTTCTCGACGAAGGCATTGCGGCCTTCGATGGCATCCGCGCTCTTGCGGATCACCGCCTGAAGCTCGATCTCGCGGCGGAACTGCGCCTCGTAGGTCGCATGTTCGCTCTCCTCGACCAGCGCGCGCGTTGCCACCAGGGCGCGCGTCGGTCCATCGGCGAGGCGGCGGGCCAGACCTAGCGCCTCGTCCATCAGCTTGGCATCGTCGACGACCTGCCGCACCAGGCCGATCTCCTGGGCGCGTTCCGCCGTCAGCGGCTCGTTCAGCAGCATCAGTTCGAGCGCGCGCTGCCGGCCGACCAGCCGCGGCAATAGCCAGGTCGAGCCGAGATCGGGCACCAGCGCGATGCGGCTGAACACCTGGATGAAGCTCGCCGACCGCGCCGCGACGATGATGTCGCCGGCCATCGCCAGACTAAAGCCGCCGCCGGCCGCGACGCCATTGACGGCGACCACAACGGGTACGCGGCACTCGCGCAACGCTCTGAAGGCCGGCCAGTAGAAGCGCATCACGCCGGCGGCAATATCCTCGCCCAGCGCCTCAGACGCCTTCAAATTCTGCCCTGAGCAAAAACCGCGCCCCGCGCCCGTAAGGATCAGTGCGCGGACGCCCTCATCCCCAGCCATCTCGACAACGGCGCCTGCGAGCGCGCCGAGCAGGTCCGGCGTCATCGCGTTCAGGCTCGCCGGCTCGTCGAGCGTCAGGATCCCCGACCGCGCCATCCCGCACCTGTTTCACACCTGCCATGTCGCGCCTCCCTTTGGATGTTCTCGTTGGCCGCAATGTGCCATTGTCCGCGCGCTCCGCCAATCGCGGAGCCTCGATATCAACGCAGCACACAAGACGACATCATGCCTCACCAGTTCAGCCGCACCCAAGCCATCCGTAAACCTGCCGTCAAATCCAGGGGCGGCATCGTCGCCGCGCAATCGCGGCGGGCGGCCGAGGTCGGCGCCGAGGTGCTGGCGGCGGGCGGCGACTGCGTGGATGCGATCGTTGCGACCACCTTCGCGCTGAACGTGCTGGAGCCCTGGATGAGCGGCATGGGCGGCGGCGGTGCGATGGTGCTCTACCGCGCCAGGGAAAACCGCTACGAGGTCATCGACTACGGCATGTGCGCGCCGCAGAGCCTGCGCGTTGCCGACTATCCGATCACGGGACAAGGCGCGGCTTCCGACCTGTTCCCCTGGCCGCGGGTGAAGGACGACCGCAACATTCATGGGCCCGGCTCGATCGCGGTGCCCGGCGTCGTCGCCGGCATGGAGGAGGCGCATCGCCGCCACGCCAGGATGAAGTGGAAGGACCTGGTGGATCCCGCCGCGACGATCGCCGGCGAGGGCCTGCTGGTCGACTGGTGGACGACGCTGATGATCGCGAGCACGGCCGCCGATTTGCGCCGGTATCCCGCCAGCGCCGAAACCTTCCTCAGGGACGGCCTGCCGCCGAATGCGCCTTG
>NZ_AJQE01000149.1 GCF_000261685.1 Bradyrhizobium genomosp. I (2014) | reverse complement strand
GACGCGGCTGCCGCAGGACAAGCTGAAGGCGACGCTGGCTCACCTTGCCGCGGCCGGCGCGCGTGATTTCTACCAAGGCGATCTCGCCAAGAGCATCGCCTCCGATATCAAGGCCGACGGCGGTTCGCTCTCGGTCGAGGATCTCGCCGCCTTCCGCGCGCATCTGCGCGAGCCGCTCGCGATCCCCTATCGCGGAGGCAAGGTGTTTGCGACGCCGGAGCTCACCGCCGGACCGACCATGGCGCATGCGCTGCGCCTGCTGCAGCAGAATTTGCAGCCGGCAGGCACACCGGATGCGGCCGCCTATGCCGAATATGCGCTCGCCCTGCAATCGGCCTATCGCCAGCGGCTCGACGATATGGGCGATGCCGACGGCAAGCGTTCGCTCGGCGCGGAATATCTCGCGCCGGCCTGCACCACGCATTTCTCGGTGGTCGACCGTCACGGCAACATGGCCGCCGTGACGCAGACCCTTCTCTCCACCTTCGGCTCGAAATACGTGACACCGCACACCGGCATTCCCATGAACAACGGAATCATGTGGTTCGATCCGACGCCGGGCACCACCAACTCGCTCGCCCCCGGCAAGCGCTGCCTGACCAACTACACGCCGGTCATCGCCGAGACCGGGGACGGCAAGC
>NZ_AJQE01000148.1 GCF_000261685.1 Bradyrhizobium genomosp. I (2014) | reverse complement strand
CCCCCCCCCCCCGCCGTATCCTTCCGGCGGTGACGCAGCTCGTATCCTTTGCGATGGATTTCGGCATGGACCTGGAAGGCGCCATCCACCAGCCGCGCATCGACGCCAGCGAAGGCGCGGTCGTGATCGGCGATGCGCGTCTGCCGGCGGACGCGCGCAAAGCCCTCGCCGCGCGCTTCGACTATGAAGAGGCGCTGGTGCAGTCGCTGCCGATGAAGTTCGCCTGCCCGAGCGTGGTGATGCGCGAGGGCGACACGAATTTTGGCGCGGTCGAGATCTTCCAGCCGTGGGCCGAAGCGGTGGTGGAAAGCTGAGCGTCCGCCAGGCAAGCGACAACGACGCACGGATCGATGCGCGACGGCGCCAGCGTGCGTTGAGCCGGTGCGTGATTGCGCCTCTCCGCGAGCGTCACGACTCCTCCACATTTGCAGGGAATTTGACTGCGCGCAGCTCGTTCGCTGAACGGACAAGTGCGCTCGCCCCACTGGAGGACACGATGAAGAAACTTGCGCTCGCCGCGTCGCTGATCATCGCGGCCGGCTTTACGTTTGCCGGCCCCGCGGCTGCAAAGGGTGGACATGGTCATGGTCGCGGCCATGGTCACGCGATGGGCCATCATTATCATGGCACGCCGCCGGGATGGCACCATGGGCGCAAGGTTGGCTGGCGCGGCATGGGATGCCCGCCCGGCCTGTGGAAACAGGGCCGCTGCTGACGCCCACTCTCCAACTCCTTGCAAGGCGTCGCCCGAAACCAGGCGGCGCCTTTCTTCAAATGCCGAGCCGGTCGCGCACGCGGCCCGCAATCACTGCGGTCGTCACGCCGACCGGCCAGAACGCGTGCAGCGGGATCGGCTTGATGCCCGTGATCGGCATGTCGATTTCCACCTTCGGCCCGCCGATCAGGCGGCGGGCGAGCTGCGCCCCCATCGCGGTCGAGAGCGCGACGCCTCGTCCATTGCAGCCGAGCGAGATCAGGATGTTCTCCACGGGCTCATGCACGTGCGGATAATGATCCCCGGTGATCGCCAGCCGGCTGTTCCAGCCATGGGTCCAGGCCACGCCCTTGAGCTGCGGCCATAGCCGCTCGGCATAGCGGATGAGATAGGCGACGTCGTTGGGTGATTTGATCCAGCGCATCGGGCCGCGGCCGCCCATCAACAGGCGGTTCTGCTGATCGATCCGGTAGTAGACGGTGATGTGGCCGCTCTCGTAGAGCACCGGTCGCGTCGGCATGATCGAACGAGCGACCTCGTCGGAGAGCGGCGCAGTCGCGGCGATCGAGGAGAACACCGGCACGATGGTGCGGCGGAGCGCCGGCCAGAGATCATCGGTGAAGCCGTTGGTGGCGAGCAGCACCTTTTCCGCGTGCACCACCGCGCGCGGCGTCTCGATGCGCCAGCGCGTGCCGTCCCGGCGCAGCGACAATGCCGGTGTCTCGCCAAAAACCTTCGCGCCGGCCGAGATCGCGGCGCGCGCGAGGCCGCGTGCGTAGCTGAGGGGATGCAGATCGCCGCCGCGCGTGTCCAGCATGGCACCGATGTAGCGATCGGTGCCGGTCATCTCGCGGAGCTGCTCGCGGTTCAGATATGTCACCGGCATGCCGCGGCGGATGCATTGCTGCGCGGTCCTCTCGATTGCCGCAGCGCTCGCCTCGTGATAGGCCGCGCGCAGCGTACCGTTCTGCCGCGCCTCGCACGGGATCTGGTAGCGGCGGATCAGGTCGTGGGTGAAATTCGTGGTACCGTAGGCGAACTCGATCACGCGGCGGCCGAGCTCGGCGCCGAAATCCGCTTCGATCTGATCGGGGTCGTGCTTCAAGCCGGGATTGGTGTGGCCGCCATTGTTGCCGGACGCACCCCAGCCCGGCTCCTGCGCCTCCAGCACCAGCGCCTCGACGCCCTGCTCGGCGAGATGCAACGCGGTGGACAGGCCGGTATAGCCGCCGCCGACGATTGCGACCGAGACGGTCTTGTCGGCGTCCAGCGGCGGCGTGGCCGCGGGCGCGACGGCGGTGTCGGCGTAGAGCGAGGGCGGCAGAGGCAGGCGCGTCATTGGCGAAAGACCGATCAGAGCGGATGCAGCACGCGACGCAGGAAATCCTGCGTGCGCGGATGCTGAGGTTGGTTGAGCAGCGCCTTGGCCGGCCCCTGCTCGACGATGACGCCGCCGTCGATGAACAGCACGCGGTCGGCGACGTCGCGGGCAAAGCCCATCTCGTGGGTGACGACGACCATGGTCATGCCGTCATCGGCGAGCTTGCGCATGACGCCGAGAACGTCGCCGACGAGCTCGGGATCGAGCGCCGAGGTCGGCTCGTCGAACAGGATCGCCTTGGGCTGCATCGCAAGTGCGCGCGCGATCGCGACGCGCTGCTGCTGGCCGCCGGAGAGCTGCGGCGGATGTGCATCAGCCTTTTCCGCGAGCCCGACCTGGGCTAGCAGCGCGCGGCCGCGCTCGAGCGCATGCGCGCGCGACTCTCTCTTCACATAGAGCGGTCCCTCGACCACGTTCTCCAGCGCCGTGCGGTGCGGGAACAGATTGAAGCGCTGGAACACCATCGAGACCTGGGTGCGAATGTCCACGATCGACGGCGCGTCGCGGTCGACCTTCAGCCCTTCGACGCTGATCTCGCCGCGGTCGTAGCTCTCCAGCCCGTTGATGCAGCGCAGGATGGTCGATTTGCCGGAACCCGAGGGGCCGATAATGCAGACCACCTCGCCCTTCTGGACGGAGGCCGTGATGCCCTTGAGCACCTCGACCTTGCCGAAGCTCTTGTGGACGTCGCTCAGCTCAATCATCGCTTGCCGGCCCGCTTCTCGAAGTGACGGACCAGCAGGATCAGCGGGATGCTCATGGTGAGATACATCAGCGCCACCAGCGTGAACACGCTGGTGTTCTTGAAGGTCGAAGACGCGATCAGCTTGCCTTGCAGCGCAAGCTCGGCGACCGTGATGGTCGAGGCTTGCGAAGAGTCCTTCAGCATCATGATCATGACGTTGCCGTAGGGCGGCAGCACGATGCGCACGGCCTGCGGCAGCACCACGCGGCGCATGGTCAGCCACCAGCCCATGCCGATCGATTGCGCCGCCTCGATCTGGCCCTTGTCGATGGCCTCGATGCCGGCGCGGAAATTCTCGGCCTGGTAGGCCGAATAGGCGATACCGAGCCCGAGGATCGCCGCCTGCAGGGCCGACAGCGTGACGCCGAGATCGGGCATCACGAAGTAGAGGTAGAACAACAGCACGATGATCGGAATGCCGCGGATCACGTTGATCAGGCTGGCGCTGAGCATCGACAGCGCCTTGATGCCGGAGACCCGCATCATCGCCCAGACGAGGCCGAGCACCGTCGAGAGCAGCAGCGAGCCGATGGTGACGACGATCGTCAGCGCGACGCCGTTCATCAGGATCGGGAAGAACTCGACGGCGTCGCGCCAGAAACCTTTCATCGGGCAGCCTTCGGTGAGCCGTTATCAGCCCTGGGCCTTCAGGCCCCATTTACCGAGGATCTTGTCGATGGTGCCGTTGGCCTTCAGCTTCGCGAGCGAGGCGTTGATCTTGCCGAGCAGCGCGGTCTCGCCCTTGCGCACGCCGATGCCGACCGAACCGACCGTGACCGGCTTGTAGCCGTCGACGAGGCGCACCTCGGGGAAGCCGCCCTGCTTCAGATTGTAGGCGAGGATCGGATAGTCGGCGTAGCCGGCCTTGAGGCGCCCGGTGTTCACGTCGCGCAGGATGTCGGGAATGGTGTCGTAGGCCTTCACCTCGGCGAACAGGCCGGATTTTTTCAGCGCGTCGACAAAGGCGGTGCCGACCTGGGCGCCGACCGTCGCGCCTTTCAGATCGTCCTGCGTGGCATAGGCCTTGGTGTCGGACTTCGGCACCACCAGGCCCTCGCCGTAGCTGTAGATCGGGTCGGAGAAGTCGACGACCTCCTTGCGCGGCGGCGTGATGAACATCGCAGCGGCAATGATGTCGATCTTGCTCGATGTCAGCGACGGTATCAGGGCCGAGAACTGCATCGGCTCGATCTGCACGCTGAAGCCGGCATCCTTGCCGACCTCGGTGATGAGATCGACCATGATGCCCTGGATGGTGTTGGTCTTGGTATCGAGGAAGGTGAAGGGAATGCCCGTCGGCGTCGAGCCGACCTTCAGCACCTGTTGCGCCGAGGCCGGCACGACGGTTGCAATTGCGAGTGCCGCGATCGCGGCCAGACCAAAACGCTTCATCGCATCCCCCTTTGGGTCCGGCCGGTGGCAGCGCTCGCGCATGTCGTGATCGGAGTTGCGAGCCAAGCCGTTTCGGCCTATTTTCACCAATATGAAAATTTGGTCACACTTTCGCAGACGATGCAAGCGGTTTTCATGCACATGAAGGAAGCGGTCTGACGTGAGCGGTGGCAAAAGAATACGCAAACCGGCCGCCGCAAAGCCGGCCAGGACGGTGAAAGCCAAGGCCATTGCCAAGCCGGCCGAGCCGGCGATGGACGTCGCGGTCGGCCGCCGCATCAGGGATCTCAGGCGTATCAGGCGGTTCTCGCTGGAGATGGTCGCCGCACGCACCGACCTCTCGATCGGTTTTCTCAGCCAGATCGAGCGCGGGCTGTCGTCACCCTCGCTGCGCGTGCTGGCGACGCTCGCCGACGTGCTCGGCGTCGGCATCGCCGCGCTGTTCGGTGCGAGCCCGAGTAGCGACGGCGCATCCGATCAGGTGGTGACGCGCGGCTTGCAACGGCCGGAGCTGAAGCTCTGGCGCACCGGCGTATCAAAACAGCTGCTGAGCCCGGCCAGCGCCGACAACAAGCTCAACCTGTTCCTGGTGCATCTGGAGCCCGGCGGCTCCACCGGCGACGAGCTCTACACCCATGATGGCGAAGAGGCCGGACTCGTGCTCGAAGGCGAGATGATGCTGATGGTGGACAGCGAGACGTGGTCGCTGAAGCAAGGCGACAGTTTTCGCTTTGCGAGCCGAAGGCCGCACCGGTTCTCGAATCCGGCTAAGGATGCGAAGGCCGTGGTGCTGTGGGTGAATTGCGTGACGGGGACGGGGTAAGTTACTGTCATTCCGGGGCGATGCGAAGCATCGAACCCGGAAGTTCGAGATTCCGGGTTCGCCTCTTCGAGGCGCCCCGGAATGACAGCGTCAATCACCCGAACCTGTGCGCGTACCTGTCCACCGTCAGGGCGCTGACGTCGATGTCCGGCTTCCTGCCCGACAGCATGTCGGCGAGCACGCGTCCCGAACCGCAGGACATGGTCCAGCCCAACGTGCCGTGGCCGGTGTTGAGGTGGAGATTGGCGTATTGGGTCGGGCCGATCACGGGCGGGCCGTCCGGCGTCATCGGACGCAGTCCGCTCCAGAACGTCGCCTTGGCGAGATCGCCGCCGCGCGGGAACAGGTCGGTCAGCGAATGGTCGAGCGTGGCGCGGCGCGCGTCATAGAGCCTGGTCGAGAAGCCCGAGATTTCGGCGGTGCCGCCGACGCGGATGCGATCGCCGAGGCGGGTGATCGCGACCTTGTAGCTCTCGTCCATCACGGTGGATTCCGGCGCGCCGGAGGCGTCCTTGATCGGCACCGTGATCGAATAGCCCTTCACCGGATAGACCGGCAGCGAGATGCCGAGCGGCGCGGCCATGCGAGACGAATAGCTTCCGAGCGCGAGCACGTAAGCGTCCGCCTGCAACAGGCCGGCGCTGGTCGCGACACCGCTGACGCGCGCGCCGTCGGTCACGATGCGATCGATGCCGGTGTTGAACAGGAAACGCACGCCGAGCGCCTGGGCATGCTTCGCAAGCG
>NZ_AJQE01000147.1 GCF_000261685.1 Bradyrhizobium genomosp. I (2014) | reverse complement strand
CAGACGAAGCCCGCCGACGAATTTCTCCTTCACGCCTGATAGCGCCGGCTCGACCGCGATGCAGCCCTCGCGGCTCAGCACCTCGAAGGGCACGCCATACTGCTTGAGCACGGCGATGTCGTCGCCGGTGCCGTCGAGCTGGGCCTGGTGCCGAAAGAGCTGCAGCGTGCCTTGCGACCGCTCGTCGTACTGGATGCCGATGTCGCGACGCAGATCGCGCAGACAGTCGCGGCTGTATTCCGCGATCGGGATCATCCGGCTCTTGTTCACCGCGTAGCGCGCGCTGGTGCAGTTGCGCAGCATCTTGAGCAGCCAGACCCACATGACAGGATCGAGCTTCGGCCGGATCACCAGCGGGCCGTGCTTCATCAACAGCCACTTGACCGCCTTCACCGGCACACCGGGGCCAGCCCAGGGCGACGAATAGCCGGGCGACACCTCGCCGGCATTGGCGAAAGAGGTCTCCAGTGCCGGCTCCGGCTGACGATCGACGACCGTCACGTCATGGCCGGCACGTGCGAGGTAGTAGGCAGAGGTGACACCGATGACACCGCTGCCGAGGATCAGAACTTTCACGCTTCGTCAAACTCCCGCGGCATCACGCTCGCCGCTGCAAGGATACAACTCGCAACGGCGAGAGCAATTATCAGGCCACCTTCTTGATGGCGTCGCCGAGGATCGAAACCATCTGGTCGATGTGACTCTTCTCGACGATGAGCGGAGGCGACATCGCGAAGCTGTCGCCGCTCATGCGCAAGTAGAGGCCGGTGTTGAAGCAGTCGACCATCACGTCATAGCCCCGCGCGCCGGCGACACCGTCACGCGGCGCCAGCTCGACCGCACCCATCAGGCCGCAATTGCGGATGTCGACCACGTTCGGCAGGCCCTTCAGCGAATGCAGGGCATCGCGCCAATATTCGGCGATCGACGCACCCCGCGTGAGCAGGCCCTCGTCCTTGTAGATGTCGAGCGTCGCGATGCCGGCGGCGCAGGCGGTCGGATGCGCAGAGTAGGTGTAGCCGTGGAACAGCTCCATCTGGCTCTCCGGACCGACCATCAGGCCGTCGTGCACCTTCCTGCTCGCGAACACCGCGCCGCAGGGAATGGTGCCGTTGGTGATGCCCTTGGCCGTCGTCATCAGGTCCGGCGTGACGCCGAAGAAGTTGGCGGCGAACGGCGTGCCGAGGCGGCCAAAGCCGGTGATGACCTCGTCGAAGATCAGGAGGATGCCGTGCTTGTCGCAGATCTCGCGCAGGCGCTGCAGATAGCCCTTCGGCGGCGGCAGCACCGCGGTCGAGCCGGGCACCGGCTCGACGATGACGGCGGCGATCGTGTCGGCGCCGTGCAGGCCGACGAGACGCTCGAGATCGTCGGCAAGCTCGGCGCCATGCTCGGGCTGGTCCTTGGCGAAGGCATTGCGGGTGAGGTCGTGGGTGTGGCGGATGTGATCGACGCCCGGCAGCAGGGTGGTGAAGGCGCGTCGGTTGGCGACCATGCCGCCGACCGAGGTGCCGCCGAAGCCGACGCCGTGATAGCCGCGCTCGCGGCCGATCAGGCGGGTGCGGCTCGCCTGGCCGGTCGCACGGTGATAGGCGAGCGCGATCTTCAGCGCAGTGTCGACCGACTCGGAGCCGGAGTTGGTGAAGAAGACGCGGTCGAGGCCCTTCGGCGCGATTTCGGCAAGCCGCTCGGCGAAATCGAACGCCAGCGGGTGCCCCATCTGGAACGACGGCGCGAAGTCCAGCGTCATGAGCTGGCGCTCGACCGCGGCGGCGATCTGCTTGCGGCCGTGGCCGGCATTGACGCACCACAGGCCGGCGGAGCCGTCGATCACCTTGCGGCCGTCGACCGTGGTGTAGTGCATGCCCTCGGCCGAGGAGAACAGGCGGGGCGCCTTCTTGAACTGCCGGTTGGCCGTGAACGGCATCCAGAACGAGTCGGTCTTGATAGTGTTCGGAATCTGATGAAGGGTCACGGCCGCGCTCCTTTGCTGATATCCTAGCAGAGCCACGGCTTGGAAAGCGCAACAAGTCCTTTTCTGCTCAGCCGCAACCCATTGATTTGGCTGGGGCTGCCGGTCCATATTTGCGCGATCCGCAACACCTGCAACAGGGATCTGGGCCATGAGCGTCGACATCGGTGGACGGCTGCGATTCATCCGGGCGCGCCACAAGCTGTCGCAGCGCGAGCTCGCCAAGCGCGCCGGGGTCACCAATTCGACGATCTCGCTGATCGAATCCAACCAGATGAACCCGTCGGTCGGCGCGCTCAAGCGCATCCTCGACGGCATCCCGATGGGGCTCGCCGAGTTCTTCGCGCTGGAGCCGGAGTCCAGGCGCAAGATCTTCTATCGCGCCGAGGAGCTGACCGAGGTCGGCAAGAAGCCGATCTCTTACCGCCAGATCGGCGATAATCTGTTCGGCCGCAGCCTGCAGATCCTGAAGGAGCGTTACGAGCCCGGCAGCGACACCGGCCGCGTGCACCTCGTGCATGACGGCGAGGAAGGCGGCATCGTGATCTCGGGCAAGCTCGAAGTCACCGTCGAGGACGAGCGCCGCATCCTCAATCCCGGCGATGCCTATTATTTCGAGAGCCGCCGCCCGCATCGCTTCCGCTGCGTCGGCGGCAAGCCGTGCGAAGTGATCTCGGCCTGCACGCCGCCGACGTTCTGACGCGCATCCGGGATCTTACGGGACCACCGGTTTCTTACGGAGCTTGAGCCATCTCAATTTGTGCGAGCCAAAGCTCTATACGTTGGAAGCCGTAGCCGAGCAGCCTCGCGCAAAGGTGCTGAGGTTATGGCCCCGGACACTTGAGAATTCCTTGGGCACTCCGGGGCCGCTTCGTAACAGGGCTCGCAGATGAAGACCGCTCTCGCCTATGCAGAAGCCGCGCTCGAGGAAGTCCAGCGCGACACCGACAAGCTCCAATCGCAAGAGCTGCGCGCCGCCATCAGAAAATACATCGACGCGCAGAGAGAGCAGATCAAAGCTCTCCGCAGGATGATAAACTGATAGGCCAAGGCGGAGCGAAGTCTCGCCCCGCCCACGGCTTCAACGCTGCGCCAGCAACTCCTCGATCCGGATCGGAAAGCGGCGGACGCGCACGCCCGTCGCATGCCATACGGCGTTCGCGACCGCGCCGGCGCTGCCGGTGATGCCGATCTCGCCGACGCCCTTGATGCCGAGCGCATTGACGTGCGGGTCGTGCTCCTCGACCGTGATCACGTCGAGCGGCGGCACGTCGGCATTCACCGGGATATGGTACTCGCCGAGATTGGCGTTCATGATCCGTCCGCTGCGCCGGTCGGTGACGGCCTCCTCGTGCAGCGCGAACGACATGCCCCAGATCATGCCTCCGAACAGCTGGCTCTGCACCATGCGCGGATTGACGATCCGCCCGGCCGCGAAGGCGCCGACCATGCGGGTGACGCGGACCTGGCCGAGATCGGGATCGACCTTCACTTCCGCGAACACCGCGCCGTGGGCGTGCATGGCATATTCCTCCATCGCAGCAGGGTTCGCCGCACCGGTGCCGCGGGCCTCGACCTCGGCGAGGCCTGCGCGCGCGAGGATCTCCGCGTAGCTCTCGCCGCGGCTCTCGTCGTCGCGCCGGATCAATCTGCCATCGCGCGCGATCACCCCGGCGTTGCCAGCACCAAACAGCGGCGAGCGCTCGTCGCGGGTGGCGAGATCGGCGAGTTTCGCAATCACGGCCGCGCCGGCGTTGTGGATCGCTGCACCCGCGGTCGCCGTGTGCGCCGAGCCACCGGCAATGCCGGCATCCGGCAGGTCCGACGTCCCCGCCTTGAATTCGACGCGCTCGACATCGAGGCCGAGACCGTCGGCAGCGATCTGGGCGAGCGCCGTCCAGGCGCCCTGCCCCATGTCGTGCGCGCCGATCTCCATCACGCCGGAGCCTTCGCGGCGGATCGCCGCCCGGGCCTCCGCCTGGAACATCAGCGCAGGGAAAGTCGCCGTGCCCATGCCCCAGCCGACCAGAAGGCCGGCATCATCGCGCATTTGTCGCGGCCGGAGCGAACGCTTCGCCCAGCCGAACCGCGTCGCGCCCTGCTCGTAGCAGGCACGCAGCGCCTTGGAGGAGAACGGTCTTCCCGTCATCGGCTCGACCTCGGCGTAGTTCTTGAGGCGGAAGGCGAGCGGATCCATGCCGCAAGCCCAGGCCATCTCGTCGATCGCACTCTCGAGCGCGATCGAGCCCGTCGCCTCGCCGGGCGCGCGCATGAACAGCGGCGTGCCGGTATTGACCCGCACGGCATCGTGCGAGGTGCGGATCGCGGGTGCGGCATAGAGCGTGTGCGAGGCGTCGGCGGCGGGCTCGTAAAAATCGTCGAACGTGCTCGACACGGTCCTTGCATGGTGATCGAGCGCAGTCAGACGCCCCTCGCCGTCGGTTCCGATGCGCAACCGCTGCCGCGTCGGTGCACGATGGCCGACCGGGCCGTACATCTGCTCTCGGCGCAGCACCAGCTTGACCGGCTTGCCGACGAGCTTGGCCGCCATGATGCCGAGAACCGGCGGCCCGCCCATCAGCCCCTTCGAACCGAAGCCGCCACCAAGAAAGGGGCTGCGGATGTGGATCTTGTCATGCGCAATGCCGAACAATTCGGCGACGCGCGCCAGCGATAGCTTCAGGCCCTGGGTCGGCATGTCCACGAACAGCTTGTCTCCCTCCCAGTGCGCGACGACCGCATGCGGCTCCATGGCGTTGTGATATTGCGGCGGTGTTTCGTAAGTCGCATCGATCCGCTTCTCCGCCGCGGCAAGGCCGGCCTCGACATCGCCGTGGTGATGCTCCGCGGGATTGCCGACGCCGACGACGGGGGGCACGAAGCTCTCGCCGGCATCGAGGCCCACGAGCGGAGGCAGCGTCTCGTAGCGCGGCGCCAGCAACGCGGCACCTTCCGTCGCTGCCTCGAGCGTCTCGGCGATCACGACCGCGATCGGCTGGTTGGCGTAGCGCACTTCGTTGCTCTGCAACGCCTCCATCCGGAACACGAACGGATTGGTTTTGATCTCCGGATCGATCGCGAGCGGCGGCTTGTGATCGGGCGTCATGACATCCACGACGCCGGGATGCCGCTTGGCGGCGGAGACATCAAGCGAGACCACACGGCCGCGCGCGATGCTGGAGACGGCGATGACCGCAAACAGCATGCCGGGCGGGTGATTGTCCGCGGCATAGGTCGCCTGTCCCGTGAC
>NZ_AJQE01000146.1 GCF_000261685.1 Bradyrhizobium genomosp. I (2014) | reverse complement strand
GGCTGGCCGATGTTCGAGCCGTGCCTGAGATGGGCGGGAGCACTGGTCAAGTTGAGCTCAGACATGGAGGGCTCCGGAGGTCGCGGCAAAGGGAGAGGCCGGCAGCGCGGGAATCCGCGCGGGCGTGCCGGCAGTGGCCAAGGTCAGCGCGCGCATGACGATACGGCGCGTGAGCTCAATCTTGAAGGCGTTGTCGCCGGACGGTTTTGCGCCCTCGAGCGCACGCCGGGCCGCCTCCTGGAAGGCGTCGGCCGTGGGCGCGACGTTCCTGAGCACCTCCTCAGCGCCACGGGCGCGCCAAGGCTTCGCGGCGACGCCGCCGAGCGCAAGCCGCGCTTCGGCGATCTTGCCGTCCTCGATCCGCAATGCGGCAGCGGCCGAAACGACGGCAAATGCATAAGACGTGCGTTCGCGGACCTTGAGATAGCGCGCATGCGCGGCAAAGCCGCGCGCCACGGGCGGCAGGCGCACCGCGACGATGAGATCGCCGGGCTCGAGCACGGTATCGCGCTCGGGCGTATCGCCAGGCAGGCGGTGCAGGTCGTCGAACGCGATCTCGCGCCGGCCACCCCTGCCCTCGATCTCGACGGCCGCATCGAGCGCGGCCAGCGGCACGCAGAAGTCGGAGGGGTGCGTCGCGATGCAGCTCTCGCTCCAGCCGAGCACGGCGTGGCCGCGGTTCTCGCCGTCGCGAGCGTCGCAGCCGGAACCCGGCTCGCGCTTGTTGCAACGGCTGGCGGTATCGTAGAAATACGCGCAGCGCGTCCGTTGCAGGAGATTGCCGCCGACGGTCGCGGCATTGCGCAATTGCGCCGACGCTCCGGACAGCAGCGCTTCAGCCACCGCGGGATATGATCTCGCGAATTCAGCGTCATGGGCGAGATCGGCGTTGCTCACCAGCGCGCCGATGCGCAAAGACCCGTCGGCGAGTGTCTCGATGCGATCGAGACCATCGAGATGCGTGACGTCGACCAAACGATCCGGGCGGCTGACGTTGCCCTTCATCAGGTCGAGCAGATTGGTGCCGGCGGCGAGATAGACCGCGCCGGGCTGGGCGGCGGCGGCAACGGCCTCGGTGACCGTCGCAGGCCTGACGTAATCGAACCGTTTCATGCCGAGCGCCTCTGATTGGATTCGTCCATCTGTCCTTGTGCATCGCGCACGGCATCGACGATGCCGGCATAGGCGCCGCAGCGGCAGAGATTGCCGCTCATGCATTCGCGGATGCGCTCGGGATCGTCGCCGGCCTGCGCCTCCTTGATCATGCCGATCGCGCTCATGATCTGGCCCGGCGTGCAGAAGCCGCATTGAAAGCCGTCGTGAGCGATGAAGGCGGCCTGCACCGGATGCAGCTGGTCGCCGCGCGCGAGGCCTTCGATGGTGAGGATGTCGGCGCCGTCATGGCTGATGGCGAGTGCGAGGCAAGAATTGATGCGTTTGCCGTCGACCAGAATGGTGCAGGCGCCGCACTGGCCGCGGTCGCATCCCTTCTTGGTTCCGGTCAAATGGAGGCGCTCACGCAGGAGATCGAGCAGCGTGACGCGCGGATCGTCGAGGACGAAATCGCGCCGCGCACCGTTCACGGTGAGGCTGATGGAGTGGTTCATACAAGGCTCCGATCAGATTTGGACATGTCTCATCGCGCAGCGCGCCACCTCCGTGGCCGCCGTCGACGATGCGCCGCCCGAACATGATGCGGGCCAACGCTTGGATGAAGATACGGAGGCACCCTCCGGTTAGCAAGGGTCGCCGCGAAATATTTGGAATTCGTCGAAAGCCCGTGCGCATACAACGCGATGCAGCCCCGCAAGGTTCAAGAAGGGTTCAATCTAACCAATTCGTGATCTACATTGGCGGCATGGACGACCACAGCGACCAGACCCGCAAGCCCCGCGCCGACGCCGTGCGCAATCGCGAGCGCGTGCTCGAAGCGGCGAAGTCCGTGTTCAACGCGGGCGGTCCGGAGGCCAGCCTGGAGGCCGTGGCCAGACGCGCCGGCGTCGGCATCGGCACGCTTTATCGGCATTTTCCAACGCGCGAAGATCTGTTCGAGGCGGTCTACCGGCGCGAGGTCGAGCAGCTCAGCGAGCTTGCCGAGCAATTGAAGAACGCGAAGGACCCGGTCGATGCGCTCAGGCGCTGGCTGCGCTCCAACGTCGAATTCGTTGCCACCAAGAAGGGCATGTCGGCCGCGCTGGCGCTGACGTTCCAGAGCTCGTCGGAGCTCGCGGCCTTCTCGATGGACCGGCTGACCAAGGCGATCGGCTCGCTGCTCGACCGCGCGGTCGCGGCCGGCGAGATGCGTGGCGATATCAGTCCGGAAGACCTGCTCAGGGCGCTCGTCGGCATGTGCTACATGCACGACCAGCCCGGCTGGCAGTCCTCTGTGCTGCGCATGCTCGACGTGTTCGTCGACGGACTGCGGGTGCAGCCCAGCGCCAAGACCAAGGCGCGCGCGGCCGGCTCTCGGCCTCGGACAGCCAAGACGGCCGGCCGCGGGTCGAAGCACAAGCGCTGATTGGACAATTTGTCCTGTTGAGCGGCGCATCTCCTCACACGAGTGTCTCACACCGATGTGAGGATGCGTTTTGCGCTCGATCAAGCCGCACCCGCCTCAGGAGATCTATCGGTATCCATGGAATGAACCCGCTTGGATCTTCCACCGTGGTCGGCTGCATGGACTGAACTCATGCGTGCTTCAAGCTGGACGAATGACTCATGGCCGCATCCGGTCTGAGACGTAGCCTCACGATCGTGCTCACGATCAAGATCGCAGTCATCCTTGGCGCCGCGATTTTCGTGTTCGCGCCGAGCCAGCGCCCTCGGATCGACGCCGGCGCCCTCGACCGCCAGTTTCTCGACCCCACGAACTCCGCCAATCAAGGACGCACGCAATGACATCGCTGGACGTCGTGTCGCTTTCACGGCTGCAATTCGGCCTGACCGCGCTGTATCATTTCCTTTTCGTTCCTCTGACGCTCGGACTTTCGATCCTGCTCGGAATGATGGAGAGCGTCTACGTGATGACCGGACGCGCAATCTGGAAGGAGATGACGAAGTTCTGGGGCCTCCTGTTCGGGATCAACTTCGCGATGGGTGTTGCGACCGGCATCACCATGGAATTCCAGTTCGGCATGAACTGGGCCTATTACAGTCACTATGTCGGCGACATCTTCGGGGCCCCGCTCGCGATCGAAGGGCTGATGGCCTTCTTCCTCGAAGCCACCTTCATCGGTCTTTTCTTCTTCGGATGGGAAAAGCTGAGCGCCCTGCAGCATCTCACGGTCACCTGGCTCGTCGCGCTCGGCTCCAACATTTCGGCATTGTGGATCCTGATCGCCAACGGCTGGATGCAGTATCCGGTCGGCGCCCAGTTCAATCCGGCAACGATGCGAATGGAAGTGACGAGCTTCATGGAAGTGATGTTCAATCCGGTCGCACAAGCCAAGTTCGTTCATACCGTCAGCGCCGGCTACGTCACCGGATCGATGCTCGTGCTCTCGATTTCGGCGTACTACCTGCTCAAGGGACGACATATCGAGTTCGCCAAGCGCTCGATGACCGTGGCGGCCAGCTTCGGCCTCGCCTCCGCCCTGTCCGTCGTCGTTCTCGGCGACGAGAGCGGATACACGGCCGGCGAAAACCAGAAGATGAAGATCGCGGCGATCGAGGCGATGTGGGAGACGGAGCCCGCGCCAGCATCCTTCACGCTGTTCGGATTCCCGAATCTCGAAAAGCACACCACCGAATATGAGGTGAAGATCCCCTGGGTGCTCGGATTGATCGCGACGCGATCCCTGGACAAGGAGGTGCCGGGCATCAAGGAGCTCGTCGCGCATGCCGAACAACGGATCAAGAACGGCCTCATCGCCTATGACGCGCTCGAGAAGCTCCGCGCCGATCCATCCAGCGCAACCGAGAAGGCCCGCCTGGATGCGACGGCGGCGGATCTCGGCCATGCCCTGTTATTGAAGAAGATCCGTGCCGACGTCCGCAACGCAACGCCGGAGGAGATCGCGAAGGCGGCGTGGAGCACCGTGCCGGCGGTGTCTCCGCTGTTCTGGAGCTTCCGCATCATGGTCGGGCTCGGCTTCTATTTCATCGCCCTGTTCGCGGTCGCCTTCGTGCTCGCCAGCAAACGGCAGCTCGATCGATATCGCCTCTTCCTGTGGGCGGCGCTGCTCAGCCTGCCGCTACCCTGGATAGCGGCCGAGCTGGGCTGGATCGTCGCCGAAGTGGGACGGCAGCCGTGGGTCATCGAGGGCGTGCTTCCGACCTTCCTGGCGGTGTCCAGCCTTTCGGCCGCCAACGTCTGGACCACCCTGACCGGCTTCGTGGTGTTCTATTCGACCCTGGCGGTCGTCGACATCCTTCTGATGGTGAAGACGGCCAAGGCCGGGCCCGGGGCGCCCCGCACCGAGCCAACCGTTCGTCTTGCCGCCGCCGAATAGGAGAAGCACCGCCATGTTCGACTACGAGACCATGCGACTGATCTGGTGGGCACTGCTCGGCATTCTGTTGATCGGCATTGCAGTCATGGACGGTTTCGACTTCGGGATCGCGATCCTGCTTCCCTTCGTGGCCAGGTCGGACGTCGAGCGCCGCATCGTCATCAACACGGTCGGCCCCGTCTGGGAGGGGAATCAGGTCTGGCTGATCCTCGGCGGCGGCGCCATTTTCGCGGCCTGGCCGTTGCTCTACGCCACGGCATTCTCGGGGTTCTATCTCGCGATGTTCCTGGTGCTCGCTGCGCTGATCCTGCGTCCGGTCGCGTTCAAGTTCCGCAGCAAGCTCGACGACGTGCGATGGCGCGCAACCTGGGATATCGCCTTCTTCATTGCGGGCCTGGTGCCGGCGCTCATCTTCGGCGTCGCGTTCGGCAACGTCATCGTCGGCGTTCCCTTCCGCTTCGACGACACGCTGCGAATGACCTACGAAGGCACCTTGCTGGGGCTGCTCAATCCGTTCGCGCTGGTTTGCGGGCTGGTCAGCGTCGCCATGCTGACCCTGCACGGAGCCAATTACCTGGCCCTCAAGGCCGAAGGTCCGCCGGTCGTGCGGGGCATGCGCATCGGGCGGATGGCCGCGTTGGCGGCGGTCGCGCTGTTCATCGTCGCCGGCATCTGGGTGGCCTACGGCATCGAGGGCTATTCGATCGCTCAGCCCATTCCCCATGACGGCCCGTCCAACCCGTTGCTCAAGACGGTTACGAGGGAGGCCGGCGCCTGGCTCGTCAACTATCGCCTGTTCCCGTGGACGAAGGCGGCTCCGATCGTGGCCATCCTGATGCTGTCCGCTTCCGCCCTGCTGCTCGGCAAGCAGCGCGCCGGGCTCGCACTGCTGGCCAGCGGACTCGGCATCGCCGCCATCATCGCGACGGCCGGCCTTTCGCTGTTTCCGTTCATGCTGCCGTCGTCGCTCGACCCGCGCGCCAGCCTCACCGTCTGGGACACGTCGTCGAGTCTCCTGACACTGCGAATCATGCTGGCAGCGACGGTCATCTTCCTGCCCGTGATCATGCTCTACACCGCCTGGGTCTACAGCGTGCTGCGCGGACCGATCAACGAAGCGTTCGTCAAGGAGGACACGCATTCGACGGTGTACTAGCTGGAGAACGACGATGTGGTACTTCTCGTGGATTCTGGGTGTTGCCTTCGCAGGGACCTTCGCCATCCTCAACGCGCTGTGGTTCGAGGCCAACACGCAGCGGGACGGCGAAGCCGACACCGGACGCCATCACTGATCCACTTGAGAGACCAGGGGATGCCGCCGAAGCTGGGGCAGAACGCCTAAGTCGCGAAACCCGGGCCGACCTTCGTCGCGCTCATCCGCGAGCGGATGAGCAGCAATACGACGATGCTGATGTTCAGCGCATTCCACGCCACGCCATTGGCGAAGGCGGCAGCGTACGATCCGGTGGCGTCGAAGATGACGCCCGACACCCAGCCGCCGAAGGACATCCCGAACACCGAGGCGAAGATCACGATGCCGACGCGGGTTGCGGCTTCGCTCGCCGGCATCGCCTCACGCACGATGATGGCATAGCTCGGCACGATGCCGCCCTGGAACAGGCCGAACATCGCGGAGATCAGATACAGCGAGGCGAGGCTGTCGAAGAACAGATAGAACACCAGCGCAAAGCCCTGCGCCAGCGATCCGACCAACAGCGTACGGATGCCGCCGATCTTGTCGGCGAGATAGCCGGAGCCGATCCGGCTGACGATGCCGCAGGCCATCATCAAGGACAGCATCTCGGCGCCACGCGCCACGCCATAGCCGAGGTCGCCGCAATAGGCGACGATATGCACTTGCGGCATGGCCATCGCCACGCAGCAGGCGACGGACGCGATCGAGAGCAGCACCGTCAGCGTGTTGGTCGAGAGCTTGAGATCGACTTGCGGCGGCGGCGCATTGGCGTGATCGCGGACCTTGTCGCCGCCCATCTGTGCGCGCAGGACGAGGACCAGAAGCGCCATCGTGCTGGCGCAGACGATACCGATGCCGATATGGGTGGTGCGCCAGCCGATCTCCTGCGTGCCCCAGCTCACGATCGGCGGCCACATCGTGCCCGCGACATAATTGCCACTGGCGACGATGGTCACGGCAAGTCCGCGGTAGCGCTCGAACCAGTGCGAGGCTTCGGCCATCAGCGGCGCGAAGGTCGCAGAGGTGCCGAGGCCGATGAGGAAGTAGGCCGCAACGAACTGCCAGAGATGACTCGACAGGCCCGCGAGCACGTTGGCAACGCCGAGGAAGGCGATGCTGATCGCCATGGCCGGCACGATGCCGAACCGGTCGGTGATCTTGCCGGCGATCACGCCGCCAAGCCCGAAGCCGAACATCATGAGGGTGAAGGCCAGCGACACCGCGCCGCGCGTGGCACCGAATTCGGCCTGCACCACGGGAATCACAACCACGACCGCCCACATGCCGACGGCGCCGATCGAGCCGATCAGGAGCGCAATGACCAGCCGCATCCAGGCCTGACGCGAATCAGGGGTGAAGGAAGCCGGTGTCTGTCCTGGATGATTTGGCGCGTGCACGGGCCGGACCATGGCCCGCGGATCGCCAAGGGGTCAAGCATTGTGGCGCGATATTGGGCATGCGCGGTGCACTGCGGTAAGAAGGAGCTTGGCGATCGCGCGATTTGCCACTAATTTGCAATGCGCGTGTGCACCATGGCCGCGCGGAGAGCATGTCGGCGGAATGTTGCTGCGATTGACGCGATCGATGCGGATCAGGGTGGGGCGGATCATCGCCCTCGCCTATCTGTTCTGCGTGCTCTCGCCGGCAGCAGGCCTCGCATGGGGCATCGGTCCTGCGCCTTGCCTTGACGACGCACTGCTCGCAGATCCCGTGCCGACACATCACCAGATGCCGACGAGCCATCTGCATGGCGATGTCTCGCACGAACACGCGGGAACCCACGCCCATCACCAGACTGCCGCGAAGGACGCACCCGCTCCGCATCATCATGACGGCAAGGGAACAGTGGGGCCGTGCTGTGCGATGATGTGCGTCAGCGCGCTGCCGGCCGATCTGCCGATCGTCACCAGGCCGCTTTTGCCTGGCTCCGCCTGTGCGCCCGAGATCGCGGCCAGTCTGCACAGCTCGGCGCCGCCCCTGAACGACCGCCCCCCCATCGCCTGATCTGACACGACGATTTCGGGCCGAGCGCGCGTTTGCGCGCGCAAACCTGTGGTTTTCAGATCAGGGAAGAATCATGTTTACGCTTTCGGGGGCGAAGTCCGCTGCCGCATCTGCGGTGGGTGGACGACAGTACCGATTCAATTGGCTGCTGCTGGCCTTTGCTGCGCTGGCGCTGTCCGGCTGCATGCCGGCAACAACGCAAGTCGCCAGCGCCGATCCCGCCGATCCGGCGGCGAAGGTGGCGCGGATCGGCTATCGCTCGACCATTGCGCCCTATACCGGCCTGCGGCCTGCGACGCCGGCGCCATGGCGTGGCCGCAACGACACGGTCACACCGCAGCCGAAGCAAGACCGGTAGGAGCGCGCCATGACACGCCATCTTGCGCGGGGCCTGCTCGTCCTGACCGCACTCAGCGTTTCCGGCTGCGCCGCGTTCTCGCCCGACGGCGGGATGAGCGCAGTCTCGGACCTGACAAGCCAGACCATCAACAAGGACGTCGCCTTCGTGCGAACGGCGGAGGGCGCCAGCGCGGTCGACACGCGCGTTCGCCAGCTGTTGTCGCGGACGCTGAGCGCGGATGCCGCCGTGCAGATCGCGCTGCTCAACAACAAGGGACTGCAGGCCGCCTATAACGAGCTGGCACTGGCCGAGACCGACCTCGTCGAGCAGAGCCTGCCGCCCAATCCCGTGTTCGCGATCTCGCGGATCTCAGGCAATGGCGCCAGCGAGATCGAGCGCCAGGTGGTCGGCGACATCCTCGCGCTGGCCACCCTGCCGTTACGCTCCGACATCGCCCGCGACCGCTTCCGCGGAGCGCAGCTGCGCGCAGCGCTGGCGACGTTGCGGCTCGCGGCCGACGTCCGCCGCGCCTATGTCCGCACCGTTGCCGGCAACGAGATGGTGGTGCTGCTGACCGACGCGAAGGCGACGGCGGAATCGACCGCGCAGCTGGCGGTCAAGCTCGGCGAAACCGGCTCGCTCAACAAGCTCGACCAGGCTCGCGAACAGGTGTTCTACGCCGAGACCACCGCCGACCTCGCGACTGCGCGGCAGTCGGCAACGAGCGACCGCGAAAGGCTCGCGCGCCTGATGGGGCTGTGGGATGACGGTCTCGACTTCCGTCTCCCTGATCGACTGCCGCCGCTGCCGCGTCGACCGCAAGCATTGCCCTCGATCGAGGCCGATGCCGTGGCCCATCGCATCGACCTGCAGATCGCACGGCTGGAGCTGGCGGCGCTGGCGAAGGCCCTGAATCTCACCGAGGCGACGCGCTTCGTGACACTGCTCGATCTCGCCGGCATCTCCCGCCGCACTCAGGATCCCGAAGGGCCACCGTTCCGCGAACGCGGCTTCGACGTGCAGTTCCAGATCCCGATCTTCGACGGCGGCGAGGTGCGGGTGCGGCAGGCCGCCGAGACCTACAACCTCGCCTTCAACCGCCTGACCGAGCGCGCCGTGAATGTGCGCTCCAAGGCGCGGGATGCTTATCGCGCCTATCGCTCCACCTACGACATCGCCGGCCACTACCAGCGCGAGATCATTCCCTTGCGAAAAATCATCACCGAGGAGATGCAGCTGCGCTTCTCCAGCATGCAGGTCGACATCTTTGCGCTGCTCACCGAGGCGCGGCAGCGCCTCGCCTCGCTGCGCGGCGCGATCGACGCGCGGCAGAGGTTCTTCCTTGCCCAGGCCGATTTGCAGACCGCCGTCAATGGCGGCGGCTCGCCTGCGGCCGGGAGCGACAATCCAACCACCGTCGCCGCGGCAGCACCTGCCGATGGCGGCGGCCACTGAGATGGAGGCCGAGATGTTTTCCCGCCGAGGATTCCTGGGGACTGCCGCGCTTGCCGGCGCGTCGGCCATCAGCGGCCGGGTGCAGGCCGCTGCCATTCCGGAAGCGCCAACCATGGACAAGGTGGTGATGCAGCCACCGCTGCATCCGATCAGCGGACCGGACTATCGCCCCGTGGTCACGCTGAACGGCTGGTCGCTGCCGTTCCGCATGAACGGCGACTGGAAGGAATTCCATCTCGTCGCCGAGCCCGTGGTGCGCGAATTCGCCGAAGGCATGAAGGTGAATCTGTGGGGCTACAACGGGCAATCGCCGGGGCCGACCATCGAGGCCGTCGAGGGCGACAAGGTCCGCGTCTTCGTCACCAACAAACTGCCCGAATACACCACCGTGCACTGGCACGGCATGATCATCCCGAGCGGCATGGACGGCGTCGGCGGGCTGACCCAGCCGCACATCCAGCCGGGGAAAACCTTCGTCTACGAGTTCGAGATGAGGAAGAGCGGGACGTTCATGTACCACCCGCATTCCGACGAGATGGTGCAGATGGCGATGGGCATGATGGGCATGGTCGTCGTGCATCCGCGCGATCTGAGTTTCCGTCCCGTCGACCGCGACTTCGTCTTCGTGATGAGCACCTATCGCGTCGACCCAGGCACTTATCTGCCGCATGTCAACGAGATGACCGACTTCAACATGTGGACCTGGAATGCGCGGGTATTTCCCGGCATCGATCCGCTTCCGGTCAGGCTCGGCGACAAAGTGCGCGTGCGCATCGGCAATCTCAGCATGACCAATCATCCGATCCACCTGCACGGCCACAGCTTTGCGGTCACCTGCACCGACGGCGGCTGGGTCCCGGAGAGCGCGCAGATCCCCGAGACGACCACCGACGTGCCGGTCGGCGCTGTCAGGGTGTTCGACGTGCTCGCCGACAATCCCGGCGACTGGGCGTTCCACTGCCACAAGTCGCACCACACCATGAACGCGATGGGACACGACGTGCGCAACCTGATCGGCGTGTCGCGCAAGGATCTCGCCAGGGCCGTCGGCAGGCTCGCGCCTGACGGCATGGCCATGGGCTCGACCGGCATGGCGATGGGCAACATGGAGATGCCCGCGCCCGACAACACACTGCCGATGATGACCGGCAGCGGCCAGTTCGGGCCGATCGAGATGGGCGGCATGTTCACGGTGATGAAGATTCGCGAGGACCTCGCGCGCGACGACTACCGCGATCCCGGCCCGTACAAATTCCCGCAAGGCACCGTCGCCTACGAGGTGACGGCGCCGGCCGCAGAGCCAGCCCGGCAGAAATCCGGAAGCCCGCCGATGAAGAACATGAAGATGTGAGCGTTTCGATGAACCACCAACTGGAGACCACGATGAAGACCACCTTCAAGCTCGGCCTCGCGCTGGCCGCGCTTTCGATCGCACCGGCCTTTGCCCACGACAAGCACGGGCACGGGACCTTTTCGGCGGGCGAGCCCGGCGATCCCAACAAGCCCGCACGCACCATCGAGATCCTGATGAACGAGATGGACTACGCACCCGCCCGGATCGAGGTCAAACGCGGCGAGCAGGTCCGCTTCGTGCTGCGCAATGTCGGCAAGGAGGACCACGAATTCCTGCTCGCCACCACCAAGGAGAATCTCGCGCATGCGGTGGAGATGAAGAAGCATCCGCACATGGAGCACGACGATTCCAACGGCGTGCGCCTCGCCCCGAACAAGGCGGCCGAGATCCTCTGGAAATTCAGCAAGGCCGGCACATTCGAATTTTCCTGCCTGATTCCCGACCACCGCGACTACGGCATGGTCGGCCACGTCACCGTGAAGTAACGAAGGAGACTGCCATGAACCGCATCATCCGTATCACTGCTGCGCTGGCGCTGACGCTCAGCGTTGCCTCCGGAGCCGTCAGCACCGCAGCCCTGGCGGCCGGGGCTGCCGCGATCAGCGGCGAGGTCAAGAAGATCGACGAGGGCGCCGGCAAGATCACGCTCAAGCATGGACCTGCGAAGAGCCTCGGCATGGAGGAGCCCATGACCATGGTCTACCGCGTCAAGGACCCCGTCATGCTCAAGCAGGTGAAGGTCGGCGACAAGGTGACCTTCGAGGCCGAGGAGGCGGCGTCGGGATACACGGTGACGAAGATGGAGAAGGCGAAGTAGGGACCTTTCTCTCAACGGTCATTCCGGGGCGGCTCGAAGAGCCGAACCCGGAATCTCGAGATTCCGGGTTCGATGCTTCGCATCGCCCCGGAATGACAGCCTCGGGCCCCGAAACGCCCCACCCCCGCGTTAACTCTTTGCTAACCATACACCGGGCAAAAATTGCCGGGTGAAGTCGAGTGTCGTCGGCCGCGTAGAACGGGAGAGCCCCCGTGGACGCCAGTGCGGTGCCTCACTTTCGGAACGGCGGCCCATCGGCCGCCGCGCAGACGTTTGGGGCGCGCGGACGGCAGTCCCGCGGGGAGGCAGCTACCATGGTCGACGTCACCGCGGGACAGGGCGTAGGCAGCGCCAAGCCCGGCATCCCCTCCCTCAACGAGATCGTCACCATCCTCAAGCGCGGCGACATCGCGCTGGCGCTCGGCATCCTCACCATCCTGGTGGTGCTGATCCTTCCCCTGCCCGCGATCGTTCTGGACCTGTTTCTGGCGATCTCGATCACGCTGTCGATCCTGATCCTGATGACCTCGCTGTTCATCCAGGCGCCATTGGAGTTCTCGGCCTTCCCGACCATCCTCCTGATCTCGACCATGCTGCGCCTGTCGCTCAACATGGCCTCGACCCGCCTGATCCTGTCGCACGGGCACGAGGGCACCGCCGCCGCCGGTCACGTCATCGAGGCCTTCGGCAGCTTCGTGATGGGCGGCAATTTCGTCATCGGCATCATCGTCTTCGCCATCCTCATCATCGTCAACTTCGTCGTCATCACCAAGGGTTCGGGCCGCATCGCCGAAGTCGCCGCGCGCTTCCACCTCGACGCCATGCCCGGCAAGCAGATGGCGATCGACGCCGACCTCTCCGCCGGCCTGATCGACGAGAAGGTCGCCAAGGAGCGGCGCAAGGAGCTGGAGGACGAGAGCGGCTTCTTCGGCGCCATGGACGGTGCCTCCAAGTTCGTCCGGGGCGACGCCATCGCCGGCCTCCTGATCGTCTTCATCAACGTCGTCGGCGGCATGATCATCGGCGTGGCGCAGCAGGGCATGTCCTTCGCCGACGCCGGGCGCAGCTACACGCTGCTGACCGTCGGTGACGGCCTCGTCACCCAGGTGCCGGCGCTGATCGTCTCGACCGCCGCGGGCCTGCTGGTCTCCAAGGCCGGCGTGTCCGGCGCCGCCGACAAGGCGCTGATGAAGCAGTTCTCCGGCTATCCGCAGGCGCTCGCGATGTCCTCGGCGGTGATGCTGGTGCTGGCGGCGCTGCCGGGCATTCCGACCCTCCCCTTCCTGGCGCTCGGCGTCGGCGCCGGCGCGCTGGCCTGGAACGCCCGCAACCGCAAGAAGACCGCCGTCAAGGCCGCGGAAGCCGCGATGGCGGCGCCGGCCGCCGGTGCCCCGGGCGCCCCCGGCGCTGCCGCGGCGGAAGAGCCGATCTCGGCCGCGCTCAAGATCGACGACCTCAAGATCGAACTCGGCTATGCCCTGCTGCCGCTCGTCAACGGGCCCGACGGCACCGACCGCCTCACCGAGCAGATCAAGGCGCTGCGCCGCTCGCTCGCGATCGAGATGGGTTTCGTGATGCCGGCGGTGCGCATCCTCGACAACGTCCAGCTCGAGGCCAACACCTACATCATCAAGATAAAGGAGGTCGACGCCGGCACCGGCAAGATCTGGCCGAACCAGTTCATGGTCATGGATCCCGGCGGCAGCCAGGTGCAGGTGCCCGGCATCCACACCACCGAGCCGACCTTCGGACTGCCCGCGACCTGGGTCGACGCCAGCCTCAAGGAAGAAGCCTCGCTCAAGGGCTACACCGTCGTCGACGCCGCGACCGTGCTCTCGACCCACCTCACCGAGCTGCTCAAGGCCAACATGTCGGACCTGCTGTCCTATGGCGAGGTGCAGAAGCTGCTCAAGGAACTGCCGAAGGAGCAGAGCGAGCTGGTCAAGGACATCGTGCCGGGACAGGTCACGGTGTCCGGCATCCAGCGCGTGCTGCAACTGCTGCTCGCCGAGCGCATCTCGATCCGCGACCTCTCCACCATCCTCGAAGGCATCGCCGACTCGCTCGCCTTCTCGCGCAATCCCGCGACCATGGTCGAGCATGTCCGGGCGCGCCTGGCGCGGCAGATCTGCGCGCAGAACACCTCCTACGCCGGCTATCTGCCGCTGATCGCGCTGTCGGCGCGGTGGGAGCAGGCCTTTGCCGAGTCCATCATCGGCCAGGGCGAGGAGCGCAGCCTCGCGATGCAGCCCTCGAAACTGTCGGAGTTCATGACCGCCGTGCGCGAGGCCTTCGAGCGCGCCGCCCGCGAAGGCGAGGCGCCGGTGCTGGTCACCTCTGCGGCAATTCGTCCCTTCGTGCGGTCCCTGGTGGAGCGGTTCCGGGCCCAGACCACCGTGCTGTCGCAGGCTGAAATTCACCCCAGGGCGAGATTGAAAACGGTCGGAAGCGTCTGATTTGCCTTGAGAAGCCGTATGTTTTTCAGCCACAGGCAAATGGTTTTTTGAGTTCCCGGCGCCTTGTCGACCAAAGGCGGGCAAGGCGATCGACCAACCAATTATATCTTTGAGATCATTATATAATTTCACGAGAAACGGTCGCTCTTGATCGCGATCCTTCACGTCGTGTCACGCTCTTGTGATCGCCCCTTGGGAACGAATCCCGCCAATACTAGGTTGTTGGGCACCGGAAGCATGAACCTGCCTGAACGGGCTGGCGACTACTTCGGGTAGATGGCGGCAGGAGGCTTCCGTGAACCACTCGATCTACAGCGCAGATCGCTCGACCCATCTGAAAATTGTGGTCGTGGCCCTCGTTGCAGGGATCGCGGTGGCAGGCCTCGGCATCACGGCACGCACGGGTTCGGACGATGGTCTGACCCAGACCGCGCGCGTCATCAAGGCCGGCAAGCCGGTCGTTGTCACCAGTTCGAACGCATCCCTCGTTCGCTGAGGAGATCTGACGAGTTTTTTGAATTCACGCGGCCCTTTACCAGCCCCCCAAAGTCGCCACGTGGATATGTAGACGACCCCAACCCCAAGTCGACTACAGAAAGCGCCCGCCCCCCACGGGCGCTTTCTCATGTCTGGGGTGTCGCATCTGATTGAGACTCCCGCTTCGAATTCAGCTCTCGTGTCCCGGACGCGCTGCAACGCGCGAGCGGTGCTGCGCAGAGCCGGGACCCATATGTGGACGGCCCCGGCGCGTAGCGGCCTTGACGGCGCGAGGGCGGTGCTAAACTTGCGGCCGGGGACACGATGCCGGCCCGTGCGGCGTCATAGCGTTCGCCGCTGCGCATCAGTTTCCAGGCGATGCGTGCAACCTTGTTGGCGAGCGCCACGGCCGCGAGCTTCGGCGGTTTGCGGGCCACCAAATCCCGCAGCCAGGGCGAGGGATTGCCCTTATCCTTGCTGACTTGCTTGATCACCGAGGTGGCGCCGACCACCAGGGTGCGGCGCAAGGCCTCGTCGCCGGCGCGGGTGATCACCCCAAGCCGCATTTTGCCCGCGGTGGAATGGTCCTTCGGGGTCAATCCCATCCAGGCCGCGAAGTCGCGGCCGCAGCGGAAGGCCTGCGGATCGGGCGCCTTGATCGCCAGCAGACAGGCGCCGATCGGGCCGATGGCATCGACTTCGGCAAGGCGCCGGCTCATCTCGTTCTGCCGGTGCCAGGCCTTCAGCTTCGCTTCGATCTCGCGCAGCTCGGCCTTCAGCCGCTTCAACGCCTGGCCGTGCATGGCGAACAGGTCCTTGGCCAGTTCAGGCACCGTCTTGTCGTCGGCAATGCGCGCCAGCAGCGGCTCGACATGGGCAGGCCCCTTGGCGGCCGTGAGGCCGAACTCGGCCGCGTGACCACGGATCGTGTTGATGAGTTGCGTGTGATAGGCGACCAGCCGCTCGCGCGTCGTCATCAACATTTGCGCGGCTTGGCTCTCCGCGCTCTTGATTGCCACGAAGCTCATGCGCGGCCGGCTCATCGCCTCGCAGATCGCATCGGCATCGTTCCGGTCGTTCTTGCCGCGCCGCACGTAGGGCTTGACGTGCTGCGCCGGCAGCAGCTTCACCTCGTGCCCTAGCGCCGTCAGCTCCCGCGCCCAGTAATGCGCCCCGCCGCAGGCTTCCATCCCGACCTTCGTCGCCGGCAGCCGCGCGAAGAAGGCCAGCATGTCACGCCGGCGCAGTTTCTTGCGCAGCACCGGTTGCTCCGCTGCGTCAACCCCGTGCAGCCGGAAAACACTCTTGGACGTATCCACTCCAATTCGGATAATCTCGCTCACGGACGGCTCCTTCGTCTGAGATCTAAACCGACCTCATTCTGGCACACTGATGCCGTCGGGGGCCGTCCACCCCAACAGCAAGCCGCACGGCGCGCTGGTGCATGGGCCCCGGCTCTGCAGCGCACCGCTGCGCGCTGCACTGCGTCCGGGGCACGAGACCTGTGTTCAACTATAGAGACACACCTTCGCAGCCTCGCGGCATCTTTCGCCCGAGCTTTGCCCATTAGCTCACCCTCGATTGAAAGAGGGCGCAGGGAAGACCGGGTGCCGGCTGGCACCCGCGGTCCACTGTGCGGAGCAACAGTCAGAAGATTTGCACAGCGGCATACAAGTGTAGCCAGGACATCCCGGCCTTCCCTGCGCAGTGGTTTGACGGCTTATGTCGTGCTCTCCCCGGGGAGCGCTGCACTATTGCCCCCGTCGCCTTGCAGATGACTGGTGCGCGCACCCGGTCGGGCGACACGCACCACCACAAGACTTGGCGCACAGACCCCGGGCGCCAGGACCACACGATTTTGCCGTACGCCGATCACACCGGTCGTGTGCGCGACGGCCTTGCTCACAGTTGCCTGCCCTGCAAAACCCTTCGCGCCGATGCAATCGGCGTCCACCGCCGTCCGGCCCGCGTTCGTGACGATCGCGATACGCCCCTCTTCCTTGGGCCGGGTTGCCGCAACACATACGCCGTTTCCGAACTTCGGTAAAGTAGAATATTTTCGATTGCGCGGATTGCCCTAGCCCTGGGGTGTTTTGCCCGTCGGGCAACGCAACGGTTTGCAGCTGGGCCCCACCGGGTTGGTCTCGATCAGCAGCCCCTGTGTCAAATTTCCGGAATTGAAATCCAAGCTGACGTCCGCGAACCGCAGCGCATGATCAGCTATGGGCCACAATCGGACATCACTCTTGACGGCGAGTTCCGGCAACGGTGCTTCGAGCCAAGCCCCGCAGATATTCAAGCTTCGCCCGCAGATCTAGAAGCTCATTATCTAATTCAAGCCTCCGTCCACCCGCAGGGCAGTTCGCGATCAAGCTGGCAGTCTGAAGGAGGGAAACATCGAGAAGGAGTATGGCGCGCCGAACATCTCCTTCCAAGTCCGACCCAGGGCGGGTCTTTGGAAACTGTACTACGTTGTGCATTGCGAATCTCCCTGCGATCAGGTCACTAAGTATTTCGCCGTCCTGATCAACTCGACCCGTTGTTCAGGTTCGGGAAGCTTGGCTAGCTCAGCTGCAAGAAGGTCGATTATCTTGCTGCGCCTTTCCGGATGCATTTCCCTGCCCAGGAGTTCTCTGAAATGGCGGACATTTTGAGAGATCAAGAAAGTATCGTCCGCCGCATAACCCACGTCATTTCTCCCGTTCGGATGATCTCCACGACGGTAGCAAGTTCGCACCACAAGCAAACAGCCATCCAAGATCAAATCTTGCAAAGCGTGCTCAAGCTTAGCGGCGTCAAGCACCGGCTGAATTGAAAAAGAAATGACCGCCGGCAGTTCGACGGTCAGTGCTCGTTCGGTGCGGTTCGGGAAGCCTCGGGCGGCGGCCACAACCGGCGGCCAACGAACGAAATGAAAATAGTATAGTTAGGTCATTGAAAGCTGTTCGACTTAGCATCTTACATCGCAGAGACGGCGGTCTGTCGAAAACGCAGACGCGCTCGCCACCCCCTCGGATGCCGTTTGAGCATCCTTTCGATTGTGTAAGCGTCTCTCATCTGATGCGTCTGCACAACGACTTCTCATTGCCGGATTCTGCAAAGATTGCTCAATCTCGGCATCGAAACCCTCCTTGATTCAGATCAGTGCTAAACGCGCTTCCGCATCGAAAACTGCCAATTGATCCGGCTTCGTGAATTGTCAAATGGATGAGATCGACTACCCGCTCAGCCGCTCTCCGGTCGTCTGTACACGTGACCCGGAGGAGATGAGGGATGCGCTGCGTACGGTCTATGGCGCAACTGGATTTTCCGTCGAGAATTCAACCGAATTTCAGGGGGTGGCGAATTACCTGATTTTGCCCAGCATCGGGCTTGGCTTCTGTGGATATGCTGCCCAAACGGCCGTCGAGTTTCCCGAGGGCGATTTTGCAAGACTACAAGTCGGCCTCAAGGGGAAAGCCGGCGTCGTTTTGGGCGATACGACGACGGTACCCGTAGACGAGCAGCACCTCGGCATTACCCCGCCAGGGCAGCCTAGTACCATCATATTCGAAGCCGGGTTCGAGCAGTTGGTCCTCCGTATAAAGACGAGTGCGTTGGAGAAAGCGTTAGCCGCATTTCTCGGTGCAGCACCTCGGGGGGCGATCGTGTTTGACCCCGCCGCGCCGCCGAAGCAGCCTGCGGCCCAGCTGTTACGTCAACTGACCATGTTCTTGGCCGAACAGCTAAATTCGACGGCATCGCAGCTACCTAGGCCGACGCTGATCGAGCTCGAGCAGGCGCTAATCATGACGTTCCTCTCGGCTCAGAAACATAACTACATCGAATTATTGGAGAGATCCCCAACGGAGGCAGCGCCTCCCGTAGTACGCTTTGCCGAAGAATTCATTGAAGCAAATTGGTCGCGCGCTGTGCTCGTCGAGGAATTGGCAGCACAAACGAACACCAGCATTCGCAGCCTTTATGCAGCTTTCAAGAGGTATCGGGGATATTCGCCCATGCAGTTTGCGAAGTCCGTACGGCTCCGACGCGCCAAGCAAATGCTCTTGGAAGGAAATCCGAGAACTTCTGTGTCTCAGATCGCCTTCAAATGTGGCTTCGCCAATCTAGGCCATTTCGCTAACGATTTCCGGAAAATGTTCGGGGAGCTTCCATCAGAGGTTTTCGCGCGAGGACGGCGTTTGAGATAGAGCGGTTTGTCTGCTCTGGGTCTGGGCTGTGTGAAAACACCAAGACGCTTCAGACGAATTTATTCGTCCGAAACCCATCCTAGGCTCAATCGCGCAAGCGCCTTCATCTTAGACGACGAGCTGAAGAATGTAATTCTAGTCAAGTTTAGATCCCTCGCGTTTTTACACAGCCAAGGTCAAACTGCGACTTCAAACCTGCTGCAGGGACTGGTCCGGTCTACGCCGGATAGCCGACGCTGCGGTGGTTCGCGTGAAGGTCAGCAGCGGGCCACCCGCAGACATTGTTGCCCGCTTCGCGGCGATGCCAAGCGCTCCCCCGAAATCGCAGGGCTCGCACAGAAAAGGCTGCCATGCCACACCGCGATACAGCCTGATTCGATCGCGATTAAGAACGGGCGAAAGAAGGCGAAGCAGACCTTGACCTGGATCAAAAATTCTCTCCGCTTTGAGGCTTTATCATCTATCAAACAAGAGAGGGGACTACGGGAGGGGAGATGTCAGGCGCAGAAGATGCTCTCATAAGAGCGCACTACAATAATATCCGTCGCTACCATAGGCTGCTTCAGACCAGTCTAACGGACCTGGAACGTGCGTACATTCGAACTCGACTCTCGGAGGAGACGTTCGCTCTGCAATCCGTGTCGAAGGCACAAAATTTGGCGAATTCCGCTGCGATCTTGGAACTAAACCCGATTGACGACCAACAGGAGCGATGTGGTGACTACCGCTAAGCAACTGCGCAACTATGCCACCGAACTTCGAGACACCTGTGAAATGATGTTGGAGATCGCGGAACTGATGGACGCCATTCAGGACGCCCGGCAAACAAGAAGGCCGAGGCGATCAGCCTCCAATAGGCGTGGCGATCCTCGCCGTTTGAACGACATGCAGCCCTGGTCCAACGATTGATATTCGTGTCTTGGAGTACGTTGAGCAGACCCCCCCAACCCCCAAGCTCAATGTAAGCCGCAGCCCGCTCAGTCCCCCCAGCCTGGGCGGGCTCTTTTTTGTAGCGACTATCGGGCCTTTTCAAAGTGGGGCATGCGTGTGCTTGGTATCATCCTCCACTGATGCCATGTCGGCCAGGTTGTTGAATGCCTCTTTGTTGAGGATCTTCACGTGTCGACGGTTTCGAGCGGCGATGACTTTTTTGGAGGTCAACGTTCGAAACGCGCGGCCGAGGGCCGCGAGCGTGATACCGAGATAAGCGGCAATGCTCGAACGATCCATCGGAAGATGAATTTCTGAGGTCGGCTCGCCTCGGCTGAGCTGCAGATTCTGCTGAAGGTCCAAGAACATCACAAGTCGCGTGGCGGCCCTCTTCCGGGTCAAAAGTAGCGCGTGCCGCTGCGATTCCCGGAGGTTCTCACACAACTTGACAATCACGCCGACGTCCAACTCGGGATCGGTCGCGAGAATGCGCCGCACGGCCGATACCGGCATCTTGTAAGCAACGACTGCCGTAGCAGCCTTCGTGCCGTTGGTATAACGGCCTTCCTCAGACAAACCAAAGAGGTCGCCAGGATGGAGAAAAGACGTGACGTGCTCGCCGTCTGCAAGCGCGCGGTAAGCCGTTACAACACCACTTACGACGTTGAACACTGCTTCAGCAGGCTCACCCTCCCGATAAATATGATCACCCTTTCCGAAGCGCACGACCGCGGCGATCTTCGCAAGTCGAGCCCGCTCATGGTCGCTGAGCAACTGATGACGCTCACCTTGCCTTGGATTGCCGGGCCTCCAAGGGTCGACGGCGCGGATCGCAGGCCCGCCTGCGCGGCTAGTCTCAATTGGCATAAGACCTCCTTCGCTAGACTAGATAGTCCTCTGGATCAGGAGCTATTTGATCGCGATCAAATCTCGCTGCGCCTATCATAGTGACAGCGCTCAAAAATCTCGTTCTAATTTGATCCGGTTTCGAGGGGGAGGAAGCGTCGTGGAGAGCTACATCACTCACGCAAATATCGACCATTATCTCAGCCTCCTGACCAACCAGGAGTTCAGTGATCACATTCGGACCACCATCCAGAAGCTCATGATCGCCGACCAGGACAGGATGGGCCGAAATCTGGAGCACCTACAGTTTGCCGAGATCAGGACCGCAAGGCCCGAGACCGAATGAATTATCTCAGCAGGCTGCGAGACTCCTTTGCTGATGGCTCAGCGGAACGCGCACAAGCAGAAAATGTGCTTCGCAACTTCGAAGGCATCTATCAGTCGATGGAGCAGTTCTGTCACCTCATGCGCAAGAAGCTGAACTCAAGTCCGATCTGAGCCGCCCGTGAGAGCAGAAGCCCACGGGTGTTTTTAGTTTGGTCGCAAGCGTAGTCCTAGACTGAAGGCAGATTTTTGGCCTTTGTCCACGAGTTGGGCCATATTAAAGCTCAATGCAATCTATCGATCAGACCCAGCGCGAACGCGCGGCATGGGACTGGGCGCGGCAACACGCACTAATTTGGACGCCACGTATGGAAGGTTATGCGGCTGCGTCCTTGGGTTGGTACGAAGCTCAGCGTCGTCGCTCGAAATGATGCTGCCGTTAGGCGGTCTAACGGACCTTTGCACGCAGGCGATGACAAAAGTCTTCGAGCACCGTTTGTAAATTTTCGCATGCTACGAGCAGTCGTTCCGCTTCTTCGCGCTCGGCTGTGCCAAAGCGATGTCCATTACACATACATCTGATACCGTTCACCTTCTCTCGGCCCTCTGCAACCTTCTTTTCGGCAAACTCGAGATGCTCTAGGTCATGCGCGAGTTTATCCAGCTCGGCGATCAACAGTTTGGTGATGTCCGCCCTCTTGTCAGGCGTCAGATCACTGCCGTTCAAAAGGCCAATGAAGTGATCGACGTTGGCTTTGGCAACAAATCGGTGCAATTGGATCCCCTTGGTGGAAGCTCCAACCTCCGGCCCATTTTGCAAGGGGACCGGGCGGCTAGAAATATATTTCCCGAAGAGATCCTCACGTCCGCGTGAACGAAAAGGCAGCCGTGGGATTGGCAGCCCTTGTTCGGAACAGGACACCGCTCTCAGGCAATCTGGAACGAGCAAGAGAGTTGTCTTCGCCTTCTAATGTCGGCTCGGGGTCAATTGCCGACCTCTCGGCAGCAAGCGGCAAAGTCGGCTAAGAGGCCGCGGAGCGGACGAAGGCTGGCAGCCGCTCCGCTGGAACTGTTCGCCCCAAGCTCACTCTCAGGCCGCCGGCTACAAGCTCCACAGGTCTGACGATGCTCTGGTTCTGAACTCTTACGCTCATCTGCGCGAGGCTGTTGCAGCGGGTTTTCTTCCATGGCCGTAGCCATTTCGACCGCGCGAGCTCGTCGCCTAGGTTTCATCGTTAGATTGGCTGATGGACGCACGAGCCAGCTCAACGGCGCGGCGCCCCATAGGTCGGCGGCGGTGGCTGCACCGTTGGCGCGGCCGCCGCGAACAGTTCGTCCTTGCGCCCCGAGAGCGGCGGATAGATGCGCTTGCGGTTGATGGTCTCTTTGGTCTCCTTCGCCGCCGCGCCCGTGCTGCGCACCTCTCGATCCCACCCCTCCGTATAGAGCGCGCCCCAACCGCCGAGATCGAGCACGGTCACGTACCAGTCGATCCGCAGCGGCAGCATCGGCATCCCTGCGAGATCGGCCACCACGTTGTGGCCGGCGAAGCGGCCCATGGGGCGCGCGAACTGGCAGGACATCACGGTTGGATGCAGCCCATCGACCACGCTGGAGGCGATATCGCCGGCCGCGAACACGCCCGGCACATCCGCAAGGCGCATGAAGGGATCGACCAGCAGCCGCCCCAGCCGATCGCGCGCGCTTGCAAAGCTCCCGGCCAGTTGGCTCGCACGCATCCCGGCGCACCAGATCACCGTTTGCGCCGGAATGAACTCACCCGAGCCCAGGTGCATGCCGGCAGCTTCCACGGAGGCAACACGCACGCCGAGACGCGTCTCGACATCGAGCGAGGCCAGCGCCGTCTCGATGACGGGACGCGCATGCGCGCCGATGGTCGCGCCGACCGCCGGATTGGGATCGACCAGGATGACGCGTCGGCTGCCGGTGATGCCGGCGCGCGTCAGCCTGTCCGGCATTTCGGCTGCGACCTCGATGCCGGTGAAGCCGGCGCCGACCACCACGACGGTCGAACGCCCCGGCGACGGCGCGCTGCGGCCGAGCGAGACGAGGTGGTCCTCGAGGTGAAGCGCCGCAGTGTAGCTGTCGACGTCGAACGCGTGCTCCGCAAGTCCGGGAATGTCGGGACGCATCACCTCGCTGCCGAGCGCCAGCACCAACCGGTCATAAGCCAGCGTTTCCTCACCGCCACTGGTAACCAGCGAGATCTCGCGCCTTGCCGGATCGATCGTCTCGACCTCGCCGATCCCGTGGCTCACGCCGATGGGGTCGAGCAGTTGCGGCAGCGGCAGCGCGACCTCGCTGAGATCGGCCTCGTAGTTGCGCACGCGGATGTTGTGATAGGGATTGCGGTCGATGAGGCGGATCTCGATGTCGCTGTCCGCACCGATCTCGTCACGCTTGCGCGCGGCACCGATGGCCGCCCACAGGCCCGCAAATCCGGCGCCGAGCACGACGATACGCGCCATGTCCGTGGACTGCATCTCCCTAGAAAGCGACAGGCGATCGAGCAGCCTGCCCGCATGCGACATATAGCCTATCCGGGCGGCCGGACCAACCGCGACGGCAACGATGGCCGGCGGATTCGCAAGTGCCGCTTACGCCTCGCGCAGGTCCGACGGCGTCGCGCCGAAGCGCTTGCGAAAGGCGCGATTGAAATAGGACAGATCGGAGAAGCCGGACGAATGCGCGATGTCGCTGATCTTGCGCGCCCTGGCGCGGGGATCGCCGAGCAGCTTGCGCGCATGGAGCAGACGCTGCTCCAGAACGAAGTCGGTGAAGGTGGTGCCGGCCTGCTCGAACAGGCGCTGTGCCTGGCGCGGGCTCAAGCCCGAGCGCGTCGCAACGTCCGACAGGCAGAGATCGTTGCGGCCGAGCGCGGCCATCACGTCGGCGCGCATGAGATCGAGGCGGGCGGCCGCCTGCCCGCGGCCGCGCGCGAGGCTTGCATGCTCCGCGCCGGTGCCGAGCAGGAGACCGACGAGATCGACCATGTGCTGTGCGGTCAGGCGCTGGCCGACGGCGTCGAGATGCGGCGCGTGATTGGCGGCGAGCGCATGATAGCGGAAGATGGTCTCGGCGACCGCGCCGTCCGAGAGCACCTGCGAGAGCTTCTCCTCGGCACGCGGACTGATGTCGAGCAGCGCGCGGCGCGGCATGCGAATGGTGGTGAAGCGGTCCTCGTCGGTGTGGCCGACCGTCCCGGTCACGCTCATGTCGACCAGCACCATCTGTGCGGGCGCGAGCTCGACGGTGTGGCCGTTCTGCCCGACGCGGACGAGCCCCGCATGTGCCGCGATCAGGACGAGGTCATCGCTGCCGTCGGCAAGGTGACTCTGCGTGCGGGAATATTGCGCGGAGGCGCCCTCGGGAATGGCGAGCGCGATATTGTCGACCACGCTGATCTGGAGGCGGCAATCGATGCTGTCGCCGCGGCTCGGCCCGATATCGAGGCCGCAGGGACCGAAGGCCCGTTCGCGCCAATCCTCGAACGCCGGGCCGTGCGGCAGCCCGGCATATTGGTGGAGGAAGATGCCCGGCGTTCTCGCTGCATCCATCTGATTTCTAGCCCCTCTCCGGCACCATGATCGGCGGCGCCGACTGCAAATTCCGGGGATTTGACGCCGCCAATCGCGGGGAGGTTCAAATCGGGGGCGAATTCGGGAGAACTTGTCGGGATACGACGATGGGGATGGACCCTGGCGACAATTTCGTGGCCCGCATGAGCGGAGCGACATGCGGGAACATCGTCCCGGATATCGCTTACGCCCATTCGGGCCGCGGGACCTACTGGTTCGCGGGCGCCTGCGGCTGAGACGGCGGCACGGTCTCGATCAGCTTGCCGGAAAACACCGGGGCGGAGGTCGGCTGGCCATCGGGCGAGCCGCCGGCCTGCTCGACGGTGACGGCGTAGGTCGCGCCGCTCACGATGTCCGCATCGTAGCCGGCGAGCAGCGGGCGCGCGGTGAAGTCACTGCTGCCGATCACACCGAGCGAGCGCGGGCGCGGCAGCTTGTCCGAGATCAGCCAGAGCTCGAAACTCTTGCCGGGCTCCGGCGTCGCGTCGACCTTCCGCACCGTGAAATTCCGCGTCGCGCCGTCGATGGTGAGGATGAAGGCGGGGCCGCCGCCCTGGCCCTGCAGCAGCGCGACATATTGCGCGGAGGCGGCGAGCGGCGCGGCCGGTGTCTTCACCTCGACCGTCTGGATGCGCGGCGCGGGACGCAGGCTGCCCGGCAGCGCGTCGGGCAGGAATATCTGGAGCGACAGCGTCGCGAGCAGCGCGGCCGCGAGCGCGGCGGCGGCGGATGCGATGGAGCGCCAGCGCTTCACCCGGCCCTCGAGACGAATCACATTGCTGTCGTCGACGACCGGCGCCTGCGGTGCGCGGACGACGTTGAGATCCGGAGCGTGGACCTGCGGGATGAATTGCGGCGCAATATCGGGTATGGCGTCCGGCTCGGGACGCGACGTCTCCGGTGGCCCGGCGTCGGGATGCTGCACCTCCGCCGGGGGCGAGTTTTCGGCCGAGGGCTCCGCAGTCTCCGGCGAGGATACAGGCGGCGGCGAAGCCTCGGCAAGCGCAGGCGGCTCCTGCGCAAGGGCCGCGCGCGCGATCTCGGACCTGATGTTCTCCCACACGATCGGACGCGGCTCGATCGAGCCGACCATCTGGTTGAGGGCGCCGAGCCGGAAGGACCAGGCCTGCACGATTCCGGCGAACGCCTCGTCCACCGCCATCATGGCCTCGACCTGCGCGCGCTCATCGGCGTCGAGCGTACCGAGCGCGTATTCCGCGGCGAGCGCGATATGGTCCTCAGTGTAGGCCATCACATTCCTTCAACCTCTCCCCTGCGGGGAGAGGTCGACCGTCGTTGCCGCGCTGGTTCGTGCCACTCTCATCATCCTCTAAAGCCCGAGGCACTCCCGGATATCCAACATGCTGCGCCGGAGCCACGTCTTCACAGTGTTGACCGGCGCTGCGAATTTCTCCGCCAATTGCTCGCGGCTCCAGCCGTTGTAGTAGGCGAGAAGCACGAGCCTCTGGCGGTCCGGTTCGAGCCGGCCGATGCATTCCAGGAGCCGCTTCAGCTCCTCGGTCATCTCGCGGCGCGCCAGCGGATCGGGACTCTCGGCCGCAACCTCCATCGCCTGAGGCTCTTCCTCGATGGAGACTTCCGACTTCTTGCGCACGATGTCGATCGCACGGTTGCGCGCGATCGAGGCCATCCACGTGATCGGCGACGACAGGGCCGGGTTGAACTGGGCGGCGCCGTTCCAGATCCTGACGTAGGTCTCCTGAATGACCTCCTCTGCGAGATCCTGTCGTCGCAAGATACGGAGCACGACGCCATAGAGTTTCGCGCGCGTGGCGGCGTAGAGGCGCTCGAACGCGGCCTGATCGCCCTTCGCCACCGCCTCAATCAACCCGACCAGCTCTGCCGGCGTCAGCATTCAGCCCCCCGCGCGCGGTTCGCCGCTCTTTACCTCTCCCCGAGGGGGAGAGGTTGACACCTCCGCCGCTGGCACCGCATTCATGGCCGCCACCATAGCGCGCGGCAAAGCCGACCACCAAGGGGCGCGGCGCCACGCTGTGGACAGCACATACGAAGACCCGGACCTTGCGGGTCCGGGTCTGGCAAATTCCAAGGTGGTCTGGCTGCTGGCGGCTCAGGCGACCGCGCCGATGCGGGCGCGCATCAGGCCGATGCTGTCGAGGTCGGCCTGCTCGCGGGCGTTTTCCTCGGCGCGTTCGCGGGCCTGATCGCGCTCGTCGAGCAGCTCGACCTTCTTCAGTTCCTCGAAGGCCTCGGCCAGCGCGGCCTTGGCTTCGTCGAGCTGGCCCTTGAGCTCGTCGGCCGAACGGGTCAGGTTTTCGCGGCGCTGGATCGCGGCCTTGGCGTAGGTCGGATAGGCGAAGTGCGAGGGATCGTTGATCCCGGCACGCTCCTGCTCGGTCTGGATCTCGCGTTCGAGATCGACCGACATCCGCTGGAAATCGGCGATCATGGTCTCGATCTGGGTGACCCGGCGGCGCTTCTCGTCGACCTGAAACTTCTTCAGGCGAATGAGGGTATCTCGTGACTTCATCGACTCGTACTCCCCAGAAGTCCCCCCGCTGCACGTGGGACGATACCGGTCACCCCACGGGCCCGATAAAGGCCCAGACCGGCTCTGCTACTCTGTGGGGACGGATGATGACCTGACAAAGTTAGCGTTCCGTTTCCAAACTGCCCAGGATTTGCGCCAACTGGCGGTAGCCGTCCGCGAGGGATGCATTTTCGTCCTTGCGCTGGCGCAGGAAGGCCTCCAGCGGCTCGTGCAGGCGGATCGCCTCGTCGACCTCGGGGCTGGAGCCGGCCCGGTAGGCGCCGAGCCGGATCAACTCCTCCATGTCGGCATAGGTCGCCATCACCGCCCGCGCCCGCTGGATCACGGGCCAGAATTCCGGATCGGCCGATTTCGGCATGGTCCGAGACACGGATTTGAGGATGTTGATCGCGGGATAGCGGCCGCGCTCGGCGATCGAGCGCTGCATCACGATATGGCCGTCCAGAATGCCGCGGACGGCATCCGCAATCGGCTCGTTGTGATCGTCGCCGTCGACCAGCACCGTGAAGATGGCGGTGATGGCGCCCTCGCCCAGCCCCGGGCCGGCGCGCTCCAAGAGCTTCGGCAACTCGGTGAAGACGGTCGGCGTGTAACCCTTGGCGGTCGGCGGCTCGCCGGCGGACAGGCCGATCTCGCGCTGGGCCATGGCGAAGCGCGTCACCGAGTCCATCAGGCACAGCACGTCCTTGTCCTCGTCGCGAAAATATTCGGCGACCGCCAGCGTCAGATACGCGGCCTGGCGGCGCATCAGCGCGGGCTCGTCGGAGGTCGCGACCACCACGACCGAACGCGCGAGGCCCTCCTCGCCGAGATCGTCCTGCAGGAATTCCTGCACCTCGCGGCCGCGTTCGCCGATCAGCCCGATGACGCTGACCGCGGCATCGACGTTGCGCGCCAGCATCGACAGCAGCACCGACTTGCCGACGCCGGAGCCCGCGAAGATACCCATGCGCTGGCCGCGGCAGCAGGTCAGAAAGGTGTTCATCGCCCGCACGCCGAGATCGAGCGGCGCGCCGACGCGCTTGCGCGAATGCGCCGGCGGCGGCGTGTTGCGAAACGGCATCGGCGAGGACCCCTGCGGCAGCGGCCCCTTGCCGTCGATCGGCTCGCCCAGCGCGTTGACGACGCGGCCGAGCCAGGCTGCGGACGGCCGCACCTGATTGGCGGCATTGGCAATGACCGCCTTGCAGCCGCGGCGCACGCCGTCGAGGCCGGCGAACGGCATTACGACAGCATTGTTGCCGGAGAAGCCGATCACCTCGCAGGGGATGGAACGGTTGGCGCCGGTCTCGATCACGAGCCGCGCGCCGACCGACATGGCGTGAATGGGACCGGCCACCTCGACCATCAGGCCGCGCACGCCGACCACGCGGCCATAGATATTGACGCCGTCGATGTCGCCGATCTGTTCGGCAAGAGCCTTCATCAGGAGCGCGCCTTCATGTGAGGGCCTTCATGAGCCGGTCACCTTCGATCCCCGGGACTTCACGGTGAAAGCCTTAAGTTTCGCCATATTTCTGAACGGCGCTTAACTTCGTGTTTACCCGCATCATTAATCATTGCGTCACTGTCTTTGTGACTGAGCGTGACTTCCCTTCAGAAGAAGGCTGAGTCACGGGAGTCGGTTAGGCCCGTCTCTTAAAGTGGAGCTTGAACGGAACCGGGTGACGAAAGCTGCTTCGCGCGCAAGACCTTAGGGCGATTCGACAAAAATTGCACCGGGAGGACTTGCGTTCCAGAATCAGAGTTTGTTAACCATCTGTCGTCAGGATCCGAATCAGTTGTTCAAAGGCGTTTTGTTGAGTGCCGCGAATGCGGCCGACCTGACGCCCAGGAGCGGCGACTATGGGGAACTGGCATGCGCGTTTTGCTGATTGAAGATGACAGCGCCGTCGCGCAGTCGATCGAGCTGATGCTGAAGTCGGAGAGCTTCAACGTCTACACGACCGATTTGGGGGAAGAAGGCGTCGATCTCGGTAAACTATACGATTACGACATTATTCTCCTCGACCTCAACCTGCCCGACATGTCCGGCTACGACGTGCTCAAGCAGCTCCGGGTCTCCAAGATCAAGACACCGATTCTGATCCTCTCCGGCCTCGCCGGCATCGAGGACAAGGTCAAGGGTCTCGGCGTCGGCGCCGACGACTACATGACCAAGCCCTTCCACAAGGACGAGCTGGTGGCCCGCATCCACGCGATCGTGCGCCGCTCCAAGGGCCACGCCCAGTCGGTCATCCAGACCGGCGACCTCGTCGTCAATCTCGACACCAAGACGGTGGAAGTCGGCGGCCAGCGCGTGCATCTGACCGGCAAGGAATATCAGATGCTGGAGCTGCTCTCGCTCCGCAAGGGCACGACCCTCACCAAGGAAATGTTCCTCAACCACCTCTATGGCGGCATGGACGAGCCGGAGCTGAAGATCATCGACGTCTTCATCTGTAAGCTCCGCAAGAAGCTGGCCAACGCCTCCGAGGGGCGCAACTTCATCGAGACCGTGTGGGGCCGCGGCTACGTGCTGCGCGAGCCGCACGAGGCCGACGAGCGCATCCCCGCCTGATCCCTGGGTTACGTCGCGAGCCCGACAGGGCTCGTTCCTCCCAGCCTGGACCCCGCCGCAAATGGCGGGGTTTTGTTTTTGGGGAAGGCCTCTCCCGCCTGCGGAAGCGATTGCACCGGCCGTGCCGATACGGCTTCACCCCCCAACATTTGAACCGCGACCCTCGTCCCGCCGACGAATGGTCGCTGCACGATGGGGGAACGATGATCCTGCAATCACTCGCCGGCCTGCCCGCCTTCCTGGTCTATTTCTGCACCGGTCTGATCGCGATCGTGGCCTATCTGTTCGTCTACACCCGCATCACGGCGCATAACGAATTCCAGCTCATCCGCGACAACGAGCCGGCCGCGGCGATCGCGCTCGGGCTCAGCCTGCTCGGCTTCGTCGCGCCGCTGGTCAGCGCGATCGCGCATTCGGCCAATGTGCTGGACTGCCTGATCTGGTCGACGATCGCACTGGTCGTACAGGTCATCGTGTTCTACCTGGTCAGGGTGCCGGTCCCGAACCTGTCGGCGCGAATCGATTCCGGCGAGCTTGCACCCGCGATCTGGCTCGGCCTGTCCTCGTTCGCTGCCGGGCTGCTCAACGCCGCCAGCATGATCTACTGACATGGCCGACAAGCCCTCCAGGAAGGAGTTCGGCAAGCGCCGGCCAGTGGCCGAGCCGCCGTCTCCGCGGCCGCCGGTGAAGCGCTCCGGCCATGTCGCGCTGCTGGTGATGGGCACGCTCGCTGTCGGCACCACCGCCTACACGCTGATGCCGCGGCAGAATTGCGAGCCGCCTCCTCCTGGAACGGAAGCCGCGGCGCAGGCGAGCACGGCATGCAGCAGCAGAAGCGGTTCCTCGAGCGGCGGCAGCAGCTCGCGCTGGTCGTCGCGATCGAGCTTCTTCAGCGGCGATTCCTCCAGCCATTCGTCGTCGTCTGACTCGGGCTCCCATGGCGTGAGCCGCGGCGGCTTCGGCTCGTTCGGCCACGGCTTCTCGGGCGGCGGCTGATCCATGCAGCGCATCACCTGTCTGGAGCGCGACGACTGGCGGGAGACCGCAGCGCAATGCGGCTTTTGCTTCCACACCATCGGCGGCGAACGCTACTGGGACGAGCGCGCCTATTACGGCTTCACGCTCGACGAGATCGAGCGCGGCATCGAGATGCCGACCGGCGAGATCGAGGCGATGTGCCTGGAGCTTGCCGGCCGGGTCATCGGCGACGAGCGCCACTTGCGGCGCTTGCAGATTCCCGAAACGTTCTGGAGCCTGATCGCCGAGAGCTGGGAGCGCGACGACCGCAGCCTCTATGGCCGGCTCGATCTGAAGTTCGACGGCAGGTCGCCGGCAAAGCTGCTCGAATACAACGCGGATACGCCGACCTCGATCTTTGAGGCCGCGGCGTTTCAATGGAGCTGGCTCGAACAGGCCATCGAGCGGCGCATCATCCCTGCTCGCGCCGATCAGTTCAACTCCATCCACGAAAAGCTGGTCGCGGCGTGGAAGGACGTTGCGGCCAGCCGTCATGTTCATCTCGCCGGCACCACCGGCAATGAGGAAGACGCCGGCACGCTGGCCTATCTCGAAGACACCGCACGCCAGGCTGGGCTGTCGACCACGCTGCTCGACATCGAGGCGATCGGCTGGCGCGACCAGGCCGGCGGCTTCGTCGATCTCGACGACCGCGACATCGCGCTCGCCTTCAAGCTCTACCCGTGGGAATGGATGTTCCACGACGCATTCGGCGCAAAGCTGAAGGACGCGCCGACGCGCTGGATCGAGCCGCCGTGGAAGGCGGTGCTCTCCAACAAGGGCATCCTGCCGCTGCTATGGGAGATGTCTCCGAACCATCCCAATCTGCTGCCCGCCTTCTTCGAGGACGATCCGCGCGCCGCCGAGCTCGGCACGTCCTATGTCCGCAAGCCGCTGCTGTCGCGCGAAGGCGCCAATGTCACGATCGTATCGGGTGGTATGCCGCTCGACGCGCAGGAGGGCCCCTACGGCGCCGAAGGTTTCGTGCGGCAGGCGCTGTCACCACTTCCGAACTTCTCGGGCTTCTATCCGGTCGTGGGAAGCTGGCTGGTGAATCACGAGCCGTGCGGCCTCTCGATCCGCGAGGACGAGAGCCCGATCACCGGCAACCACTCGCGCTTCCTGCCGCACGCGATCTTGTAAGATGCGCTCGCGAGTCCGTCGGTGAGGGCACGCGAGCGCGAAGGTTCTCATGTCCGATCAGGGTGTCTTGACGATGAATCGTCCATCGTACAGGAAGGCGCCCTTGAACCCACTTTTCACACTTTCGAAGCCGCCAGTGCCCGTCGCGTTTGCATACGTTCCGGTGCCCGACAGGATCGTATATTCGCCCTTTGCCTTGCCGTCCTTGACCGCACCGGTGTAGCGCGCGGTGATCGAGGAGCCATCATCGAAGGTGTAGGTGCTGTAGCCGAATATGGGCCCCGAGCCCTTGAGCAAATCACTTGAGTTGACGAAATCCTTCACGGCAATGCGGCCATCCTTGAAAAGGGCGACGCCAAACATCTTGCCGGACATGACCGTCTGACCTTCGACATTCGCAACCTCGGTGACCTTAACGTCTACCGGCTTGGTGACGAGCTTGAATTCGAGCACTTGCTCGCCGGCGCGAGCCGTCGCCGGCAACGAGAGCGCAACCAACAAGAAGTACGAGGCACAAGACATTCGCATGGTATGTCCTCCTCAAATTCGTTCATGATGGAATGGAATCCCGCCCCGGTTCGGCGGGATCGTCGATACCATAGCACAACCTTCAGCTGTTGATCAGGGCCACGGGCACGCTGCATCGCGGCCCAAGCACGATTGTGCGGTAGCGGAGTAATTCCCAGCGTTCAAATGCTCGTGCAGCGTCGCGCACAATGACGGGAAACATCTCGTCGGATGTCGCCGATCGCTCGCAGCGGCGGCGCTCTCTCAGATTGCCCGCCGTTCGACCCTTACCTTGCCGCGGCAACCTTCAGCGGCTGCGGCATCAATCCGCCCATCGGGCGGCCGGAGCGAGCGGGATTGAGCTGATAGAGACCACGGCGCTCGGTGATGGGGCGGAATACATCGGTGATGCCGACGACCGATTCGGCGGCACCCAGCAACAGCGTGCCCTCCGCCTCCATCGCCTTCGCCATCCGCTCGAAGATCACCGCCTTGGTGTCCTGATCGAAATAGATCAGCACGTTGCGGCAGAAGATGACGTCGAACGTGCCGAGATGGGAGAAGTCCTGCAACAGATTGAGCTGGCGGAACTGCACTATGGCGCGAATGTCGGCATTGAGCTGCCAGAGCTCGCCGACCTGCGAGAAGTACTTCATCAGGTGCTGGATCGGCAGGCCGCGCTGCACCTCGAACTGGCTGTAGATGCCGGCCTTCGACTTTTCCAGCACCTCCTGCGACAGGTCGGTGGCGACGATCTCGATGCGCCAGCCGGCCAGCGCCGCCCCCATCTCCTTCACGCACATCGCGATCGAATAGGGCTCCTGCCCCGTCGAGGACGCCGCCGACCAGATGCGAAGCGACTTGCGCGCCGCGCGTGCCCGGATCAAGCCCGGCAGGATGGTGTCGCGCAGATGATCGAACGGGATCTTGTCGCGGTAGAAGAAGGTCTCGTTGGTGGTCATTGCCTCGACCACGTCCGTCGCGAGCCGGCCGTCGCCGTTCCTGATCTTCAGCACGAGATCGGGGATGCCTGGAAGGCTTGCCTTGCGCGCGAGCGGCAGCAGCCGGCTCTCGACCAGATATTGCTTGTCGGCGGAGAGATCGAGGCCGGAGCGCTCTTTCAGGAACTTGCGCAGATAGTCGTAGTCAACAGGCGTCACGAGCGGTCTCCCGCGAACAGGCGATTGACCTTGGCGCCGATCTGGTTGAGCGGCAGGATCGCGGCGCAGATGCCGGCATTGGCCGCCGCCCCCGGCATGCCCCAGACCACGCTGGAGGCTTCGTCCTGCGCGATGACGCTGCCGCCGGCAGCAACGATGTCCTTGCCGCCGCGCATGCCGTCCGAGCCCATGCCCGTCAGGATCACGGAGAGGATGGCGCCATGCCAGACGTCGATGGCCGAGGTGAAGAGCGGATCGACCGCGGGCTTGCAGAAATTGACGGCCGGCCCGTCATCGAGCGCGATCGCGACGTCCGCGCCGCTGCGCACGACGCGCATATGCTTGCCGCCGGGCGCGAGATAGATCCGGCCCGGCTTCACCGGCTCGCCGTCGACCGCCTCGCGCGCCGGCCGGCGGCTCGAACGCGCCAGATGCTCGGCAAGGATGGTGGTGAAGGTCGGCGGCATGTGCTGGGTGATCAGCACCGGGAAGCGGTCGATGACCGGGCCGAGCTCGGTGACGAGCGACATCAGCGCCTGAGGGCCGCCGGTCGAGGAGCCGATCAGCAGCACCTTCGGTGCCTGGGTCGAGAACGGCCGCGTCGACGGCGATCCCGGCGACGGGGCATGCATGGCCGGAGCGGGCGCAGGCGCGGCAGGCCGCGCGACGGGACCGCGCGCGGCCGGAGCCGGGCTCGCGGGCGCCAGCGGCGGGCTCAGAACCGCGGACTTGCGACGCAGCCGCGCGCCGAGATGGCGGATCTTCTGGATCAGGTCGTGATGAAAAATGTCCGCGGCCGACGCCTCGCGCGTCGATTCCGGCTTGGGAATGTAATCGGCCGCGCCGAGCGACAGCGCCTTGAAGCTGATCTCCGCGTTGCGGCGGGTCAGCGTCGAAGCCATGATGATGACGAGATCGCGCTTCTTCGCCAGCAGCTGCGGCAGCGCCGAAAGGCCGTCGAGCTCGGGCATTTCGATGTCGAGGACGGCGACGTCAGGGTTGATGCGCCCGAGCTGGTTGACCGCCTCGAGCCCGGTGCGCAGCGAGGCTGCGACCTCCATGTCGTGCTCGGCGCCGATCCAGCGCGAGATCAGACCGCGGATGACGACGGAGTCGTCGACGATCATCACCCGCAGCGGCCCCGCTTCGCGCGACGGCGTCGTGGTCGAATTCCCTGCGAACGCAACACTCATTACTCACCAACTCAGACTGAAACGGTACAGTTGAAAACAGATGCCGAAGGATCGTTCAGCCTCCGGGCGATCGCTCAGATAAGGCCGACTTCCTGGAATTTCGCGGTCACGATGTCCTTGTCGAAGGGCTTCATGATGTACTCGTTGGCACCGGCATGCAGCGCGCGCGCAATATGCGCAACATCGTTTTCGGTGGTGCAGAACACCACCTTGGGCTGGTCGCCGCCGGGCATGCGCCTGAGATGGCCGAGGAACTCGTAGCCGTCCATGACGGGCATGTTCCAGTCGAGCAGCACCGCATCGGGCAGGCCGCGCTTGCAGGCTTCCAGCGCCTTCTCACCGTCCTCGGCTTCGAGGATCTGGAAGTCGAGACCTTCCAGGATCCGGCGCGCAACCTTGCGGATGACGCTGGAATCGTCGACGACGAGACAAGTGCGCATGTGAACCTCTGCTTCCTCCCCTTTGCGGGGGCACTTCCAATTGCTGGTACGTCGGCGACAATGCGCTGTATCAGGCCGCCATCATCTCGGGCGCGAGCTCGAGGACGCGATCGACGTCGA
>NZ_AJQE01000145.1 GCF_000261685.1 Bradyrhizobium genomosp. I (2014) | reverse complement strand
CGTCCGACCATCGCGCAGGGAAGGCCGTGTGTACGGCTACACCTGTATGCTGCTGTGCGGTTTTCTTGCGCTACATCTTCGCGCAGCAGACCGCGGGTGCCAGCCGGCACCCGGCCTTCTCTGCGCCCTCTTGGCTTGGAGGGTGGAAAGATCAAGCAAAGCTCGGGCGAAACGCGCCGCGAGAATGCGAAGGCATGTCTGTAGCCACACACGCGCTGTCATCGCCCGGCCTTGACCCAGAGTCTTTCCGCGGAGGAATTCTGGATTGCTTCGCGGAGCCTGTCTCGCACCGCGCGCTTCACGTTATCGCCTTCCGGCTCCCGGCTCTGAGCCGCAACGCTCTACGCGTTGCAGCTTGTCCGGGACACGACGAGTTGCAATGATGAGATCGACGCAGGAGCATTCAACGGGAAAAGGGGGCATACCTCGGAATCCCTGTCGTCTGCCCGTTGGCGGATCAGCTACGCGGCTGCGCTGGCGATCCAATCCCTCTCCGGAGACGCGCGCCGCCTCGGCCGTGCTTCGACCTCGAGCTGCCCGCCCTCATTGGCAAGGCGCCAGCGTGCCGGAGATTGACCGCTGATGCGCTTGAAGACGGTGGAAAAATGCGCCTGCGTGCTGAAGCCCACGGCAAGCGCGATCTCCGCCAATGGCCGCTCGGTGGTCGCGAGCAGCGTCTTCGCATGTTCGACCCGCTGCGTAAGGAGATATTCGCGCGGACGGTAGCCGGTCGCGGCGCGGAATTGCGCCGCAAAGTGCATCCGGGACAGGCCGGCGACATTGGCGAGCTCGGACAGGCTGATACAGCGGTCGAAATGATCGGCGATGTACTGCTCGACGCGCCGCAGCCGCCATTTCGGCAAGGCATTGACCCTGACGCGGGGCAATTCCATCCGGGTGAGATGCATTGCAAGGGTCTGGCCGATGCAGCGCGTAAACTGCCGATCCGCGGCATCACCATGTTCGATCAGTGCCTTGGCGAGCTCCGCGGCGAGCGGATCGCGCAACAGCACGAGGTCATCCAGCCCGTCGGCGTGCGCCGGAAGATGGTCCACGGAGATGTGGACGTGCAGGAAGGCGCACGGCGACTGGAATTGCGCGCCGAGAGGCTTCGACGGCGCGGTGACATACAGCGATCCCGCTGGCATGGTGCCTTCGAAGATGATCCGGCCGTCCCGTACCAGCTTCGCGCGCGTGGTCTTCAGAGCAATGCCGACGAAATAGCGATCATTCGGCGTCGTCGTTTCGTGCGACGAGGTGCTCCGCGGGTCGTCCCATCGCGAGATCGTGATCTCTTCGATCGTGCCCTCCGGAGCGCGATCGATCTGACGCCACTGGCTCTCCCTGGCGATCGCCTGTACGGGGCGAAGACCCTCATGATCCCGCGAGGTGGTCGGAAATTCAATCCAGGCATGCACCGTGTGCAAGTTACTCGACATCGTTGGTCCTCTCCTGGCTTCGCCGCAGCTTGCAACGACCGGCAGGCGCGCAAACCAATGCTTTCCACGCTGAGAGGATAGACGTGAGCTGGCCAGGACGCCCGTTAGTGGTGATTAGGATCTGTTAGATTCTGTAGATGTGCATCAGATGTGACAACTCGTCGCAGATGCTGAGACCGAGCTTCGTCGTGAGCTCGCCGAACACGCCGGCGATGTTGTCGAACGTGTAGGTGAAGCGGAAGGCGGCAGCGCGCTGCTGTTGCCGAAGCCGGCAGGCGGATCGTCCCTATTCGAAGACGGCGTCGAAGATCTCGACGTCCATCAGCACAGGCTTGGCGATCACCGTTCCGTCGGGCTGCAGCGTCTGCGCGCGCCGAAGTGTCGGCACCACGATGCCGCCGAAGCTGTCATGAGCCCACGAGTATTGTGCGACCTTGATCCCGAAGAGATCGTGGTCCGTCCGCCGTTGCAGGGCGCTCTCGTCGAAATAGAAGATCTGTTCAGGCGCGAGCGTGATGAGGTGCGAGGGGAATTGCGCCCGCAGCCGCCGCCACGTTTCGGCGCCCTCACGCCACGGCGGCAACTCCTCGACCACGACATCGGGATGGGCGAGCAGGAATGGGTTGGTCAGATAGTTCCAGATCGCGACGCCGCAGAAGAAGACCAGATGCAGCTCGTCCGCGAGCGCGGGGACGCCGACCTCGGGAAACGCGAGGCTCGGGTTGCGCCAGCTCCGCAGGACTTCACCATCCAGGCTCTCGATCGTGATCGCATCGGGTTGAAAGGAGCCGGAGTGTTCGCCTCCGGTGATGCCCGTGAACCGGAGCGACTGTGTGCGGGTCGAGCCTTCCGCGGTCACATCCTTGAATTCCCGAGCATGCCCGGCGCTGGAGAACAGCGATCCGCCGACGGAAAGGTGGAGCGTGAACCGGCTCAAGCTGTTCCAGCGGGCCAAGCCGCCGCTGGCATCGATTGCATCGTCAAGAAGCGCCATGTCCCGCCATATCCGCCATGAAGTGTCGCCACCATGGCGGGGCGTATGCGGCTTGGCGTGTTAGAAGTTGTTAGGATTTGCGAGCAGGCCTTTTGGCGGTATCCCGTTGAACATGCTGTCAATTCAGGGTGCCCAGCAGCTCCCTTGCGGCGACCAGATCGCGGGTCTGGAGTCCCTCCTGGTAGCGCGCGACGAGCGGGGCGAGCAGGTTCCGTGCTTCGCCGGCTTTTCCGGCCTGGCGCCAGATGCGGCCGAGGCTGATCGCGCCCCGGAGCTCCCAGCCGACCGCGCATTGCCGCTGCGACAGATCGAGCGATTTGCGCAGGAAGCTCTCGGCCTCCACGGCGTTGCCCGACCGGGCGAGGATGTCGCCCTTGATCCTGAGCATCTCCGGCATGTCGAAGGACTCTCCGTGATCGGGAATCTGGCCGATCGCCTCGTTGATGGTCTGCAGGGCTTCGCCGGGCTGATTCTGGGAGGCGAGCCCCTCCGCGAGCGCGGTCGCAAACACGGTCGTCATGATCCGGTGCCGTGTCGCATGCAACGTGGCCTGACTGCGGCGAAGGTGCTCGATACCCGCAGCCACGTCGCCGCGGCGCAGCAGTAGCTCGCCTTTCTGGCCGATGCCGACCGCATGATAGGGGCCGAGGAAGTGCCGCGCCGAATGATCGATCAGCCGCTCGATCAGGATTTCGGCGTTCTCCCAGTCGCCGACCCAGAGGAATACGTAAATCGTCCAGATCAGGGAGATGCCGAGGGTGAGCGGTTGTTCAAGCAACTCAGCCTCGCGAACCGTGTATCTGGCGGCTTCGATCGCACGCTCGGGCCGGCCGGTGAGCCAGAGCCCGCGCGCCAGCGCCACCAGCGCGACGATGCGGTCGTCATACCCGAGATGGCCGATGTTCAGCCGTTGCGAGCCGGGATTGTGCACCATGGCGCTGTCGCAGTACCGAACCGCCTTGTCCTGGTTGCCGATCAGATGATGCGCCACGCCAAGCATCCATTCGACGTTCAGCGTGGCGGCGGGATCGTTCAGCTTCCGCGCGACGCTCTCGCTCTGTTCGCCGATTCCGAGCGCGCCGTGAAAATCTCCGACCCTGGTCAGATAGATGTGCAATCCGCGCAGCAGCCAGAGCTGCCAGTGCAGATCCTCGAGGTCCCGGGCAAGCTGGAGACTGCGCGTGAACGCCGCCCGAACCACGTCGGCATTGCCCTGCGAGAACATCACGGAGACGCCGAGCGCGGCCTGCAAGATCATCTCCTGGCGGCCGTCGACGGCGCTCGCATCGAGGGACACCAGCGCCTGCTGGGTCCAGCGGTAGCATTCCGTCAGCAATGTCAGTTCGAGGAAGAACTGGGCCGCCGCCGCCGCCAGATCCACGCCGAGCGTCCGATCGCCGCGCTCCGAAAAGCTGAAGGTCAGCGCGGCCCTGACATTCGGCAAATGGTCGGCGTAGGGAAGGAAGCCGCCCGCGCTCTGCATGCCGGTGGATTTGAGGGCAATGTCGTGCAGGAAGTCGCGGAAATATTCGGCGTGGGCGCGCGCGACGCGGTCCGCCTCCCCGTGCTCGGCGAGCTTGTCCGCGACGAAGGCACGTGTGGTATCGAGCAGGCGATAGCGCAGCCGCCGCTCCGCAGGCGAGGTCGCGATCAGGGATTTGGATAGCAGGTTCGAAATCGCCTCGACCGCTTCAGGCTCGCTGATCCCCTGGCAGGACGCGACGGCAAGCGCGGCCTCCAGCGTGAACGGCCCGACGAACGCCGACAATCCGCGCAGCGTCGCGCTTTCGGCCGGAGGCAGCAGGTCGTAGCTCCAGGCCAGCGCCGCGCTCAGGGTTTGATGCCGCGGAATTGCGGTACGCCGTCCCCGCCACAGCAGCGAGAAGCGGCTGTCCAGCAGCGAGGCGGTCCCGGCTATGCCATAGGCGTTCACACGCCCGGCCGCGAGCTCGATCGCGAGCGCAATGCCGTCCAGTCGCCGGCAGATCTCGGCGACGAGCGGCGCATCCTCCTCGCGGAGTTCGAATTCGCTCAGACTCTCGGCGATGCGTTCCACGAAGAGCTGGCTTGCGGGATAGGCAAGGATGTCAGCGATGCCGAGCCCGTCGCGCTGCGGCGGGCAATCCAGCGGAAATAGCCGATGGACGCGTTCGCCCTCGGCGCGAAAGGATTCGCGGCTGGTGGCCAGGATATGCAGCTGCGGCGCCTCGCGGACGAGGCGCTCGGCCAGAGGGGCGAGTTCGTCGAGGATATGTTCGCAACTGTCGAGCACCAGCAGGACCCGCCGGCTGCGCAGGACCGTCAGCAGGCCCGGCATCGGGTCCTCGGAATTGACGGTCAGGCCCAGCGCGGCCGCAATCGTTCCGGGGACGAGCCGGGTATCCGTCAGCGCGCCGAAATCGACGAAACACGCCTGGCCGTCGAAGGCCGCGAGTTCGCCCTGCGCGACAGCGAGTGCAACCGACGTCTTGCCGATCCCGCCGGGCCCGACGATTGTGACGAAGCGATGCTGGGCAAGTTCGGCGGAAATCCTCTCAACCGCATCGTGCCTGCCGATCATCTTCGCGAGCGGCGAGGGCAGCGAGCGGGGCGAAGCGGCGGGCGGGCTCGTCCGGCTCTCCGATGCTGCAGGCCGGAGCAGCGGAGCGGTGAAGCAATAGCCGCGTCCGGGGACGTTGACGACGTAGCGGGAGCTTTCGCCCGCATCGCCCAAAGCCTTGCGCAGCGTCGTGATGTGGAAGCGCAGGCTGCCTTCGTCGACGTTGACGTCGGCCCAGATGCGCTTGATCAGCTCCCGCTTGTCGATGACCTCTCCGGCGTGCTCGGCAAGAAAAATGAGAATGTCGAGCGCGCGGCCGCCGAGGTGAAGCGGGGCGCCGTCCTTTTCGAGCAGCCGAGATTTCGCGAACAGGCGGAACGGCCCGAAGGCAATGACCGAATCCTGCTCGTTAGTGTCCGGCACGGTCCAACAATTCCAGTGAATGAGCTGAAGTGTGCAATCTGATTACCAGATCGAGACGTCCAGTAAACTGGCCGAAAGTGGCGAAATCGCGTGGCGACCGCCGATCGCACGGGACCCGTGTTGCAAATTTTGCTTAAACGCGAGCAGTTTACGGCGGGGCCGCGACAATTCGTCAGCGTGCCTGACCGTCGAGGCCACGGTGTCGGCCGCGAGATCATGGGCGCCGATCATAACAGAATTCATAACAGAATCTTGCAACGTCTAACGGGCAAAACGCGCGCGACCCATCCAGTATGGCCTTCGGGTGAGACCCTATTTCAACGGGGAGGCCATGATGTCCGGTATCGACGCTCGGGCGAACGACCACGTCGGTCGACCTCAATTCGTCGCCAGTCTCGATGATCAGTCGCGTGATTGGGAGCTTGTTCTGCGGGAGTCACACCATCGCATGAAGAACACGCTGACGCTGCTCGGTGCGTCAGTCCGCCGCGACTTCACGCGCGCGAGCAAGAGGGATGTGTCGCTGGCGGTGGACCGGTTCGAGCGGCGCATCGTCGCCTTCGGCCGGCTCTATCAGCTCCTGTGCGACACCGACGATCCATCGGCTATCGCCGTGGAACCGTTCTTCGAAAATCTGTGCGGGGCCCTCTCCGAAGCGATGCTGGAGCCGGCAGGCATCCGCTGCGAAGCTGCGATCGAGAGCGGCAGGCTGCCGGCCGCAAAATGTCATCGGCTCGCGCTGATGCTCACCGAGCTGGTTACGAACGCGGCAAAGCACGCGTTCCCGAACAAGAATGGTGCGCTGATCCGCATCGACCTGGTCAACCGCGACGACGCCTGGTTCTGCACGGTGGCGGACAACGGCATTGGTGCGACCGGGCCGCTTCGGGGCACCGGCAGCCGGATCCTCGAAGGACTCGCACGCAGCATCCACGCGAGGTTGCACGGCGAGGCGGGGCAGGGCGGCACGCGGGTGACCATCGCGATGCCGGCCCTCGCATGAAGGCCGTCCGAGTTTGGAAATCGCGTCTCACACTAGGGAGTTCGGCATGACCACCATCGAAATCGATCGCGAAACCGGGACAAAGCCCTCGACATCGCGCAGCGTTGACTTGAAGCTCGAGGTCGTCGTGATCCCCGTGTCCGACGTCGACCGTGCCAAGGCGTTCTACGCGCGCCTCGGCTGGCGACTGGACGCCGATTTCTCGTCAGGCGACGACTGGCGCGTGATCCAGTTCACGCCCCCGGGCTCGGCCTGCTCGGTGATCTTCGGCAGGAACGTGACGGCTGCAGCGCCGGGCTCAGCGCGAGGCCTGTACCTGATCGTCTCCCATCTCGATGCGGCACGGCAGGATCTGCTCGACCGCGGCGTCGAGGTCACAGAGCCATTCCACGGTGCGGGCGATGTTCATGTCGGACCCGACGAGCCGTATCTGTTCGGTAGCGTCCGGGTCGGCGGTGCTGACCCGAAACGCGGCAGCTATAGCTCGTTTGCATCGTTCAGCGACCCCGACGGCAATGGCTGGTTGTTCCAGGAGGTCACGACACGATTGCCCGGGCGCATCGCCGGCGGCGGCACGACGTTCGCATCGACGATCGATTTGGCGGCGGCGCTGCGCCGTGCGGCAATCGCCCATGGCGAGCACGAGACGCGGACCGGCGGACACGACGAGAATTGGGCGGACTGGTACGCCGACCATATCGTCCGCGAGCAGGCCGGCCAGCCGCTGCCGTCGTGAACGGAACCGCCGCGGCGCTCGATCGGTTGGAGTGGCGACAGGCGGTCACGCCGATGTCGCCTTCCACCGGTACCGAGCGTCGGTGCTCAAAGACAAACCAGGAGAACGAGGATGATCCGCAAGGCAAAGGCAGTATGGAAGGGCACTGGTCGTGATGGCACGGGCCATCTCTCGAGTGAATCCGGCGTGCTCGCCGAGACGCCCTATTCGTTCAAGACCCGCTTCGAGAACGAGAAAGGGACCAATCCCGAGGAGTTGATTGCGGCGGCGCACGCCGGCTGCTTCACCATGGCGTTGGCCTTCGGCCTTCAGATGGCGGGGTTCACGCCGGATGAACTCTCGACGGAAGCGGCCGTCACGCTCGAGCCCGAAGGCAAGGGTTTCAAGATCAGCAAATCCGCGCTGACCTTGCGGGCTAAAGTGCCGAATCTCGACGACGCAGGCTTTGCCCACATCGCCGGCGAAGCCGAGAAGAATTGCCCGGTGTCGAAGGTGCTCAATGCCGCAATCACCCTCGACGCCAAGCTGGGCTAGAGGCAGGCGTTTTGCCCGGGGTCCATCCGGGTCTGGGATCCGGGTGGACGCGCGTGCAATGCGTGGCTTTCGGCCGGGCGGCCGAAGGCTTATATGTGGCAGACGCAGGACGGGCAGAGCGATCAATTGGGAGCGGACAAATGACGACGGAACGCGCAGTTTTGGCCGGAGGCTGCTTCTGGGGCATGCAGGATCTCATTCGCAAGCAGCCGGGCGTGATCTCCACCCGCGTCGGCTACACGGGTGGGCAGGTGAAGAACGCCACTTACCGCAATCATGAAGGCCATGCCGAAGCTATCGAGATCATGTTCGATCCCGCCAGGACCAGCTTCCGCGCGATGCTGGAGTTCTTCTTCCAGATCCATGATCCCACCACGCTCAATCGCCAAGGCAATGATCTGGGCACGAGCTACCGCTCGGCGATCTTCTACACGAGCGACGAGCAGAAGCGGATTGCCGAAGACACCATCGCTGACGTCGAGGCATCTGGGCTTTGGCCCGGCAAAGTGGTGACCGAGGTCGCGCCCGCTCGCGAGTTTTGGGAAGCCGAGCCGGAGCATCAGGATTATCTCGAGCGCTATCCTGACGGCTACACCTGCCACTTCATCCGGCCCGGCTGGAAGTTGCCGCGGCGCGCGGCTGCGGTAGGAGGCTAACGGGCATCAGCGCGCGGTCAGTTCCGGAGTTGCGCCATCAGCTCGCGCGCAGTGCGCATGTCGGCGATGTCGGCGCCCTCCGTGAACGATCCGGAGACGTTCTCCATAACGGCCAAAGCGTCCGCGCTCTGGCCGGCCGCCATCTTGAACCGCGCGAGGCTGATCGCGCAGCGCAACTCCCAGAAGCGCGCGCCCTGCCGGATGGCAATCTCCATGGCCTCGCGAACGCGTGCTTCGGCGTCCGCGGAATGCCGCGCGCTCCTGAGCATCAACTCTCCCTTGATGCGGATCAGCTCAGGCAGATACCAGAGCTCCTGCCGGTCGTTGCAACGGGTCAGGACGTCCTCGATGACATCGAGGCCGCGATCGACCTGGTCGGCTTCGCCGAAGCACGCCCCGAGCTCGCCAAGCAGGGGAAGAAAGCGCGGCAGGAAGCGCGCATCGCCGGCGCGATTGAGTTCTTCGCGCAGCAGCGGCAGGCCGATCGCGACGTCGCCGCGCCTGGCGATGACGGCCGCATTGAACGCCCTTGCCCACAGGCCCCACAGCCGGATCGCGTGCCGTTCGGTGTGCTCGAGCAGCTCGCTGCCGTGGCGTTCCGCGGCGTCGAGATCGCCGGCCCAGAAGGCGATCGGGCAGGCGGCCTGCCCCAGCACGCTGCAGAAGGTCAGGGCGTGGCCGTTGGCACGGCCTTCCTCGATGTTTCTTGCCGCCAGCGCCCGGGCCTGGTCGGCGAGGCCCTGCAGCCACAGGATGCGGGCCCGGAAATATTGCGTCGAGATCCTGAGATCGAGCGGGAAGATCTTCGGCTTCTCCGCCAGCACGTGCAGCGATGCGTTGACCCGGTCGATGCGCTGTCGCGCCTCGTTCTGGTCGCCGAGATAGTGCAGCGCGACGGCCATCAGCCGGTCGCCCAGCATGAGGTCGGTCCTGTCGGGAGAGTTCGCCGCCGCGCTCGCAAAACGATCGGCGAACACGCGGGCCTTGCCGAACTGTCCGTTGTTGAACTGGTCGATGCACAGCCCCCAGAGCGCGCGCAGCCGGAAATCCTTGTCGTCGAGCCTGTCGGCCAACTGGAGAGTCGTCTCGAGGATCGGGCGCGCCTCGCGCGCGCGACCCTCGCCATACATCAGCGACCAGCCGAGTGCCGACAGCAGCTGCATGCGGATGCGGTCGTTGTCCCCGCCGTCTCCGAGCGCCGCCAGTGCCGTTCTGCTGCGCTCTCGGCATTCCGCGAACAGCGAAAGACGTACCCACAGGGTGATTGCGGCCGCCGTCAGCGCGATACCGAGCCTTGCGTCGCCGTCGGGCGCGAAGGCCCAGTCCAGTGCAGCGCGCACATTGTCCAGTTCCCCCGCATAGATGCTCAGCCATTCGGGCAGCGGTGTCGATACATCGGCCTCCGCATGCTCGAAGAAATCGCGAAAATGCTCGGCATGGCGCCGCGCGAACTGCCTGACTTCACCGCGCTCGTTCAGCTTCCCGAGCGCGTAGGTGCGGGTGGTGTCGAGCAGGCGATAGCGCAGCGCCCGCGAACCGGATGGCGAGATCAGCGATTTGGTGACCAGGCTGTCGATCGCCTCCAACGTCTCCGAGGTGCTGAGGCCATCGCCGGATGCGACCGCGGCGGCGGCCTCCGGTGCGAAGGGTCCGGCGAACACCGATAGTCGCCGCAAGGTGGCGCTTTCCGCCGGAGGCAGGAGGTCGTAGCTCCAGTCGAGGGCGGCGGCGAGTGTCTGGT
>NZ_AJQE01000144.1 GCF_000261685.1 Bradyrhizobium genomosp. I (2014) | reverse complement strand
CCCCCCGCCATTGCAGCGAGAAGCGGCTGTCGAGCAGGGAGGCCGTGCCGGCGATGCCGTACGCATTGACACGGCCCGCCGCGAGCTCGATCGCCAGCGCAATGCCGTCGAGGCGCCGGCAGATGTTCGCGACCAGCGGCGCGTCTTCAGCGCTGAGCTGGAACGGGCCCGAGCTCTGCGCGATGCGTTCGACGAAGAGCTGAGCCGCGGGGTAGGCGAGAACCTCGCTAACATCGAGGCCTTCGCGCTCCGGCGGACAATCCAGCGGGAACAGCCGAAAGATCCGCTCGCCTTCGCTGCGGAACGACTCGCGGCTGGTCGCGAGAACACGAAGCTGCGGCGCTTCGCGAACGATGCGCTCCACGAGCGGGGCCAGCGTGTCCAGCACATGCTCGCAGCTGTCGAAGATCAGCAGGGACGGTCCGGTCCTCAGAAATGTCAGGAGGGCCGGCGTCGGGTCCTCCGAGCTGGTGGTCAGTCCGAGGACCGAGGCAATGGTGGTTGTGACATGGCTGGCCTCCCGCAGCGAACCGAAGTCGACGAAGAAGACGCGTCCGCCGAAATCCACCGAGCGGCGATGCCCGACCGCAACGGCAACCGCAGTCTTGCCGATGCCGCCCGGGCCGACCAATGTCATGAAGCGATAGAGCGTCAGTCCATTCGAGATCTTCTCGATGACCTCCTCTCGTCCGATCATCTTCGCAAGCTGAGCAGGCAGGGAGCGAGGAGGTACGATTTCGGCCGAGAGGACCGGTTGAGCCGCCTGGGCGAACGGAGCGACAAAGCAATAGCCGCGACCGGGCACATTGAGGACATAGCGGGCCGACTTGCCGGTATCGCCGAGCGCCTTGCGCAGCGCTGCGACATGGAAGCGCAGACTGCCCTCGTCGACATTCACGTCGGCCCAGATGCGCTTGACGAGCTCCCTCTTGTCGATGACTTCACCGGGGCGCTCGGCAAGCAGGATCAGAATATCGAGCGCGCGGCCGCCGATATGAAGCGGCGCCCCCTCCTTCTCCAGGAGCCGGGACTTTGGAAACAGCCGAAATGGCCCGAATGAAATGTGCGAGTCGTGATTACTTTGAGCTGGCACGTGCCATTGCCCCCTCGACGGGAGTCAAAAGGTATTTTGTTGTGGTCTAGCAGAACGACGCGTCCAGTAAACTGGCCGAAAGCCGCATGGCAGACAGTCCGGCGCAGATGGCTTGGGTTTGCGTCGGCCTGCCAAAAAAGTGCCTGTGGAAGAAGGGCTTAGGTTGACATGCCAGGACGATGGCCCGGACGCGCCGCCTAGGACCACTATGGCTCCTGGCTCTTTCATCCGTAAATTCGGCGCAAGGCGCTCACGCATCGACGCGCGACATCTGGCGGTGCTCCGTCGTGACGATCCGCGCCGACAACGTGACGAGGCCCATCAACGCAGCGAGCAGCCAGAACGCCACTGGCAATCCGCCAAGACGCGCGACGAAGCCTACGCCGGCAGGGCCGATCAGGACCCCTGCGTACCCCGCAGTCGTGATCGCCGCGACCGCAAGCCCGGCGGGCATCACCGTTTGCCGCGCCGCCCGGCGGAACAGCACCGGCACGAGGTTTGACGTGCCGAGCCCGATCAGCAGGAATCCGCCGATGGCGACCGCTGCGATGGGCGCCGTGAGCAGGACCACAAAACCCGCGATCGCCATGAGGCTGCCCCAGACCAATGTCGTGCGGTCCCCGATGCGCGCAACCAGCGCGTCGCCGCCGAGCCGGCCTATCGTCATCGCGATCGAGAACGCGATGTAGCCGGCTCCGCCCTGCGCCTCGGTGACGAGCCCCGCGCCGATGACGAGGAGCGCGCTCCAATCGAGCATTGCGCCTTCGACGAGGAAGGTGATGGCGCCGAGCAGCGCAAGCAGCAGCACCGATCCGTGCGGCAGCACGAACAACGGGCCTTCCTGCACCTGTACTGAGCGAAGCAGGCGCGGCCAGGTCACAAACATCGCGATCAGCATCAGGACGGAGCAGATCAGCGTGCAGGAGAGCGTGCCGAGTTGCAGCGAGAGCAGCGCTGTCATCAGCGCGGATCCGGCGAACCCGCCGATGCTGAACAGTGCGTGGAAGCCGGACATCAGCGGGCGTCCGGCGGCGCGCTCCACCTCCACGGCGTGGATGTTCATGGCGACGTCGATCGAGCCGAGCGCGGCGCCGAATGCAAAGAGCACCAGCGCCAGCGATACGGGCGAGCTTGCGATCGCGAGCAGCGGCAGGACCAGTGCGAGACCGAGCCCGCTCGCAATGATGATCGGTCTGCTGCCGTGGCGCGCGCTGAGAACGCCGGTCAGCAGCATCGCGACGACCGAGCCGATGCCGAGGCTGAGCAGGAGCAGCCCGAGGACCCCATCGTCGACAGCGAGCCGCGCCTTCGCGAACGGCACCAGCGGCGCCCAGCACGCGATGCCGAAGCCTGCGACGAGGAAGGCAAGCCGGGTCGCAAGGCGGGTCGCCGGCCGGTCGGCAGAAGACATGAGAACTCCCGGGGACGCAGGGGCGGGGCGGAGGTCAAAGCCGAGAAATGCCGCGGCTTTGTGTCCGCGGCGTGCTCGGATTGTCGCGGCTGGCGCTCGAAAGCTGCAAGCCTCGTTCTAGCCGCCGAGGATCCGCCGGCAAGCGTCGACAAAGACCTCTGCGCCGGTGACGATGTCGGCGTCGGCAGTGTTCTCGGTCCAGTGATGGCTGATGCCGCCGATCGACGGCACGAACAGCATGCCCGCGGGCATGACGGTCGCGAGCATCTGCGCATCGTGGCCGGCGCCGCTGGGCATGCGGATGGATCGTCCGCCGGCCAGGGCCTTGCTCGCACCCTCGATGGCATCCTGAAAGCCGGAATTCATCATCGCGGGCGCACCGGTGCGCAGCTTCGCAACGGTGACGGTGCAGGGGCCGTTCGCACTGGCCTCGTCCGCCATGGTCCGCAGCAGCTGTTCCAGCCGCGCGATGACAGCCGGATCGTCGTCGCGGATCTGGAACAGCATCTCTGCTCCACCCGGAATGATGCTCGGCGCGCCCGGATCGAGCGTGATGCGTCCGGTGGTCCAGACCGTGCGCGGACCGCAGGCAGCCGGGAAGCGTTGGTCGATCGCCACGCAGAATTTGGCTAGCGCCAGGCCGGCATCCTTCCGCACCGCCATGCGCGTGGTGCCGGCGTGGTTCTGTTCGCCGCCAAAATTGATCTGGTACTGCCAGATGCCGACGATGGACGTGACGACGCCGATCGCGAGGCGGCCGCTTTCGAGCGTGTCGCCCTGCTCGATGTGGGCCTCCAGATATCCAACATGGCGGCCTGGCGGGGCGGTGATGCGCGAACGTCCGGCCAGCCCCATCTCGGCAAGTGCATCGCGCATGGCGCGGCCGCTGGTGCGGTCGCGTGCAGCGTCGATGTCGGCTTCGGTCACCTGCCCGACATAGGAGCGCGAGCCGAGGAAATGGCCGAAATGTCCTTCCTCGTCGCACCAGGCGGCGACTTCCACCGCGCCCTTGAGCGATGGATCGGGATTGAGCACGCGCGCTGCCTCGAGCGCGTAGACGACGCCAAGCGGACCATCGAGCCAGCCGGCGTAGTTCTGGCTTTCCAGGTGCGAGCCCGCCAGCAGCTTCGGCCCCGGCTTGGCGCTGCTGCCGAAAACATTGCCGATGCCGTCAATCGTCGCGGAGAGGTCGGCCTCGGGCAGCTTCTGAGCGAGCCACTCCAGCGAGAGCTTGTGCGGTTCGGAGAAGGTCGGCTTGTGCACGCCGGACTTGTAGGCGCCGATGGCGCGCAGTGCATTGAGGTCGGCGAGGACGCGATTCCCGTCGGCGCGGGGCTGAGTGTCAGGCATGTTCGGCAACCTTCAGCGCCTCGGTGCGGATCTCCTCGACCAGCCGTTCCTTGAGCTGGACGAATTCTGGCGTGGTCTTGATCTTGTAGGAGCGCGGATGCGGCAGGTCCACATTGATCTCGGCCTTGATGCGGCCCGGACGCGCGCTCATGACGATGACGCGGCTGCCGAGGAAGATGGCTTCCTCGATGTCGTGGGTCACGAACAGCACCGTCTTCTGGTCGCGCTCCCAGATCCCCAGCAGCATCTCCTGCATCAAGGCGCGGGTCTGGTTGTCCAGCGCGCCGAAGGGCTCGTCGAGCAACAGGATCTTCGGATCGTTGGCGAGCGCGCGCGCGATCGCGGTGCGCTGCTGCATGCCTCCGGAGAGCTGCTTCGGCCAGTGGTTCTCGAAACCGGACAATCCGATCCGGCGGATGAAGGCATCCGCGACCTTGTTTCGCTCCGCCTCGGACACGCCACGCTCGCGCAGGCCGAAGGCGATGTTCTCTCGCACCGTCAGCCAGGGGAACAGCGTGTAGGACTGGAACACCATGCCGCGATCGGCGCCCGGGCCGGTCACCACGCGCCCGTCGAGCGTGACGTGGCCGCTGGTCGGACGGTCGAGGCCGGCGACGATGCGCAGCAGCGTCGACTTGCCACAACCGGACGGGCCGAGGATGGTGACGAAGTCGTTGTTGCCGATGATGAGGTCGGTCGGCTCCAGCGCCCGGGTCGGCGCGTTGCCGTGGCGCGCGGGGAAGGTGCGCGAGACTTGTTCGATCTTGAGGATCGTCATGCGAGCCTCCACGGAAACAGCCAGGCGTTGAACGCCTTGAACAGGAAGTCCGAGAGGAGGCCGATCAGTCCGATCACGATGATGCCGAAGATGATCTGGCCGGTGTTGAGCAGCGCCTGGCTGTCGGTGATCATGTGGCCGATGCCGGAGGACGAGCCGATCAGCTCGGCGACGATGACGTAGGTCCAGGCCCAGCCCAGCACCAGCCGCAGGATCTCGGCGATCTCGGGCGCGGAGGAAGGCAGCAGCACGCGGCGGATGATGCCGCGGTCGCCAGCGCCCAGCGTATAGGCCGCCTCGACCAGATCGCGTCGCGTGGTGCCCACGGTGACCGCGACCATCAGGATCACCTGGAACACCGAGCCGATGAAGATGACGAGCAGCTTCTGCAGCTCGCCGATGCCCGCCCACAGGATCAGGAGCGGGATGAAGGCGGAGGCAGGCAGATAGCGGGCGAAGGACACGAACGGTTCGAGGAACGCCTCGACCGGCTTGTAGGCGCCCATCAGCACGCCGAGCGGCACCGCGATGATCGCCGCGAGGACAAAGCCGCCGACGACACGCCAGATCGTCATGCCGATGTCGAACGCGAATCCCTGCTTGGTCAGCAGGTCGAAGCCTTCCTGCACCATGGTCAGCGGGTTGGCGAGAAAGGTCTTCGACACATGGCCGCCGAGCGTCGCCCATGACCAGAGCGCAACGAACAGCACGAAGAACGCGAGGCCATAGGCCACGCGCTGCCTCGATGTAACAGGGTCCAGGGGACGCATCAAACTGTCTATCCGAATAGTCGATCAAGAGCCGGCTCCCCCTCCAGGCGGAACCGGCGGCTTGCAGAGACTTACTTGATGAAGCTCGCGTCGTAGAGGTCCTCGACCTTCGGCGCGGCCTTGATGATGCCGATCTCGAGCAGGAGTTCGGCGGCGTCCTTGTTGAAGGTCAGGAAGTCGCCGGCGAAGAACTTCTGGTTCGCGGCCTTGTCCTGCCAGCGCAGATATTTCGCCGAGTTGCCGAACTGCTCGCCGGTCTGCTTCACGTCGGCACCCATGATCTCGTAGGCCTTGGCCTGGTCCTTGGCGATCATGTCGAGCGCCTCGAAATAGCTGTCGGCGAGCGCCTTGGCGGCCTTGGAATTATCCGTCAGGAACTTCGGCGTGCAGCCGAAAGTGTCCATCACCATCGGGTAGTCGAGCGTGGTTGCGATGATCTTGCCCTTGTCGGGCGCGGTACGCACCGTCGACAGATATGGCTCATAGGTCATCGCGGCATCGTTCTGGCCGGCGACGAAAGCCTGCGCGGCCGCGGCCGGCTCGAGGTTGACGACGGTGACATCCTTCACGGTGAGGCCGTTCTTCTTGAGCATCCAGGCCAGCGCGAAATAGGGCGAGGTGCCGGGCGCGGAAGCGGCGACGGTCTTGCCCTTCAGATCCTTGATCGCGGCGACGTCGTTGCGCACGGCCATGCCGTCGGCACCATAGCTCTTGTCGAGCTGGAAGATCTGCTTGGTCGCAACGCCGTTGGCGTTCCAGGAGATCCAGGTCTCGACCGTGGTCGCGGCGCACTGGATGTCTCCGGACGCGATGGCGAGATGCCGGTCCTTCTGCGGAATCTTCTTGATGGTGACGTCGAGGCCGTTCTTCTTGAAGATGCCCGCCTCCTTCGCCAGCGTCAGCGGCGCGAAGCCGGTCCATCCGGAGATGCCGATGCCGACCTTGACGTCGTCGGCGAGCGCCGGAGTGGAGGCCGCGAGAGCAATGATTGTCGCAAATACTTTTGAGCTACGCATGATTGTCGTCCTCTTACCGATCGATGGATTGACGCCGTGTTGATCTCTTCATGTCGGCCCATCTGGACCGTTGCCCGAAGCGTTGCACGATTTGTGCCGACATATCTCTCAGCCTCCCTTGAATCGCGCGACAAGGCGGTGAGAATCACCGGGATAAAGCAGGCGCACGGCGGTGATCGTGCGTGCGCTGCGCCAGGTGTAGCGGTCGATGACGAGGCAGGGCGCGCCGACGGCGATGTCGAGCGCCTCCGCGGTGCGATCGTCCGCGACGATGGCGCTGATCGTGTGCTCGGCCTCGGTCCATGGGACATGGTGAAGCAGCCAGGAACCGGGCGGCTCGCGCGAAAAATCCGCGGTCGCGGCATCCGGAACGGACGACAGGTCGATCAGCCTGTCCTCCGCAGCGAAGGGCACGTTGTCTGCGCTGTGCCGGCAGGTGATCGCGACCACCTTGCCGGCCTTCTTGACGCCGAGACGATCGCGATCGGCAGTGGTCGCCGCACGCAGCTTGCGGCTGATCAGCTCGTAGCCATAGGCGCGGCCGAGCGCGCTGATCTCGGCGCGAATGTCGGCAATCTTGAGCACCGCTGATTGATGCTGCGGCCGGCGCACGAACGAGCCGGCACGGCGGCGCCGCTCGATCAGGTCGGCCTGCGCCAGCTCCGACAGCGCCTTGTTCACGGTCATGCGCGAGCAGCCGTAGCGCGCAACCAGTTCGTGCTCGAACGGAATGCGATGGCCGGGCGGCCACTCCCCGGTCAGGATGCGCTTCTCGATATCGGCGCGAATGCGCTTGTAGAGCGTCGGCTTGTCGGCCGCATCGGTGGCAAGGCTCATGCGACGAGCCTCCGCACCGACGCATTGAAGCACTCGCGCGATGACTGACGCAGTCTGTGCCGGCCCCCTTCGACGACCTTGTCGCCGCCGGCCCAGACGCAATCGATCGCGCCGCTGCCGGCCGCAAAGATCCAGCCGTCGATGGCCGCATCTCCCCGACGTCCAGCCAGCGACGGATGCGCAGTGTCGAGAGTGACGATGTCGGCGCGCGCTCCAAGCGTGAGGCCGACTGTCGACTGCGCCAGCGCCTGTGCACCGCCCGCGAGCGCATGATCGAACAGCGTGCGTCCGGTCGAACGGCCCGCGCCGCTGGAGAGCACGTTGCGCTCGCGATGTTTCTGACGTTGGCCGTATTCGAGCTGACGGAGCTCGTCGGCGACGCCCACCAGCACGTTGGAATCAGTGCCCACACCGAACTCACCGCCGGCGGCAAGAAATTCGCGCGCCGGGAAGATGCCGTCGCCGAGGCTCGCTTCCGTGATGGGACACAGGCCCGCCACTGCACCAGTCCTCGCGAACGCGGCGACCTCCTCATCCGTCGTGTGGGTCGCGTGGATGAGGCACCAGCGCTGATCGACCGGCGCGTGCTCCAGCAGCCACTGCACCGGACGGCGGCTCGACCAGGCGAGGCAATCCTCGACTTCCTTCACCTGCTCGGCAGCATGGATGTGCACCGGCCCGCCTTCGGCCAGCGGAATGATCGCCGCCAGTTCCTCCGGCATCACCGCGCGCAGGCTGTGCGGCGCGATGCCGACGTTGGCGCCGGGCAATGCACTGATCGCCTTGCGTGAGGCAGTCATCAATGCCGCGAACTGATCGACCGAGCAGATGAAGCGACGCTGGCCGGCATGCGGTGCTGCTCCCCCAAACGAGCCATGCGCATAGAAAGTCGGCAGCAGCGTGAGGGCGATGCCCGATGCTTCGGCAGCCTGCGCAATGCGTGCGGCCATCTCGGCAGGATCGGCATAGGGCGAGCCGTCGCAATCGTGATGGAGATAGTGGAATTCGCCGACGCGGGTGAAGCCCCGCTCGAGCATTTCCACATAAAGCAGCGCCGCGACGGCGGCGACGTCGTCGGGCGTCATCGCCAGCGCGAAGCGGTACATCGTCTCGCGCCAGGTCCAGAACGTGTCGGTGCTGTCGCCGCGCAACTCCGCAAGTCCCGCCATGCCGCGCTGGAACGCGTGGCTGTGCAGGCTCGCAAGTCCCGGAAGCGCGACTTGGTGGCGCTCGTCGCCGGCGACCGGGGCCACGCCCGGCGTCACCTCCGCGATCGCGCCGGCGGTGATCACCACCTGCACGTCATTGGCCCAGCCCGAGGGCAGGAGCGCGGAGGCGAAATGCAGTCGGGTCATGATTACACGCCGGCTGGACAGAACCGTCCCACGATTATATGTCTAGACATATAAGTCAAGCATCCCACGAAGGGGCCGTTGCATGGCAGAGCGCTTCGACCGGATCTGGCACAATGCCCGGCTCGCCACGCTACGAGCCGACCGTCCCGATCTCGGTGAGATCGAACGGGGCGTGATCGCCGTGCGCGGCGGTCGCATCGTCTATGCCGGCGCGCAAACCGATTTTCCGGCGGATGCCGATGCCGCCGAACGGATCGACTGCGAGGGCCGCTGGATCACGCCCGGCCTCGTCGACTGCCACACCCATCTCGTCTACGGTGGCAACCGCGCGCACGAATTCGAGCTGCGCCTGAAGGGCGCGAGCTATGAGGAGATCGCGCGCGCCGGTGGCGGCATCGTCTCTACGGTGGCCGCGACGCGCAAGGCGAGCGAGGCCGATCTCGTCGCAAGCGCGCTGCCGCGGCTGGATGCGTTGATCGGCGAGGGCGCAACCACGGTCGAGATCAAGTCGGGCTACGGCCTCGACACTGCTACCGAGATGCGGCAGCTCGCAGCCGCGCGCAGCCTCGGAGGCCGACGACCGGTTGCGATCCGCACATCCTTTCTTGGCGCACATGCGCTGCCGGTGGAGGCGGACGGCGACAAGGACCGTTACATCGATCTCGTCTGCAAGGAGATGTTGCCGGCGGTTGCAAAGGCAGGCCTCGCCGATGCCGTTGACGCCTTCATGGAGGGCATCGCATTCTCGGCCGAGCAGACCGCACGCGTGTTCGAGACGGCGAGGGGACTTGGACTGCCGGTCAAGCTCCATGCCGACCAGCTCTCGAATCTCGGCGGCGCCGCGCTGGCCGCGAAATTCTCGGCGCTCTCGGCCGATCATCTGGAGCACACGGACGAGGCCGGCGCGGCGGCAATGGCGAAGGCCGGCACGGTTGCGGTGCTGCTGCCGGGTGCGTTCTATTTCATTCGCGAGACGCAGAAGCCGCCGGTGGAGACGTTCCGCAAACATGGCGTTCCCATGGCGCTGGCGACCGACTGCAATCCCGGCAGCTCGCCGCTGACCTCGCTACTGCTCGCGATGAACATGGGAGCTACGCTGTTCCGGATGACTGTGGCTGAATGCCTCGCCGGCGTCACCCGCGAAGGCGCGCGCGCGCTCGGCGTCCTCGACGAGGCCGGTACGCTGGAGGCAGGCAAATGGTGTGACCTTGCGATCTGGGACATCGAGCGGCCCGCCGAGCTCGTCTACCGCATCGGCTTCAATCCGCTGCACCGCCGGGTGTGGAGGGGACAATGAGGGAGCAGGACGCAACGATCGTCGTCACGCCGGGGACGGTCAGCTTGGATCATCTCGCGCGGGTGCTCGCGGGCGCTTCGGTCATCCTCGATCCATCATGTTGGCCGCGCGTCGAGGCGGCTGCGGAGATCGTCGCCAAGGCCGCGCGAGCCGACGTCCCCGTCTACGGCATCAACACCGGCTTTGGGAAGCTGGCCTCGAAGCGCATTCCGCCCGATCAGACCGCGCGACTCCAGCGTAACCTGATCCTCTCGCATTGCTGCGGCGTCGGCCCGGCGACACCCGAATCGATCGTCCGCCTGATGATGGCGCTGAAGATCATCTCGCTCGGCCGCGGCGCCTCCGGCGTTCGCCCCGTGGTGATCGAGCAGCTGCAGGGAATGTTGGCATGCGGCGTCCATCCACTGGTGCCGCAGCAGGGCTCGGTCGGCGCCTCCGGTGATCTCGCGCCGCTCGCGCATATGACCGCGGTGATGATCGGCGAGGGCCAGGCGATCGTGGACGGGAAAACCGTGTCCGGCGCTGAAGCGCTGGCAGCTGCCGGCCTTGCGCCGCTGACCCTCGGGCCCAAGGAAGGTCTTGCGCTGATCAACGGCACGCAATTCTCGACCGCCTACGCCATATCTGGCGTGCTGCGCGCATTTCGCCTGACGCGGGCCGCGCTTGTCACCGGCGCATTGTCAGTGGACGCGGCGATGGCCTCGACGGCGCCGTTCCGCCCCGAGATCCAGGCGTTGCGCGGCCATGCCGGGCAGATCGCCGCGGCTGCGACGTTGACGGCGCTGCTGGACGGCAGCGACATCCGCCTCTCGCACCTCGAAGGCGACGAGCGCGTGCAGGATCCCTATTGCCTGCGCTGCCAGCCGCAAGTCGCGGGCGCTGCGCTCGACCTGATCACGCAGGCCGCGCGCACCCTGATCGTCGAGGCCAACGCCGTCACCGACAATCCGCTGGTGCTGGTCGAGACCGGTGAGATCGTCTCCGGCGGCAATTTCCACGCCGAGCCGGTGGCCTTTGCCGCCGATACAATCGCGCTGGCGCTGTCGGAGATCGGCGCGACCAGCGAGCGGCGCATTGCGACGCTGGTCGATCCCACGCTGAATTTCGGCCTGCCGCCGTTCCTCACCCCCGATCCCGGCATCAATTCCGGCTTCATGATCGCCGAAGTCACGGCGGCCGCGCTCTATGCCGAGAACAAGCAGCGCGCAGCTGCCTGCTCGATCGACTCGACCCCGACCAGCGCCAATCAGGAAGATCACGTCTCGATGGCCGCGCATGCCGCGCGGCGCCTGTCCGACATGGCCGACAATCTCGCCGCCATTCTCGGCATCGAGCTTCTGGTCGCCGCCCAGGGCATCACGCTGCGCGCGCCGCATGCGACAAGCGGGCCACTCGCTGCCGTCATCGCGGCGCTGCGCGAGCAGGTGCCGGCACTCGGTATCGACCGCTACATGGCCGGCGATCTCGCCAGGGCGGCTGCGTTGATCGAGGCCGACATGCTGCCGGGCGTCGCGACTGCCGCGCTTTCAACCGATCCGTTTCCGCGACTCGACTGAAGAGGTGCTCCGCATGAACCGCCGACTGGACAATGACCGCACCATCCGCGCGCCCCGCGGCAGCGATATCAGCTCCAGGAGCTGGCTGACGGAAGCTCCCTTGCGCATGCTGATGAACAATCTCGATCCGGATGTCGCGGAGCGTCCGAGCGAATTGGTCGTCTATGGCGGCATCGGCCGCGCCGCGCGCGACTGGGAAAGCTTCGACCGGATCGTCGCGGCCTTGCGCAAGCTCGAAGGCGACCAGACGCTGCTGGTTCAGTCCGGCAAGCCGGTCGGCGTGTTCCGCACCCATGCCGATGCGCCGCGCGTGCTGATCGCGAACTCCAACATCGTGCCACACTGGGCGACGCTCGATCATTTCAACGAGCTCGATCGCCAGGGCCTGATGATGTACGGCCAGATGACGGCGGGGTCATGGATCTATATCGGCAGCCAGGGCATCGTGCAGGGCACCTACGAGACCTTCGTCGAGGTCGGCCGTCGCCATTATGGCGGCAGCCTCGCGGGCAAATGGATCCTCACCGCCGGCCTTGGCGGCATGGGTGGCGCGCAGCCGCTGGCCGCGACCATGGCCGGGGCTTCGATGCTCGCGGTCGAATGCCAGCCGAGCCGCATCGAGATGCGCCTGCGCACCGGCTATCTCGATCGCCAGGCCGCAACGCTCGACGAGGCGCTCGCGATCATGGCAGAGGCCGCGAAGACGAAGAAGGCGGTCTCGGTCGGCCTGCTCGGCAATGCCGCAGAGATTTTCCCGGAGCTGGTTCGCCGCGGCGTCAAGCCCGACATCGTCACCGACCAGACCAGCGCGCATGATCCGATCAACGGGTACTTGCCGAAGGGGTGGACGCTCGCCGATTGGGAAGCCAGGCGCGCGTCCGATCCGAAGGCGGTCGAGCGTGCCTCGAAGATTTCGATGGTCGATCATGTCCAGGCCATGCTGGATTTCCATGCGCAGGGCATTCCTACGCTCGACTACGGCAACAACATTCGCCAGATGGCGCAGGACATGGGCCTGAACAACGCCTTCGATTTCCCCGGCTTCGTCCCCGCCTATATCCGCCCCCTGTTCTGCCGCGGCATCGGGCCGTTCCGCTGGGCCGCGCTCTCGGGCGATCCCGAGGACATCTTCAAGACCGATGCCAAGGTGAAGGAGCTGATGTCTGACGACAAGCATCTGCACAATTGGCTCGACATGGCGAAGGAGCGCATCAAGTTCCAGGGCCTGCCGGCGCGGATCTGCTGGGTCGGCCTCGGTGATCGCCATCGCCTCGGCCTCGCCTTCAACGAGATGGTGGCACGGGGAGAGTTGAAAGCACCGATCGTGATCGGCCGCGATCATCTCGATAGCGGTTCGGTCGCCAGCCCCAACCGCGAGACCGAGGCGATGAAGGACGGCTCGGACGCCGTGTCCGACTGGCCCCTGCTCAACGCGCTGCTCAATTGCGCCAGCGGCGCGACCTGGGTGTCGCTGCATCATGGCGGCGGCGTCGGCATCGGCTATTCCCAGCACGCCGGCATGGTGATCGTCGCCGACGGCACGCCGGAAGCGGCGAAGCGCATCGAGCGCGTGCTGTGGAACGACCCTGCGAGCGGCGTCATGCGTCACGCCGACGCGGGTTACGACATCGCGATCGACTGCGCCCGGGACAAGGGGCTCGATCTGCCGAGTCTGCCGAAGTAGTCGCGGCTCACGCCACGACCCTGGCCCCGGCTTGTTCGAGGCGCTGGCCTTCCCTGGCGAGATAGTCGCCGATCGCATCGCCCGGCATGGGCTTTGCGAAATAATAGCCCTGGATGAAGTCGCATCCCAGGCGGCGCAGGCTGTCGAGCTGGGCGCGGGTCTCGACGCCCTCGACGACGCAGGCGATCTCCATGTCGTCGCACAGGCCCGTGAGCGATTTGATGATCTTGTGGCTCACCGGATTCTCGTTGATCTCGGCGACGAAGCTGCGGTCGATCTTGATCTTGTCGAGCGGCAACCGATGCACGTGGCTCAGCGAGGAATAGCCGGTGCCGAAATCGTCCAGCGAAATGCCGCAACCCATCGCCTTCAGCGTCGCGATCGACTGCTGTGCGCGCATGAAGTCGAAAGTGACGGCGGTCTCGGTGATCTCGAAATCGATCCGGTGCGGCGGCAGTCCGCTCTTCTCGATGATGGGGATCAGCGGCAGAATGCCCTCGGCCGCGCAGATGTCGTGGGCGGAGAGGTTGAACGACAGGCGGATGTGATCGGGCCAGGTTCTGGCGGTCGCGAGCGCGCGAACCAGCAGCGCCTGCGTCAACGGCCTGATCAGGCCGATGCGCTCGGCGGCCGGAATGAAATCGGCCGGTGAAACCAGGCCGAGGCGAGAGCTGTGCCAGCGCGCCAGGACCTCGAAGCCGGCGGTGTGCTCGCTCATGGCGTCGACGATCGGCTGGAACACCAGCTCCATCTCGGTGCTGAAATTTGCCGTGCGCAGCAAATTCTCGATGACGCCGCGGCTGCGGATCTCGGCCTCGAGCTCGCTCGAGAAGATCACGGTGCGGCCGCGCAGGTGGCGCTTGGCGTGGTAGAGCGAGTAATCGGCGCATTCATAGAGCGCTTCCGACGTCGTCGCGGAGTCCGGGAACGATGCGAAGCCGATCGAGCAGGACAATCCGGTATGGGCGGTGTCGAGCTGGTAGGGCAGCTTGACGTGGCTGGCGATGCGTTCGCCGAGCCGCATCAGATCTGCATCATCGGGATCGCCGCACACGACGAGTCCGAATTCGTCGCCGCCGAGCCGGGCGAACTCCACGCGTTGCGGGCCGAAGCCCTCGCAGACCTCGCGGATGCGGCGGCCCGCCTCGATCAGGACGCGGTCGCCGACCGAGTGGCCGTAATTGTCGTTGATCGGCTTGAAGCCGTCGAGGTCGATGATGCCGACCGCGACGCGAACGGTCCTGCGCTCGGCATCGGTGAAGGCGCTCGACAGCTCGGCGAAGAAGCGGCGGCGGTTCGGCAGCTCCGTGAGGGAATCGAGATTGGCGAGGCGGAAGTTCTCGTCCGAGAGCGCCTGCGTCGCCGCCTGTTGTGCCAGCAGCGATTTGCGGCTGACGACGAGATCGGCGAAGTCGCGGTAGTAAATGAACAGCACCGTCACCATCGCGCCGGAAACCAGCAGGTTGTTGACGGCGATCGCCTTCAGCGTCGGCTCGCCGGTGGCGAAGAAGAACAGCACATAGGGCACGTCGACGATCAGCGTCACGATCAGCGCTGCCGAGCGCAGATGCATCAGCGAAAAGATGCAGCCGATCACGGTGACTGCCATGTAGAAAGCGACCTGGCTCTTGGCGAACGGATCGCCGTAGGGGTAGAGCGCGAAGGACCAGGCGGTGAAACCGGCGCCGATCGGCAGGGTCAGCCAGTTGGTGGCGCGCAGATTGCGCAGGATGTCGGCGTCGCTGCGCACGAGGTGACGCTGACGCAGCCACCAAAAGGTCCGCAAGCCCGCGAGCACGGTCAGCACGCTCGGCACGATCATCGTCAGCCAGTCCGGCGCCACGTTCACATACGTATAGGCGACGGCGATCGTATTGCTCATGAGGATGAAGTAGAGCAGCGGGATCTGCTTCGAGAAGGCATCGAACTGCGCGCGCGTCAGGTCCGGGTTGTCCGCCGGAACGCGAAACAGCTGCATTGCGGCGGCAAAGCGAGACTTCAAATCGGCAACAGGCATTGAAATACGAGCCCCGGATTCCCCCGAAAACGCGGCCGATCTTGCATGGCAGGGGTAAAGGGCGCGTTAGATCGATCCTGCACCGGAAGCCAGCGCAGGTTGCGCGCTATCGCAGATGTTTCCGGTCGCTTGCATTGGTGAGGCGGCGTTAACGATCAGGGGACGCGTCAGGAGGCGCGTCGGCTGCAAAGTCCTGCAGGGCCGCCGCTACGCTCTGCTAACCATGCGGGTCGGCGCAACGTCTTGCCGCACCTCTCAGCGCCCGATCGTCACCCCGGCGGTCGAGCGCATGGCGCCTCTCAGGCTGGTTGCGTTCATGTCGTCGAGCACCTGTCGCGTTAGCACCGTGGTCTGGCCGGGCGTGTCGAGGATGGTCTCTCCGCGCGAGGACGAGAGCCGATCGGCCTTGTAGGGCGCAGCCGGATCGGTGGCGGGAACGGCCGTGGCTGCAGGATGTGGCCGTTTGCTCGCGGCGAGCGCTGGCTGTGAGATGGAGAAGGCGATCACGACCAGAAGCAACGGCCTTGCGCGCATATGCGACCTCCCGTGTCGGGAGTTCAACCTAGCACATCGTGGCGGTGGTCGCAGGAGAAAGGATCAGGCCAAAGCGGCCTGGCGTTCACGCGCCGGTTCGCGAACGCGCTCGATTCTCCCGGGCTCGGCGAGCCGGGTGAAACTGCGATGGCTCGCCTGCGCGGGCGCCTCGACGATGAAGCCCTCGCAGACGATCTGCCCGCCGAGCATCTTGAATTCCAGCTTGTCGTAGCGCGGCATCGTCTCGCCGGGCGCCGGCGGCAGCAGCCCGACGCTTCCCTGGATGTTCAGCGCGGCCTCGCCGGAGCCGTGAAGCCGCGGATTCCACATCCTGATTCCGGTCTCCGCCCAGCGCTGCCGGATCAGGGCGGCGCGATCGGCGGGCTCCGCAGCTCTCGCGCGCAGTTTCGGTGCGCTGCGGATCTCCGGAGCAGGAGACTCGAGCGCCGGAGCCGGATCGATGTCGGTGACGGCGCTGGCTGACTCGTTGGCCGCCGTCGCAATGGCTGTGACGAGCTGAACATCGTTTGCAGGGGCCGGTGCGATCTCGACGATGAGCGCTGGGTCGGCCCTGGCTTCAGAAACATCAGCCGCGGCGCTATTGGCGTCGCCGAGGAGGACCGGGATTGCTTCGACGGGGACCGATTCGACCTCGGCGGAAAGGTTGAGCGAGGGGGCAGCCTCGATGACGGCATCAGGGACATCAGTCGAAGCGGTCGCGACGTCTGATGATGAAACCGCAGCCTCTTCTGCGACGACTGAATCGATTTCCGCGGGCGTGCCAGCGGGCGATGCATCGCCGATGATGGCGAGATCAGCGTCCGCAACTGGCTCGTTCTCTGCGTCGGCCGACGAAGCCAACACCTCCTCGGCTACCGGCGGCGTTGCGGGCGCCTCGATTTCCGTCGCCCTCTCCGGAGATGAGTCGTCGCTGATACAGCTATCGTCGGACGGATTCTCTGCGACGACATTCACAGGCGCATCGTTCTCCGCGACCGGAGCCTGGGTGGCGAGGTCAGCGTCGTCGCGCACCGGGTCGGTGCTGATCGCGGCGATTGAAGCTTGAGCCGTGGCCGCGACATCATCGATGATGGCGGGCGAAGCGTCTGTGGCGATCGGCGCGACGTCAATGCTGCCGCTGTGCGGCAAGGGCCGAAGTCGGGTAAGCGCCCAGTTCACCGCAGGGATGCGGCGCAGCAACGATATCAGTCTCGAAAGCACTGGGAGTTGTCCAAGTGGTACTCGGCGTTGGGCAATCGCTGATTCGCCAGCAATGGCAAAACCTGCCCCGGCCGTCACACCCGTGTCAATGTAGGGAGGACCAATTGCAGAACATCCACGCGCCCAGCGCGCACATGGCGGCGCAATCAGATCGAGATCATGTGCGCAAGCTTACCACACAATGCGGAAGCCGCCGGTGCCCTTGTAGCCGTGATTATCAGCGGGATCATCAACGCTCGCGCGATAGGTGATCTCGCCGAACACGGCATAGCGGCCGTTGGCCCAGCTATAGGTGCCGCCGCCACCGATGCTGCCCCACAGGCGGTCGTGGCCGCTCGCGAAGCCAGTGCCGGCGACATCGATCCTGGTGCCTTCAAGGAATTCGTAGTGCAGATTGCCGATGGCGTAGAGGTCGGAGCGGACGATGCCCGTACCATCGTTCCAGGTGCGCTGATGATTGAGCGACAGCCCGAGGCGGCCGAGCAGGCTGTCGGCGTTGCCGAGTGAGACCAGTGCGCCGAAGCGGTCGGTGAAGGCATCGAAGCCGACCTTCGAGTAGGCAAGCTGCGCCTGCGGCGCCAGCCAGAAGCCATTGCCGATCGCGATCCGTTTGCCGCCCTCGACACCGAATGCGTAACCGAAGCCTTCATTGCCATGGATCACGCTGCCGGCCAGCACGGATGACAGGTCGCTGTGATAGAACATGGTCTGCGCCTGGCCGTCGACATAGAAGCCGTCGTGGCCGTACCAGGTCGCAGTCGCGCCGACGCCGGTTCCTTGCGCGCGGATGCGGCCGTTGCCGAACACTGAATTGACGAAGGCCGTGGTCAGGCCGTATTGCGCCGTGAGGCCGACGATCAGCCGGCCGCGGGTATTGTCGAGCCCGACGCCATCGAGCCCGGCCTGCACCTTCATCTCGTCGGAATCATAGGTCGATCCCGTGGTGTTGGACGGCCGCAACGCGCTCTGCCCGCCTTCGATCCGGCCCCAGAAGGCCGATTGCGTCCATGAGCCCTCGGCAGTCTGCGCGGTATTGACGCCGGCGCGCGCCATCGCCTCGCTGCCGCCCCAATAGCGATTGCCGACGCGCTGCTGAAGGCTGGGTGCCTGGTTCATCCCGAGCAGCACTTGCGCGTAGTTCTCGTACAAGGGGACGCCGGCCTGGTAGAGCGGCCCGGCAGGTGCCGATGGCGGCGGGTTGATCAGGACCGACCTGAGATACCAGTCGCCGTCGGCCGGCGTGCTGATCCCGTTCTTCTGCAGCGTATAGGCATAGGCACCGCCGACGACGGCCTGCTGGCCGCCGATGACGTAGTCGCCCTGCAGCGCGAAGGTGCCGTTCGAGGCGCCGGCGATGTCAACGATCTTAATGCCCTCGATGGTCTGCGCGCCGAGGCCGCCGCGGTTGAGCACGCGCACAGTCGTCGAGCCAGACGTGTTGCCGGTGACGACGAGACGGTCCGTCGGCGAGGCATCGCCAGCGAGCACACTTTCGATCTCCAGCGTGCCGCCACTGCCGGTGTAATTGCCCGCGATCGTCAACGTGCCGATGGAATTGCCGGGCGCGATCACGCCGCCATTGGTCGTGGTGCCGACGGTGCCAGTGCCCTGCAGCCGGCCTCCCGGCAGGACGCCGAGCGGACCGCCGAGACTGCCGTTCACGGCCAACGTGCCGCCCTGCACCGTGGTGGGGCCGGTGAAGGCGGCATTGTTGCCGGCCAGCGTCTCCATGCCGCTCAGAAGTGTCAGTCCGGCGCCGCCCTGGAACGTCCCGAAGAAAGTGTCGTTGGCATTGGTCAGCGTCAGCGCCTTCGTGCCCATCGCGACGGTGCCGCTTCCGCCGAGACTCTGGATGCTGGAGCTGGTGGCGGTGATGCCTGAGATATCGAAGGTGCCGTTGGCGATCACGCCGCTTGATGCGGAAATCGCGCCGACGCCTGTCAGCGCCAGCGTGCTGCCGCCCTGAATGACGGTTTGGCCGGTATATGTATTGGCCGCGGTAAGCGTGAAGATGCTCCCGCCGCTCACGGTCAAACCGCCGACGCCGCTGAATACGGAGGTCGAGGCGACGCCCACATTGAATCCGCCGGTGTTGATGGTCAGCCCGCCCGAGGCAATGTTGAACACTCCGACGCCCGAGATCCAGGACGCGCTGGCGCCGGAGGCAACCAGGGTGGCATTGTCGAAATTCATCTGAGCGTTGGCTCTGTTACTGATCGACGCCGAAATCAGTGTGCCATTGTTGATGTTGACCGTGCCCCTTCCGCTCGTGGGGCTTACCCTGAGTGTGCTTGCGGTAACGGACGCGCCATTATTGATGTTGAGTATCCCGACGCTGGTATTGGACGCCACGTTAAGGACGGCGGGAACAATCCACTGCGATCCGATCCCGGTCACCGTGACTGTCGCGGTGCCCGTTGTCGTGCCGATATTCGCAGTTCCTGTGCTTGTCAGCGTGCTGCCGTTCTGGATGGTGAGCGTGTTCGTACCAGTCGAGCCGATGGCGAAGCTGCCTGTCGTGGCGGTCGCCGGACCGTTGACGCCGAGGACCGGCTCTGGCCCCGAGCTGATGGTGACCGCACCGCCAGCCGGCGCCGTTCCACCGGACCAGTTCGAGCCTACGGTCCAGTCGTTGCTGGTCGCACCGGTCCAGGTCTGCGCCGCCGCCGATCGCGGCACCAACGCCGAGAGCGCGACGAGCGAGACGCCCATCAGCAGCAGGCGAAACGCGGCACGCTTGCCTGTGAAGGACGAAAGGTGGTGCGGATGTCTGCCCTGATTGCCGTTCGATTGCCGTGAAGACGTTGCAGCCCCGATGCATTCGCGCATGGCACACAGCTCTTGTTGTCTTGCTGCTGTGCCTCGGATGGCAGCTTGCCAAGCATCATCGACAGCGGATCGTGGTTGTTAGGGTATGTGGCTGCCGGTGACCGGTCAATGCAGATCATTGCCGCGCATTTGGGAAGGGCTGCGCAGTGTGTTTCCGGTGCAACGTCAGGTCGTCAAAGTTAGTGGAGCAGTAACCACGCCAGATCCGTTGGATGCGCGTGACGGCATGTTGCAATAATACCCCTGTTCTGCCCGACGTCGCAAACGCGTCTTCGGCAAGACCGAAAATCCTCAAGCCTTTCAACCCCATCGCTACTGTGCATGGGGTTGTTTTTTCACTTTTGTTTGCAGGCGCGCCTGGCCCGCGCCGGCGCGCTTTTCTGCCAGACGAGGTGCACCGCGCGCATCAGCCCTCGTTGCGATCCAAGGTTGGGGTTCCCGTCGTCGTCGTCAGCGGCTATTGAGGACCGTCAATATCTGGTCGGAGACGGCGCATGAGGAGGCTTGCCACCATCGGAGCGGCTCTGCTCTGGTCCACCATCGCATTCGCACAGGATCGCACCATCACCGTCGCCTCGACCACGTCGACGGAACAGTCGGGGCTGTTCGGCCATTTGCTGCCTCTGTTCTCTAGGGACGAGGGCATCAGCGTCAAGGTCGTCGCCGTCGGCACCGGCCAGGCGCTGGATATCGGGCGGCGTGGGGATGCCGACGTGGTGTTCGTCCATGACCGTGCTGCCGAAGACAAGTTCATGTCCGAAGGGCAGGGCGTGAAGCGCTTCGACGTCATGTACAACGACTTCGTCATCATCGGCCCGAAGAGCGATCCCGCGAAGATCGCCGGCGGCAAGGATGTCGCGGATGCGCTGCGCAAGATCGCGGCGGCAAAGGCGCCGTTCATCTCGCGCGGCGACAAGTCCGGCACGCACGCGGCCGAGCTGAGGCTATGGAAAGAGGCGGGCGTCGACCTCAGTGCCGCCAAGGACCATTGGTACCGGGAGATCGGTCAGGGCATGGGTCCGGCGCTGAACATGGCCTCGTCGTCGAACGCCTATCTTCTGTCGGATCGCGGCACCTGGTTGTCGTTCAAGAATCGCGGCGAGCTCGCCATCCTGACCGAGGGCGACAAGCGGCTGTTCAACCAGTACGGCGTCATGCTGGTGAATCCTGCAAAGCATCCGAACGTCAAGGCGAAAGACGGGCAGGCCTTCATCGACTGGCTGGTTTCGCCAAAGGGGCAGGAAGCGATCGCCGGGTACAAGGTCGGCGGCGAGCAGCTATTTTTCCCCAACGCGTCCCACTAGCACGAAGGCGACGGTCGAAACCGCCACGCTGAGCGCGAGCAGGATCAGCCCGAGCCCCAGCGCCAGCGGCAGGTCGCCTTTGCTGGTCTCGAGTGCGATCGCCGTCGTCATCGTGCGGGTGAAGCCGCGGATGTTGCCGCCGACGATGATGATGGCGCCGACTTCCGCAATGGCGCGCCCGAACGCCGCGAGAAAGGCCGTCAGCAACGAGGTCCGGCCGAGCGCGAACAGCAGCGCCATGCTGCGCAGGGCCGACAGTCCGTCGATCCGCGCCAAGTCGCCATATTCCGCCCAGAGCAGGCTCGCCGGCCGATGCACCAGCGCCACCACGATCGGCGTGGCCAGCAGCGTCTGCGCGATCACCATGGCGGCCGGCGTGAACAGCAAGCCCGCCGCCCCGAGCGGCCCAGACCGCGACAGCAGGAGATAGAGGGCGAGCCCGACCACGACCGGCGGCAGGCCGAGCAGCGCATTGGTCAGAATGATGATGACCTGACGCCCCCGGAAACGGGTGATCGCCAGCAGGGCCCCGAACGGTGCGCCGACCAGGAGCGCGACGATGCTGGCGGTCAGGCTGACCCGAACCGACAATGCAACGATGCCCAGCAGCTCGGCGTCGGCTTCGCCGATCAGCGCGAACGCGGCACCGATGGATCGTGCGAAATCGTTCATCCGGCCCGACGCCGTTGCGCCGGCTCAGTGCCGGTGATTCCGATCACGTCCATCGCGAAACCCCTTCGTCCTCAGCAGCCCGCTCGTCACAGCTCCAGCCTGCATCGGCAGGCCGGTCCTACGGGCACATCCCGGGATGGCAATCGCATCGGTTGTGGCCGCTGCGGACGCCACAATCAAGAGGTGGCATCGGGGTGTTGGTTCTCGTCCATACGAAATCGGGCTTCCGGTCCCTCGGCCTTCATTGGGCCATAAGGGCCAATTCTGGCACGAAGAGCCCAAATCCCGCCCAGGCGCGGTCGCGGACGGCTTTATTCCCCCCGTGGATGCTTTAAGGAGAGGTACAGTCGGGTCGCACCCGCCGCTCGGCAGTGCTAGACCCCGATGCAGGAACAGATCGGGCCGGAGCGATACTGCCAAGCCCGCAAGGATGAAGGATTTGACGCAATGATCCAAACCGTTGGCATCATCGGGGCAGGGACCATGGGGAACGGCATCGCGCAGGTCTGCGCCGCGGCCGGACTCTCGGTCGTGATGGTCGATATCTCCGATGCGGCGGTGAACCGCGGCCTTTCGACCGTCGGCGGCAGCCTCGAGCGCCTGGTCAAGAAGGAGAAGATGACGGCGGCCGACCGCGAGGCGACGCTCAAGCGCATCACCGGCACGACCGATCGGGCGAAGCTGTCGGATTGCGATCTGGTCATCGAGGCAGCGACCGAGAACGAGGAGCTCAAGGTCAAGATCCTGAAGGATCTCTGCGCCACGCTGTCGCCGCGCACGCTGGTCGCGACCAACACATCGTCGATCTCGATCACCAAGCTCGCTGCGGCGACCGATCGTCCCGATCGGTTCATCGGCATGCACTTCTTCAACCCGGTGCCCGTGATGGCGCTGCTCGAGCTCATCCGCGGGTTGCAGACCTCGGACGACACCCATGCCAAGGCACTCGATTTCGCCAAGCGCGTCGGCAAGGTGGCGATCACGGCGAAGAACAGCCCGGGCTTCGCCGTCAACCGCATCCTTTGCCCGATGATCAACGAGGCGATCTTCGCGCTCCAGGAGGGCATTGCGACCGCGGAAGAGATCGACGCCGGCATGAAGCTCGGCTGCAATCATCCGATCGGGCCGCTGGCGCTGGCCGATCTCGTCGGGCTCGACACCATGCTTTCGGTGATGGAGGTCTTCTACAAAGGCTTCAACGATCCCAAATACCGGCCAGCGCCGCTGCTGAAAGAGATGGTCGATGCCGGTCATCTCGGCCGCAAGACCGGGCAGGGCTTCTACACCTATAGCGCCTGATGAAGGCATCGGCGGCGGGGCACTCGGAGCCCGCCGCCAGATCCCGCAATTTGCGCTGCGACAAAGACGCCGCGCGCAATTGACCCGACAATGGCGAACGGGCGGCGTGCGGGAACATAGAACGGATAACAAGGGACATGTCGGATCGACTGAAGGCCGAGCGGGAAGCTGCGGCCGCGCGACGGAACCTGTTGACCCAGGATGCGATCGAGCGCACCGGGATTACCGAGGAGATGATCGGGGAGCTCGTCACCCGCTTCTACGGACGCGTGCGCGAGGACGCGCTGCTTGGTCCGGTTTTTGCGATCGTCCGGAACTGGGACGAGCACCTCGCCAGGCTCAGGGATTTCTGGTCCTCGGTGGTGCTGATGAGCGGCCGCTATCATGGCTCGCCGATGCGGGCGCATCTGCCGCTGAGCCTGGTCGGCGATCATTTCGACCGTTGGCTCGACTTGTTCGAGCAGACCGCGCGCGAGGTCTGCCCGCCGGCGGCGGCGGCGCTCTTCATCGACAAGGCGCGTCGCATCGCCGACAGTTTCGAGATGGCATCGGCAACTATTGCGGGTCGTATCGCATCGCCGCGTCACGTGCTCAGGCCGTGAATACAAAATACCTGCCCGAGAAACGCGCAGCTCGCATCGCGCGATGGCGCGCTGCACCAATTCCAACATCATCGGTCTGATCTGCAAGATCATCATGCTGTTCGCGCGATGCGATGTAGAATTCGCGAAAACGCGCCTGAACGCGTTCAGTATAATTCAATCATCGCGAGCAAAGCCATATTGATGCACTGCGGCGCCAATTCTTCGCCTTGTTTTCGGCAGAGTTCCGGCGCCTGCTATCGTGCATGTCGAGTGCACCGTTCAACGTCAATTCCTCACCATCCGACATTGCGGAAGCTGAAGCCGACGCGGGCACCGAGCAGACACGGCGGACGCTGCTGCTCGGCGCGCTTGCGACCACCGCGTGCCTCGGCTGTTCCCGGTCGGCGCGCGCAGGCGAGGATCCGCCCGGCTCGGACGAACGGCCGCAGAAAGGCGATCTGCTCGTCTTCTCCGAAGGTGACCAGGAAGGAAAGCTCATTACCGCGGCCGATCTGCATGTCGGCGGACCGCCGGTCCATGCCTGGCCGAAGGATCCTCAGACATCGGTGGTGCGCAGCGCTTCGCGGCTGAACGAGATCCTGGTCATCAGGCTAGATCCAGCCGAGCTCGACGAGAAGACCCGCGCGCGCGCCGTGGACGGCATCATCGCCTATTCGGCGATCTGCGCTCATGCCGGCTGTCCCGTCACCGCCTGGGTCAAGAGCGATGTCGGCGACAAGGAGGTGTTCAAGTGCATGTGCCACAACTCCGAATACGACCCTCGCGCGGGCGCGCAGGTCGTGTTCGGACCGGCACCACGACGGCTCGCGGCGTTGCCGCTCGCGCTGGCTGACGGATCGCTCAGCGTCGCCGGCAATTTCATCGGAAAGGTAGGTGGCGCGCAACCAGGATGATGGGCGTTGCGGGTTGGGCCCGCGCACGAGAGGCCGCCTCCGCCGACGGGCGGACGACGGGACGAACGACAAGAATTCACAACAAGAATTCAAACGGATGAAAAAGGGGAAACGTCCATGAAATCTTCCATGACCAGGAAGCAATGGTTACTGTCCGGCTTCGTCGCCTTCACCTGCCTCGCCTCGACCGCCGCAGTGTCGGGTCCGATCGAGAATTATTCTCCGGTCACCGCGCAGCGGCTGGAAAATCCGGAGCCGAGCAATTGGATGCTCTACCGGCGCACCTATGACGGGCAGGGCTATAGCCCGCTCGACCAGATCAACACCTCGAACGTGAAGAATCTCACGCCAGTCTGGACGTTTGCAACCGGCGTGGTCGAAGGCCATGAAGCACCGCCGATCGTCAACAACGGCGTGATGTTCGTGGCGACCCCGATGGGACAGGTGATCGCGCTGAACGCCAAGACCGGCGACGAATACTGGCGCTACAAGCGGCAGCTTCCCGACGATCTGTTCCAGCTGCATCCGACCAGCCGCGGCGTCGGCCTCTGGGAGGACAAGCTCTATCTCGCCACCACGGATGACCACGTCGTCGCTCTCGATGCCAAGACCGGCAAGGTGGTGTGGGACACCAAGGTGCAGGACTACAGGAAGGGCCAGTACATGACCCTGATGCCGCTGATCGTCGACGGCAAGGTCATCGTCGGCGGCTCCGGCGGCGAGTTCGGCGTGCGCGGTTACGTCGCTGCCTATGACGCCAAGGACGGCAAGGAGCTGTGGCGGACCTTCACCATTCCGGGCGAAGGCGAACCAGGCCATGAGACCTGGCAGGGCGACGACTGGAAGAACGGCGGCGGCTCGGCCTGGATGACCGGCAACTACGACAAGGAGACCAAGACGATCTATTGGGGCGTCGGGAACGCCGCACCGTGGCCCGGCGAGACCCATCCCGGCGACAATCTCTACACGTCCTCGGTGCTCGCACTCGATCCCAGCACCGGCAAGATCAAGACCTATCACCAATATCACCAGAACGATTCCTGGGATTGGGACGAGGTCGAGGCGCCGATGCTGATCGATCTGCAACGCGACGGCCGCAACATCAAGAGCCTGGTCCATCCGGGACGCGACGCGATCTTCTGGGTGCTCGAGCGCACGCCGACCAAGATCAACTATGTCGCCGGCTGGCCGTTCGTCTCCACCGACGTCTGGAAGGGCATCGAACCCGAGAGCGGCAAGCCGATCGTGGATCCCGCGCACAAGCCGGTCATCGGCAAGCGCGTCGAGTTCTGTCCGTCGCTGTGGGGCGGCAAGGATTGGCCGTCGGCGGCCTACAGCCAGAAGACCGGCCTCGTCTACGTGCCCGCCAACGAGAATTTCTGCGGCGGTTTCACCGGCGAGAAGGTCGCGCTCAAGCCTGGCGAGCTCTGGCTCGGCACCAAGCCGGAGGACATCGGCCTGAAGACGAAGCCGGGCGCGGATCACTTCGGCGAACTCCAGGCCTGGGATCCCGCGACCGGCAAGAAGGTGTGGCAGCACAACTTCCCGAAGTCGCAGCTGTTCGGCTCGGCGACGGCAACTGCGGGCGATCTCGTCTTCGTCGGCGGCACCAATGATCGCAACTTCCGCGCCTTCAATGCCAAGACCGGTGAACTCCTGTGGGAGCAGAAGACCAACTCGGGCATCGTAGGCATGCCGGTGTCCTACGAGATCGACGGCACTCAGTACATCGCGATCCAGTCGGGATGGGGCGTGGACGCACAGCGCATCCAGGATGCGCTGGTGACCAACAATATCGGTATCGAAGCCAACGTCCCGCAGGGCGGCGTCGTCTGGGTGTTCGCGCTGAAGAAATAGCTCCGCTGGCGGATCGAAAGAGGCTGAGCAGCCGGGGGGTGGCGAATGCGGCGGACGGGTACGTCCGCCGCATTTTTTGCTGCGGAGCGGGATCGCCGGCGTGCCACGTACTCGTCATGCCCGGGCTTGTCCGGGGCATCCACGTTCTTCTTGCTGCGTCACAAGCCGTGGGTCGCCGAGACAAGCCCGGCCGCCGCGGCGTGAGGTGCGCAAGGGCTCTACTTCCCCTGACGATCCACCTTGTCCTTTTCCTTCTGGTTCATTTCACGAATCTTGGGATCGGGATTGTGCTGCCCCGTGGTCTGGGTGGTCGAGGCTGGCGGGGCGTTGGCGTTGGGCAGCGAACTCTGGTCCGGCGCTGTGGGGCGCGTGGCTGTGGTCGGCGGGCTGGTGTTGCTTTGGGCGAACGCGCCTGCGGCCGTCAAAAGAAAGGCGCCCGACAGCGACACTGCGAGCGCCTTCGAGATGTTGGTCATCGATCTGCTCCTGTCAGATCGATGGAAACCGCGTGAGGCGCCCAGTGTTCCGCCTCACGCTTCAGTTCCGTCTCACGCCTCCAATTGCTTGCCGATCGGAAGCGAGCGGATGCGTTTTCCCGTCGCCGCGAAGATTGCATTGATCAGGGCTGGCGCGAACGGGGGAACACCGGGCTCGCCGACGCCGCTCGGCGGCGTGTCGGGTCCGGGCGGCACGATGTAGACGTTGGTCACCACGGGAGATTCGTCGATCCTGACGACCTGGAAGTCGTCAAAATTCTTCTGCTGCACCTTGCCGTCCTTGAAGGTGATCTCGCCGTATTTGGCGAGACTGAGCCCCATGATCGCCGCACCTTCGATCTGTGAGGCGATGCGCTCGGGGTTGACGTAGGTGCCGCAGTCGATTGCGGTGTCGACCCTTGGCACCGTCAGCTTGCCCTTGTCGTCGACGGCCACCTCGACGATGGTCGCGATGTAGCTGACGAAGCTGCGGTGCACGGCGATGCCGAGACCGTGGCCCTTCGGCACCTTGCGTCCCCACTCGCCCTTCTCGGCGACCAGTTCGACCACCTTGCGCAGGCGCGCGGTGTCGATCGGGTAGCTGTCCTGGGGCTCGCCATAGTTCCAGAGGTCCTTCACGTTGGGCTTGACGATACGGGGCGAGCCGATCAGTTCGAGCAACATGTCTTTCTGGTCGCGGCCGGTCGCCTGCGCGATCTCGCCGACCATCGATTGCACCGCGAAGGCGCGCGGGATGTTCGAGACCGAGCGGAACCAGCCGATGCGGGTATGCGCGGCTGCTTCCGGATTCTCACAGGAGATGTTTGCGATCTCGAAGGGCATGTCGACGAGACCCATGCCGATCTCGAACGGTGCCTGATGCACCGTGCCGGCGGCAAAGGTCGAGGCGATGCTGGGAGCCACGCTGCGGTGGCGCCAGGCGATCACCTTGCCGCTCTTGTCGAGGCCGGCTTCGATCCGCTCGACCGAGACGGTGTGCAGGAATCCGTTGTGAACGTCGTCTTCCCGCGTCCACTGCACCTTCACCGGTGCGCCGAGCTCCTTCGACAGCAAGGCGGCCTCGAGCGCAAAGTCACATTTCGACTTGCGGCCGAACCCGCCGCCGAGCAGCGTCACGTTGACGGTGACGTTGCCTTCGGGGATGCCCAGCGTCTTGGCGACGTCCTCGCGGGTGCCGCCAGGGCTCTGCACTGGCGCCCAGATCTCCGCCTTGTCGCCCTTGACGTCTGCGACAGCCACCGGCGGCTCCATGGCGACATGGGCGAGATGCGGGATGTAGTACTCGCCGACGATCACCTTGTCGGCGCCCTTCAGGGCAGCGTCCGCATCGCCCTCCTTGCGCAGGACGAGGCCGGGCTTGCGCGAGGCTTCCTCCAGCTCCTTGCGATAGGCGACAGAGTCGTATTTGCCGTTGGGGCCGTCGTCCCAGACCAGCTTCAGTGCGTCGCGGCCCTTTATCGCCGCGCCGGTGTTGCGCGCGATCACGGCGACGCCGCCGAGCGGCTGGAACTTCGACGGCCACGGCCAGCCGCGCACCTGCATCACCTTCTCGACGCCCGGGACCTTCAGCGCCGCATCGGGATCGAACGAGACCAGCTTGCCGCCCGTCACCGGCGGGCGCGCGATCACCGCATACTTCATGTTGGGCAAGCGGACGTCCGCGCCGTAACGCGCCTTGCCGGTGGTGATGTCGTGGAGATCGACGATGCTGACCTCGCCCTTGCCGAGATAGCGGAAGTCCTTGGGATCCTTCAGCTTGAGGCCTTCGATAGCAGGCACGGATTCCTTGGCCGCGTCTGCTGCGAGCTCGCCGAAGCCCAGCTTGCGGCCGCTGGCACTGTGGACGACCTCGTGGTTGACCGCCTTGACCTCGGTCGCCGGTACGCCCCAGCGTTTGGCCGCGGCCTGCTCCAGCATGGCGCGGGCGGAGGCGCCGATCTGGCGCATCGGCATCAGATAGTGCCGCGTGCTGCGCGAGCCGTCGGTGTCCTGGTTGCCGAACTTGACCTCATCGCCATGGGCCTGCTGCACCTTGACCCTGGACCAGTCGGCTTCCATCTCCTCGGCCACGATCAGCGGCAGGCTGGTGCGCACGCCGGTGCCCATTTCCGAACGGTGCCCAACGATGGTGACGATGCCGTCGGGCGCGACCGAAACGAACACGCGCGGATCGACCACGACGCCGTGCGGCATCTTGCCGGCGCCGGTCTCATAGGCGAGCGCCTGGCGCGACATCACGGGGGCGGCGAGCACGAAGCCACCGGTGACGCCGAGCCCCTTCAGGATGCTGCGGCGCGAAACCTTCTCGACCCTGATCTGCTTCTCGAAACCGCGAAGCCTGCGGGGATTGTCGATGAAATTCATGTCACACTCCCGTCGATGCGAGATGGACGGCGTTCTCGATGCGCTGGTAGCAGCCGCAGCGGCAGATGTTGCCGGACATCGCCTCGCGGATCTGGTCGTGCGAGGGCTTGGGGTTGTCCATCAGGAGGGCCGCCGCCTGCATGATTTGGCCGGCCTGGCAGAAGCCGCATTGGGGCACGTTGACCTGGCGCCAGGCCTTCTGCACCGGGTGGTCGCCGTTGGGGTGCAATCCCTCGATCGTGGTGACCTCGCGTCCGGCGACGTCGTTGATCGACGTGATGCAGGCGCGAACCGCTTCCTTGTCGACGATGACGGTGCAGGCACCGCACAGGGCCTGGCCGCAGCCGTATTTGGTGCCGGTCAGCCCGGCCTCGTCACGCAGGAACCAGAGTAGCGGGAGATCCGGGTCGCCGTCCCAGCTCTGTTCCTGGCCGTTGATCTTCACCTTGATCATGATCGTCCCTCGCTCTTCATAAGCATGCCAAATTCAGAGTCCGCCGCCGCCGGTCGGCGACGGTTGTTGCGTCGTTTCGCCACGTCCCGCCGTTATCCCGCACGGGCAAATCCCGAAGGGGAGCAGGAACGCCAATGGCGATGTCTGGATGTGCTCGATACCTCCCGTTTTGTTCTTAATTGATTGTGTTTCGTGCGGCATCGTGACGGCGCGATCGTAGCAGAGACCGCTCCGGCTCGGCATTCACAGCCGAGTGTTCTCACCGGGAAAAGATTGCATCGATGGTTTGTCAAAAGCAGGGCGCGGCATCGCGCCGCGTGCTGCGCGAAAGGGGCCCAAACAGAAAAGCTTCGTCCGCCAGGAAGACTGCACGGACGAAGCAGGAGGCCTCAGTCGAGGGAGGGAGAAACGCAAGTGCCGCGAACTTCAAGCAGGAAGCGGACGGCCCCTGCGCAGTCATTCAGAGACCAGGACTGAGGATTTGGTGGCCCTCACATACGGTGCCGAAGCGGCGGCATCGCCGCGGGGGTCCCGGAACGGGACCTGTGCGGCTCGCCGGCGGCGATAGGCAGCCAGCGAGCCGAAGAAAGAAGGTCTGGGCCCAAGGCTCGCGGCCCAGCCAGGGACTTCCTAGGCGGCCTTGGCTTTCGCCACATGGGTCGCGATCGCGTCCATCAGTGCCGGCGACAGGCAGTCATAGGGCTCGAGCCCGATCTCCTTCAGCCGCGAACGGATGCCGGCCATCTGCTCCGGCTTCACCCCCGATTCGATCACCGAGGAGACGAAGGCGGCGAATTGCGGCGCCTGCGAGCCCTGCTCCTGGAACAATTCGGGATGGATGAAGTCGAGGCCGTAGAACGGATGGTTCTTGTTCTCGATGCGGCCGTACATGTGGGTGCCGCAGGCCTTGCAGGCGTGGCGCTGGATCACCGCGGAGGGGTCGACGATCTGCAGCTTGTCGCCGTTCTCCAGCACGGTGACGTTCTGGCGCGGTACCACGGCGACGACGGAGAAGGTCGCGCCCTGCGGCTTCCAGCACTTGGTGCAGCCACAGGCGTGGTTGTGTGCGACGTCGCCCTTGATGCCGACCTTGACCGGATGGTCCTTGCATTTGCAGACCAGCGTGCCGCCGGCGAAGGTGCCGCTGCCCTGCTTGATGCCGTTGTCGATCGATGGATGGAGTGCAACAGTCATGGGTCGATCCTCCTTGGTGTGATGGCTGTGAGCTAGAACACGACGACGGAACGGATGGATTTGCCCTCGTGCATGAGGTCAAAACCTTTGTTGATCTCCTCGAGCTTGAGCACATGGGTGATCATCGGATCGATCTGGATCTTTCCGTTCATGTACCAGTCGACGATCTTCGGCACGTCGGTGCGGCCGCGCGCGCCGCCGAAGGCGGTACCGCGCCAGTTGCGCCCGGTGACGAGCTGGAACGGGCGGGTGGAAATCTCCTTGCCGGCTTCGGCGACGCCGATGATGATCGAGGTGCCCCAGCCGCGATGGCAGGCTTCCAGCGCCTGGCGCATCACAGTGGTGTTGCCGGTGCAGTCGAACGTGTAGTCGGCACCGCCGTCGGTGAGGCCGACGAGGTGCTGGACGATGTCGCCGGTGACCTTCTTCGGGTTGACGAAGTGGGTCATGCCGAACCGCTTGCCCCACTCCTCCTTGGAATCGTTGATGTCGACGCCGATGATCTTGTCGGCGCCGGCCATCCTGGCGCCCTGGATCACGTTGAGGCCGATGCCACCGAGGCCGAATACGACCACGTTGGCGCCCGGCTCGACCTTGGCGGTGTTGACGACGGCGCCGACGCCTGTGGTGACGCCGCAGCCGATGTAGCAGCTCTTGTCGAACGGCGCGTCCTCGCGGATCTTGGCAACCGCGATCTCGGGCAGCACGGTGAAGTTCGAGAAGGTCGAGCAGCCCATGTAGTGGTAGATCGGCTTGCCCTTGTAGGAGAAACGGCTGGTACCGTCGGGCATTACGCCCTTGCCCTGCGTCGCGCGGATCGCGGTGCAGAGATTGGTCTTCTGGCTGAGGCAGCTTTTGCACTGCCGGCATTCCGGCGTGTAGAGCGGGATGACGTGATCACCCGGCTTCACCGAGGTCACGCCCGGACCGATCTCGCGGACGATGCCCGCCCCCTCATGTCCGAGGATCGACGGGAAAATTCCCTCGCTGTCGAAGCCGTCGAGCGTGTAGGCGTCGGTATGGCAGATGCCCGTGGCCTTGATCTCGACCAGGACTTCACCGGCCTTCGGACCTTCCAGATCGACCTCGACGATCTCGAGCGGCTTCTTCGCCTCGAAGGCGACCGCGGCACGTGTCTTCATCGTAAAACTCCTCAGATTTTCGAAAGGACGCCCAGGACTAAGTATCGGTGGGCTTCCAAACGTTCACTTCTTGCCCATGCACGAGTCTTCGTTTTTGGTGTAGGCGGCGTTCTTGTCCTCGTGCTTGCTCGGTCGGGCGCGGCCCCAGGCCTCGTTGGAGCGGGCCCGCAGATAGACGTAGAGATCGTCCATGTAGCAGGCGACGTTCGGGTTGTCGCCGAAGGCCGGCATCACGTTCTCTGCGGCAGTTGAGACATTCTTGCGGCCCGAGGCGACGACGCCCAGAAAATCGGCGTAGCTCATCGTCTTGAGCGAATCCTTCAGCGCCGGCGCGTAGGTCGAACCCATTCCGTCCGGGCCATGACAGACATGGCAGTCCGAGTGATAGCGGCGGTATCCCGAATAGGTGTACCAGTCCACGGATCCTTCGGTGATCTTGTAGGTCGGGTTTCCTTCCTTATCGAGCCATTCACCAGTGTCGTTCTGCTTGACGGCAGTCGGATCGCCCGAGCCGTCCGCAACAGCAATTCCTCCGGACGCAACCAAGACCATCGCAGCGATGAGAGAGCAGATTTTACGCAAGAGATTTTTCCTCGAGGAGCCCGGGGGAGACGAGCCGGCGCGTGGAGGTTATCCACGCGCCGGAGCGATGCTGATAGGCCTAGTTCGGCAGCGAGAACACGGTCAGCGTACCGCCGAGTGCCGTGTAGTTGCTGAGGGCCGCGTAGCCGCCGACTGCGCCGAGGCCGGCCGTCGGATCGGTCAGACCTGCCGCCAGACCGATGCCGGCCCAGCCACCAACGCCGGAGAGCACGGCGACGTACTGCTTGCCGCCGTTCTCATAGGTGGTGACGTTGCCGATGATGCCGGAGGGAGTCTTGAACTTGTAGAGCTCCTTGCCGGACTTGGCATCGACCGCCTTCAGGTAGCCTTCGAGCGTGCCGTAGAACACCACGCCGCCGGCGGTTGCGAGCGCACCCGACCAGACCGAGAACTGCTCCTTGTTCGACCAGACGATCTTGCCGGTCTTGCCGTCCCAGGCGATGAAGTTGCCCATGTGGCTCTCACCCGGGGGCGGATACATCGAGAGCGTCGCGCCCACATAGGGCTGGCCCGCGGTGTAGCTCACCTTGAACGGCTCGTAGTCCATGCAGACGTGGTTGGTCGGAACGTAGAACAGCTGCGTGTCCGGCGAGTAGGCCGCCGGCTGCTCGTCCTTGGTGCCGAGCGCGGCCGGGCAGATGCCCTTCACGTTGACGTCCTCGCCCGCCTTGTCGGTCGAAGCTGCGTCGAGCACCTTCGGACGGCCGTAGGTCGGCGAGTTCTTGTCCATGTCGACGCCGGAGGTCCAGTTCACCTTCGGATCGTACTTCTCGGCAACAAGCAGTTCGCCGGTGGCGCGGTCCATGGTGTAGGCGAGACCGTTGCGGTCGAAATGGGTCAGCAGCTTGCGCGGCTGGCCGTTGATCGACTGATCCGAGAGGATCATCTCGTTGACGCCGTCATAGTCCCATTCGTCGTGGGGCGTCATCTGATAGACCCACTTGGCGACGCCGGTGTCCGGGTTGCGCGCCCAGATCGTCATCGACCATTTGTTGTCGCCGGGACGCTGCTTCGGATTCCAGGTCGAGGGATTGCCCGATCCGTAATAGACGAGGTTCAGTTCTGGGTCGTAGGAGATCCAGCCCCAGGTAGCGCCGCCGCCGATCTTCCACTGATCACCCTGCCAGGTCTTGAGGCTGGAGTCCTTGCCGATCGGCTTGCCGAGCGCGGTGGTCTTCTCGGCGTCGACCAGAAGCTGGTTGTCCGGCCCTTCCGAATATCCGCGCCAGGCCAGCTTGCCCGTCTTGATGTCGTAGGCCGACATATGAGCCTGGACGCCGAACTCACCGCCGGAGATGCCGATCAGCACCTTGTCCTTGATGACCATGGGCGCCGACGTGCCGGTCTCGCCCTTGCTGGGATCGCCATTCTTGGTGGACCATGCAACCTGACCGGTCTTGGCATCGAGCGCGACCAGGGTCGTGTCGGCCTGATGCAGGAAGATCTTGCCATCGCCGTAGGCGAGGCCACGGTTGACCGTGTCGCAGCACATCACCGGGATGACGTTCGGATCCTGCTTCGGCTCGTACTTCCAGACGATCTTGTTCTCCTGCGAAAGGTCAATGGCATAGACCTTGTTCGGGAACGGCGTGTGGACGTACATGATGTTGCCGATGATCAGCGGGCCGCCTTCATGGCCGCGCAGCACGCCGGTCGAGAAGGTCCAGGCAACCTGGAGCTTGCCCACGTTCTGCGCGTTGATCTGGTTGAGCTTGGAATAGCGGGTATTGGCATAGTCGCCGGTCGGCATAACCCAGTCTTTCGGGTTCTGCGACATCTTGATCAGCTCGTCATTGGCTGAGGCGCCCCCGACGGCGAGAGCCGCCGCGGAGCCGAGAAAGGTCGCCAGTAGCACCTTGCGCATAGTCATTCCTCCGTTGGTCTCGTTTATTGTTTCCGAAGCATTACCGATTCACCGGGCTTCTCTCCGGCGTCTGCTCGTGCAGGGCGGTCACGATTGGGACCAGAAACGATGCTGTGCTGTTTCCTCCTCCTGATGAGGGCCACGGGTCCACGTGCAGGAGCGGCCCGTCCTTGTTGTTCCTGCCGCAATCCCTAACGACTTCGGCAACGGGAAACTTGCCCAAGAGAGAAGCCAGTTTGCTCGACAGCGCACGAGGGTAAAGATTTTGATTTTGCAGTAGCGAATTCAGCGGCTTCGGCGCTGCGCCGTGCGGAAGCTCAGCGCTCAGGTTCCCCTTGACGGCCGTGCAACTAAGGCGGAGGATTGTACCCAAAGGGTGGCAATGGAACGATGGCGCCTTGTTCCACAAGATCGCTCGATTTCGAGGTAAACGTCACGCAATCACGGCTGAGGGCTCCGGCAGCGCTGGTCGCGATTCGCGTCGAATCTCCCGATCAAACCAGTGGCTGGATTAATGTCCGACACAATTCACACGCTCTCGACGACCGGATTGACGCCGAAGCGGCAGATCCAGAGCTGGATCGACGGGCTGACGAGCCTGTGTGGGCATTTCGACGTCGATCCGCTGGAGGCGTCCTCGCTCGAAGGTCGCATCGACTACACCAGCGTCTCGCGCCTGAAGCTCTGCCAGATCGAGGTGAGCCAGCATCGCATCGCGCACACGCTGGCGCGAGCCAAGGCCAACGAACACCCCTACATCAAGATCCACTTCCAGACCTACGGGGTGTCCTATTTCGAACAAGAAGGCCGCCACATCGAAATCAACCCCGGCGACATCATCGCCTACGACGTCTCTTGCCCGCATTCGATCATCAGCCCCGCGTTCACGCGTCACGACGTGGTGATCGTGCCGAAGGCTCTGCTGCGCGATCGGGGATTCCCGTCCCAGCGGATGCCCGCCTGCAAGCTGTCGTCGAAGACAGGTACGGGGCGGATCGCCCATGATTTCGTCCACGCGACCTTCGACGAGGCGGCAAAGCTGTCGGCCAACAGCGCGGTCGGCGTCGCCGATTCGCTGATCGATCTGTTGCTGTTGCCGCTGCGCGAGGCCGATACGATGTTCGATCGCGTCGGGCCCGAAGCGATGTATGTGCGCGCGCAGTTCTTCATCCGCGAGCACTTGCGCGATCCGGATCTGTGCATCGACCAGATCTCGGCCGAGCTCGGCTGCTCCAAACGATATCTTCACATGCTGTTCTCGGAGCGCGGCACGACGGTGAGCGACTACATCTGGCAGGCGCGGTTGCAGAACTGCCGCCAGGAGCTCGAGGCCCACGCCGGCAAGACCATCACCGACGTCGCGTTCTCCTGGGGTTTCTCCAGCTCATCGCATTTCAGCCGGGTGTTCCGGAAATATTTCGGCGTGGTGCCGTCCTCGATCCACAAGGCGCAGCAGGGCACGGCGAGTTCGAACGAGCACTAGACGTTTTCGAGCGAATGTCCCCAAAGCATCATCCGGAAAGGCGCGCAGCGGTTTTCCCTCGCGACAAACGCGGAACGCGTTTGCGCGGAGATCATGCTCAAACCGCAACCTTGAGCGCGATGACAATTGTCCTAACGTTCAGGCCGGCTCGAGGCCGAGCGACCGTGCGCTCTCGATCCAGATCGGCAGCTCACGCTGGTACAGCGCATTGGTTTCCTTGAAGCCAATTGCCGGTTCGAGCACGAAGGTGGCGAGAACCTCCTTCATGGCCGCCAGGCGAGACAGATTGGCGCATCACCGCTGAATGATTTTCGTCCAGACGTCGCCCAGGATCGCGGGCTCGCGTGGCGGCAGATAGGTGAGGCCGGCCTGCCTGCCGAATTCGGCGATCTTGCCTTCGGCGGCAAGCTGGCCCAGCGCCTTGTTGACGGTCTCGATCAGCGCGCCATCGCTGGCGAGCCCGACATAGCCGCGATTGGCTCCGATCGGATAATAGTAGCCGGAGGCTGTAATCGACGTATCGGGGTGCGCGGCGCGATGGGCGTCGAAGCGCGCAAGATCGATCAGCGTCGCGTCATGGTCGCCACGCTGGAGCGAGCCCAGGAGATCGTCGCGGCCGGGGACGAGATGAGTGATGCTGTCGATCAGTCGGCCCTTGTCGAAGGTCATCAGGATGGCGTCGCCGAGCGAGCCGCTTTCGATGACGAGACGAAGGCCGGCGAGATCGCCGATGTCGCCGATCGTGCGGCCGCGGGCCTTCGGCCCGAGCACCACCGTCATCGGCGAATAGACGTAAGGCCGGCTCGGCGCGAGCACGCCGAGCGGGACGCGGCGCCGCCGATCGTCGCGTGTGGCCCCGGCGAAATCCGGCAAGCGCGCCGTCTTCATCCCGGGCACGACGAGCGAATCCTGCGTCAGTGCGTAGCCGCCGACGAGCGAGCAGCGCCCATCCGAGAGCAGCGCGTTGGCCTCGAGCTGCGGGCTCGAATCCTCGTCCAGCCTGCTCTCGAACCACTGGATCGCCAGCGGCCGTCCGAGCCGCTCCGCCATCGCCTTTGCCAGCAGCACGTCGAAGCCGGCATCCGGCTTGCCGCGGTGGTGCATCGAGAGCGGCGGCCGGTCCTCGTCGAGACAGATCTTCAGGGGATCGTCGGCCGCAAGAGCGACCGACGCCATCGTGGAGAGAAAGGCCGCAACGCTCCACGCAATGTGCCGGCCCCTCATGGCTTCCTCCGGCTGGAGATGAAGGCCCAGAGATCCCCAATCTGGTCGTCGCTGAGGATGTCGCCCCAGGGCGGCATCCTGTTGTTCTTGCCGTTCTTGACCGTGGTGACGAAGCGCGTCCTGTCGTCCGGGAAGACGCGCAGGTCCGGCGTGATGGTGCCGGAGTTCATCAGGTTGGGGCCATGGCAGTGTGAGCATTTCTCGGCATAGGTCGACTTGCCGTGGTCGATCTGCGCCTGCAGGGGATTTCCGGTTGCGTCATCCGCGGCGCGAACGGTCGCCGCAAGCGCGACCGTCAGCACCGCGACGGTGGCGATCGTCGCCACCGTCCTGTGCAATACTTCTCTCAGCATCGTGCCGTGGCTATTGCTTGACCGCAAAGACCCACAGCGAGCCGCCGGGCGGCACCTTGGCAAGCCGCTCGTCGCCGGAGAACAACGAGTAGACGCCGCCATAGCCGCTCGTCACCGCGACGTACTGCACGCCATCCTGCTGCCAGGTCACCGGCTGTCCCTCGATGCCCGACCCGGTCTGGAACTGCCAGAGCTTCTTGCCGGTGTCGGCGTCGAAGGCCTCGAACTCGCCGGTCAGTGCGCCCGAGAACACGACGCCGCCGGCCGTCGACAGCACGCCCGAGAAGCGCGGAATGTCGCTCGGCGCTTCCCACTTCGACTTGCCGGTCATGGGGTCGATGGCCTTGAGGTGACCGCGCGGGCCATCGCCGAACTCCCAGGGGTCGGTCAGGTCCATGCCGAGATACCACTCACCCTGCTTGAAGGTGACGGGCTCGGCCTTGTACTTGCCGCCGAAGTTGAGCGTGTTGGCGTAGGCCAATCCGGTCTGCGGATTGAACGACATCGGCTCCCAGTTCTTGCCGCCGAGGATGGACGGATAGACCGTCACCTTCTTGCCCTCGCGCGCGTCCTTGGAAACGTCGGTCTCGATCGGTCGGCCCGTCTTCATGTCGATGCCGGTCGCCCAGTTGACTTTCACGTAGGGATTGGCCGCGAGTAGCTTTCCGTTGGTGCGGTCGAGCACGTAGAAGAAGCCGTTGCGGTTGGCGTCCATCAGCACCTTGGTCGGCTTGCCCTCGATCGTCATGTCGGCGAGGACCATCTCGGCCACGGCGTCGTAGTCGAACGGATTGTTCGGCGAGAACTGATAGTGCCACTTGATCTTGCCGGTCTTGGGATCCATCGCCAGCACGGAGCAAGTGTAGAGGTTGTCGCCGGGGCGGACCGCCGAATTGAACGGTCCGGGATTGCCGATCCCCCAATAGACCGTGTTCAGCTCGGGGTCGTAAGAACCCGTGATCCAGGTCGAGCCGCCGCCGAGTTTCCAGGTGTCGCCTTTCCAGGTGTCGCCGCCGGGCTCGTCCGGCGAGGGGATCGAGTGGGTGCGCCACAGATGCTTGCCCGTCGCCGGATCCCAGCCGTCGATGAAGCCGCGGGTGCCGAATTCGGCGCCGGAGATGCCGGTGATGACGACGCCGTCCGCGACCAGCGGCGCCACCGTCATCGAATAGCCTTCCTTGATGTCGGCCGCCTTCTGCCGCCACAGCTCCTTGCCGTTCTTGGCATCGAGCGCGATCACGTTCGCGTCGAGGGTGGTGCGGAATACCTTGCCGTCATACAGCGCGGCGCCGCGATTGATGATGCCGCAGCAGACGATGCGCGGCGTCTCGGCGGGATATTCGACCTTGGTCTTCCAGATCTGCTTGCCGGTCTTGGCGTCGACCGCCATGGTCGCGTTGTGCGAGGTCACGTAGATCACGCCCTGGTACACCAGCGGCTGCGATTCCTCGCTTCGATCGTCGTTGAAGGAGTAATTCCAGACCGGGACGAGGTTCTTGACGGTGTCCTTGTTGATCTGGTTCAGCGTCGAGAAGCGCTGGAGATTGTAGCCCATTCCGTAATTGAGAACGTTCGACGTGTCGGTCGCGCCCTTGACCAGCTGATCGGTGGTTTGTGCATTTGCACAGGTTGACGCAAGCATGACGAGGCTCGCGGCCATCGCAAAGCGTTTCATCCGTTCCTCCCAATATGCGCGCCTTTTGACGCTGCGACTGCAACACTCGGCCTGAAAGCAAAACACGTCAATACGAAAGTCGTGAGCGTCGTGCCGATATGGTTGGACGCGGTGCCGGTCACCCGACGGAAACCTGACGCAAGCAACTCCTACTTGTGCGGAGACGCTGATAAAATTCCGCGGCACGAAGCAGTCTCGGGCGCAGGTCGCGGGGCGCATGGCCGGGTTGTCCCGGGTTGTGGCCCGCGCAAGTTGCAGGTCCAGACTTGAACCGAGGCTCGCTTGTGGATTTATGTCGTTTCTGTCCCCACCGATCGGGGCTCTTCGTCAGGGAGGTCCAGATGATTTCGCGTCGTTCAATTGCTCTTGCGCTTACGATTGCATTGCCAGCCGGTCCGGCGTGGTCGGCCTCCGGCAACGCGGTCAAGTTGTTCGACACCGACAATGACGGCACGCTCGATCTTGCCGAGGTGAAGAAGGCGGCCGCCGCATTGTTCACAAAGCTCGATCCCGATCACGACGGCACGCTTGATGCACGCGAATTGCGTGGGCGGTTGACGGCAAAGGAGCTCGCCGCCGCCGATCCCGACCGCGACGGGACACTTACGCTCGACGAATATCTGTCCGTGGTCGAGCAGCGCTTCAACGCTGCGAATCCCGACAGGGATGGAACGCTGGATGCGAAGGAGCTGAATTCGCGCGCCGGCCGCTCGCTGCTGCGATTGTTGCGGTGAGCGCCGCAATCGGAACGGACATGCCGAGGGCAGCGTTTGCCATGATTCCGGCCTGACGCTCGGGGCCCGCGCAACATCCGCCCACCAGCACGATAAATCGTGCTGGTGGGCGAAACCGCGGCTTCCTCCGAGGATGCGCAGCGGCAAATGCAGAGTGAGCCGGCGGCGGCTCGGCGTGCCGAAGGTGCCAGGCCGAACGCCGCAATGGCCGAGAAGGGCTGCGGACGGCGCCGTTGTCGATTCGAAGTGCGGTGCATCGCACAAGGTGCTGCTGTTTCCCAGGTCTCGTTTGACCAAGAGGGAACTGGCTTTGTCCGAGAGTGAAATGCAGCCGCGAAGAATCGACGCTGACGGTCGCGGGAGTCGAATCGAGGCTTGAACTGCACCTGACGCAGCCCTAGGTTTTGCGCCGCGCGATGTCGCGCTCAACACCTTGGGAGACCCGAATGGCTTGGAAAGCTCCGAAGATCGTGGAAGTGCCGGTCGGCATGGAAATCAACATGTACGCCTGCGCTTCGCGCAAGTAAGATCGACGACCTGCGGCGGCTTCGATGGCGAATGCGATCGAAGCCGCGGCAGTGTCGGACCTCGGCCTTGCCTCGTCGTGCTCCGTGCTTCCTCCGTGCTTCGCGAGTGACGCCGAGCTGCGCGTGTGCAGGCTTCAATCCTCTCCCATCAGAATCTCGACCACGCTCCGCGGCGGTGTGTTACGCTGACGCTCGTCAGCGCTGCCGCCGCATCCGCGGCGGCGCGCGCCTTCGGGACAAGGGATGCGCGGCAGAGCCTTTAAGTCTTGGATGGTGATCGGGTGCGCGATTGCGCTCGCACCGGCGCGCACCAGCGCGGAGGAAGGTTTTGATACCGAGCACATTTTCGGCTTCATGATCGGCACCGATGTCGGCAATGCCGGCGAGCGCGAATTCCAGACCCAGACGACGGGGCGCTTCGGCAAGGGCGGAGGGGCCTATCGCGCCCTCGAGCACGAGGTCGAGATCGAGGTGGTGCCGCTGCCGAATTTTCGTGTCGAGGTCGGCGGCACCGCCAGCTTGCACGACATCACCGGCGTCCCTGAAATCGACGACCGCCGCCAGTTCAACTTCCAGGGCGCCTCGCTCGACCTGCGCTATCGGCTGCTGGATCGCAACCGCGCGCCGTTTGGCCTCACCGTCGCTGCCGAACTGCACGGCGACCGCATCGACGAGACCAGCGGCGCGAAAGGGCGGATGTACGGCACCGAGTTCACGCTGGCCCTCGACCGCGAACTCATCCCGAGCTTCGCCATCGGCGCCGTCAACCTGATCTATCAACCGGAATGGGCGCGCTTCGAGGTTGGAGGGGTATCCGAGAAGAGCTCAACGATCGGCGCGGCGTTTGCCGGCCTGGTGCGCGTGCGGCCGAATGTGCTGCTCGGTGGGGAGTTGCGCTATTTCCGGCAGTATGAGGGGATCGGCCTTGGCGAGTTTTCAGGCCAGGCCCTGTTCGTCGGCCCCACCGCCTATTTCCAGCTGTCCGAGCGCTCGCGGCTGACCTTGAGCTGGAGCATGCAGGCTTGGGGACGTCCGGTCGGATCGAGCGCCAATCTCGACCTCGTGAATTTCGAGCGGCACCAGGCCCGGATGGTGTTCGGGATCAACTTCTAGCTGCGGGTCGTGATCCCCGGGCGTGTCCTGACTTGTCCCGGCCATGACGATGTGGCGGCTTCGGCGTTTTGCTTCGCCACAACAGCGAGGGGGAGGTGAGATAGTTCCCACTGCATTCCTCAACCGCTTGAAACTTCCCCCTCCTTGGCACGTAATCTTTCGTGCTAACCTCCATTGCCCCTTGCGAGAGGATCCCGGCATGAACCCGATTGACCTGGTGGTGACTGTGTGTGCGGTGCTCTCGCCGGCGACCTGCGAGGAGCAGCACCTGGTGTTCAACTATTTCGGGTCGCCGCGGCAATGTGTGATGGCCGCGCCGCCCTATATCGCGCAATGGGTCGGCGAGCATCCGAAATGGCACGCGGTGCGGTGGCGCTGCGAATATCCGCACACGCATGACAAGGCGTGAGCGGCGCCGCTACTTGGTGCAATCCTTCAAATCCTTGTCGGCGATTGAGAACACCGCGTCGGCCCTGATCTCGATGCTGCGGACGATGCACTGCCGGCCGTTGGGATAGCTTACCCTGGCGTCGTAATGGCCCGGCTCGACGCCGTTGATGCGCAGCCGCTCGTCGTGGTCGACCTCCTTGTCCTTGTCGTTCAAGCATTGGTTCGGACCCCAATCGGTCCTGCCAGCGGGAGCGAGCTGGAAGCCGGAGATGGTTTCGGTCGTCAGATTCCAGAGCCGGATTCCCTTGCCCTTGGCCTGCGCGGCGGCCTCGCCGGCAAGCGTCAGCGACGCGATCAATGCCAGAACCCAACGCATCAAGAAGTCCTCCCAAAGGCGCGCCGTCATTCCCTGATCAGGCGTTCGCGGTTCCTTGCCTTGTCGAAATTCTTGGCGCGGTCAAGGCCGTTCGGCGCGATCAGCTTGGCGGAGGCGAGATCGGCGCCGTCGAAATCGGCGTCGAAGACGATGGCGCCGGTCAGATCGGCTCCGCCGAGTTGGGCGTTCTTTAGCGATGCACCGCTCAGGTCGGCGCCCCTGAGGACCGCGAATTCGAGGTCGACGCGTGACAAATCGGCGTTGCGCGCGTTCAGCCGTTCCAGGTTGGCGGATCGCAGCACCGCGCGGATCAGCCCCATCGACTGGTTGCGCATATCGGCGCCAAGCTTCGCGTCCGCGATCGAGGCGCCGACCATGCTTGCGCCGGTGAGATCGGCCGCGATGCGCGCTCCCGACAGGTTCGCGCCGTCGAGACGTGCGCGGGCCATTTGCGACGCGAACAGATTGGCTCCCTTCAGGCTTGCGCCGGTAAGATCCGCATCCAGCAGCCACGCCTGATCGAGGATTGCACGGTCAAGCCTGGCGTCTCGGAGTATCGTCCTGTTGAGCCGCGCGGCGCGGAGAACCGCGTCGGACAGGTCCAGGCCCGAGAGATCGAGGCCCGACAGGCGTTTGCCGGTGAAATCGGCGGGTTGCGCAGCGCTGGTTTTGGCCAGCACCGCCTCGACCTCTGGCCTGGTCATTTCGGCCGAGACCATCGCGGGGGAGGTGAGGTCGACGTCACGCATCATGTCCTGCGCGTCCGCCGTCATGGTGACGAGTGCAAGACCAAGCGTTGCAAGCGTTGAGAGGGCGAGCGTCCGCGTCATCATCAACTCCGCCGCCGGCCTTTCTAGCACGTCCGCCAGGCGACCGGCTATGAGATATCTCGTTCGACGCGGTCGCCTTGAGTTCGTTGGGCGAGGCCGGCCTTGATCGCCGCAATCTCGGCCTCGCCGCGTGTGTCACGCGGGACATCGATAGGCACTTCCGCCACGATCCGCGCTGGCCGGGGCGATAGGAAGAACAGCCGATCGCCCAGCCGCACTGCGTCGTCCAGGCTGTGCGTCACCAAAAGCGTCATCACCGGCCGGCTCGCGACGAGCGTCGCAATCTCATCGCGCAGGCGTCCAGCGAGAGCGTCATCGAGTGATGCCAGCGGTTCGTCGAGCACCAAAATATCCGGCTCGACGGCAAAGGCGCGGGCCAGCGCGACGCGACGGGCAAGGCCCAGCGACAATTCGCCGGGGAAATGGCTGCGATGCGCGTCCAGCTCCAGGATCTTGAACAGCTCCGACAGCCTGGCGTCGGTGATGTCGGGTGCAGCGAGCCGCACATTCTGCTCGACCGAGCGCCACGGCAGCAGCCGCGGCTCCTGGAACACCATGCCAATCCGCGCCTCCGGCGGTCGCGCGACGTGGCCTGCAAAGTCATGGTCCAATCCCAGGATGATGCGCAGCATCGTGCTCTTGCCGCAGCCGGACGGTCCGATCAGCACGCCGACCTCGCCGGATTGAAGCGCGAATTGGACCGGCGCCAGCACCTCGTGCATTCCGCCCGCGGCACTTCTGAAGGTCTTGCCTTTGATCTCGACCTCAAGCCGCACGGGGTCGCCACCTGTTTGCGCGGGCTTCGAACGGCTGCACCAGCACGGTTTCGATGACGAGCACGACGGCGGCGAAGGTCAGGGAATAGGCCAGCAGCCGCGGCGTGTCGAACAGCTGGAAGGCGACGCCGATCTCGAAGCCGACGCCGTTGGGCCGTCCCAGCAGTTCGGCGACCAGCACGATCTTCCACACCAGCGATAGTCCCGAGCGGGCCGAGGCCGCGATATAGGGCGCAAGCTGCGGCAGCACGACGTGGCGGAACGCGCGCCAGCGCGGCATCGCGAACACGCTCGCCATCTCGTCGAGCGAGCGGTCGAGCGCGCGGGCGCCCTCGCGCAAGGTGACGATTGCGGTCGGCAGCTTGTTGATGGCAATCGCCGCAATCGCGGCGGCTTCAGTGAGCCCTGCCCAGATATAGGCCAGCACGATCACGACCAATGCGGGGAGATTGAGCAGCAGGATCAGCCAGGGATCGCCGAGCCGGTCGGCGAGCTTCACCCGACCCATCAGGTAGCCGATCGCGCTGCCGAGCGACATCGCCAGCACGAAGGCGAGCGTGACGCGTGCCAGTGTGGCGCCGAGATGCAGGAACAGCGCCCCGGACGAAGCTTCCGCGATCATCACCTGGAGCACGGCCGGCGGGGAGGGCAGCTTCGCGCCGCCGGCGAACAACGCGGCGATCCACCAGATTGCGAGGAACAGGGCGAACGAGAGAAGACGCAGCAACTCAGTCTCCGGGGACTGCGTGATAGAAGGTGCCGGGATCGAGCTCGGCCGCCGGGCCAACGAGATCGCGGCCGCCGATCTCGGCCAGCACGCGGTAGAGCACGCGTGCGTCCTCTTCCTCTTCATCGATGCTTCGGCGCGGGATACCATCGCGATAGCGGTCGCGGTAGGTCTTGAGCATGGCCGGATCAGTAGTGCCAGTGAGCGGCGCGATCTTCTCCCAGGCCGCGTCCGAGGTCACGAGCAACTGCTTGGCCTTGCGGGTCATCGCGATGAAGCGCGCTATCGCCTCGCGATGGCTCGCCGCCCAGCTTTCGTCGAAGACATAGCCGACGGCCGAGACCGCGCCCTTGGCGCCGAGCTTCGGCAGGATGTCCTCGATGCCGGCGAGGCGGCGAAAACCCTTGGCCTCGAGCTGGGCGCAGAAATTCCAGAAATTGAGGCTTGCATCCATCTCGCCGTCGAGCGCCTTGGCGGCGATCAGGGGCGGCGCACCGTAGACGATGGTTGCCTCCGACTTCAGGTCGATGCCGTCCTGCTTCATCCGCGCCTGGAGCAGCAGCCAGCTCTTGTCGATCGCCCCGCCGGCGACGGCGAGCTTGCGGCCCCTGAGGTCGGCGAGCGTCTTGATTGGAGAAGCCGCCGGCACCATCACCGCGCCCAGCGCGCTGGAATAAGGATAGAAACTGAGCTTGGCGCCGAGCGCGCGTTCGCGCGACACCCACAGCCAGTCCGACAGGATGATGTCGGCGCTGCCGGCGCGCATCGCGATCTTGCCGGCCTCGGTGCTCGCGAGTTCGGTGACTTCGAGCGACAGGCCGGCCTCCCTATCGAGACCGCTCGCACGGATCGCGGCCAGCTCCCAGGAGAATGTTCCGGTTTTCTGCACCGCAAGGCGGATCGTATCCGCGGCGCGGCCGGGCGCGGCTAGCGTCAGCGCCAGCGTCGCCGCGAGCGCTACTGTTCGACCAAATGCCCTTGTCACGCCAAATGCTCTCATCGCCTTGTGAGCCGTTTCCTCTGACAGAGTGCTTTTCAGGACAATACGCATAGCATAGCCTCGGTCGCAACCAGCGGGAGGACGCGCATGAATCTGGCCGGACGGCTACGACCGATTGTCGCCGCATTGGCGGTGCTGGCTGCGTCCGCGTGCGCGGCGCGGGCCGAGGAGGCCAATGATTATCCCACCTCGGCGCGCGCGGAGTACGTTTATGGCTGCATGAAGGCCAACGGCGAGACACGGGCTGCAATCGAGCAATGCTCCTGCTCGATCGACGTGGTGGCTTCGATCGTGCCCTACGCGCGCTATGTTACCGCCGAGACTGCGCTCAGCATGTCTCAGGTCCGCGGCAATCTCGGCGTCCAGTTCCGCACCTCGGAGCAGGCGAACTCGGCGGTGAATGATTTGAGGCGGGCCCAGGCGGAAGCCGAGGTGAGGTGTTTCTGATTTTGCACCGTCATTCCGGGGCTGCCCGTAGGACCGAACCCGGAATCTCGAGATTCCGGACTCGCGCTTTGCGCGCTCCGGAATGACGGCGTGACCATCAAGTCCCCGGCTTCTCCACGTCCCACTCGTTACGGAACACGTGCCCATCCGTGTCCTTCGCCTCGGCGCGAAAGCGCTTGGCCCCGTTGGACACGTAGGTGAAGCGCAGATTGGGATCTTCCGAGATCGATATGCCGCCTTCCATCGACAGCACGGGGCTGTCGTCCTGCGTCAGCTTGAGCTGGTTGATGAAGAAGGCGGGAATATAGAGCTGCGTGACCTGGTCCATCTGGAGCCCGGAATTGTTGGGGTGGCCGATCATGATCTGCGCCTCGCGGACGCGGCTCGCCGGCGCCTCCTCGCGTGCGAACTGCCGGTAGCGCATCTGGCCGAGCCGGTTCCGGGCTTCCTCGACGTTCTTTCCTGCCGGCGCCGAGCAGCCGCCGGAGGCCTTCACATAGACTTTCGAGACATAGAGCTGGCCATCGCTGAGCTCGGCGACCGCGTGGACATCGGTGTAATTGTTGACGCGCACGCGTGTGGAGATCTCCGTGACATTGGCCTCCGGCCCGAGCTCGAACTTCGCGGCCATCGGCGCGGGATTGCGATCGATCACCAGCGTGATCGAACGGATGCGCCGCGCATCGCCGGGCGGCAGCTTGCTGCGCAAGGTCACCGGCACGATGGCCGCGTCCTCGGCGCGATACGGCATCTCGATGCCGATGACGGCGCTGCCGTCGTTCATCGGACGGTTGCTGAAGATGTCCTGCACCAGGCCGGGCCAAGGATCGTAGGCTTCTTCAGCCTGCGCCGGCGTCGCGAGGGCGAGGCCGAGCAGGAGCGCGGTGAGAGTGAGGCGGCGTGTGCATCCCGTCATGGTCATGATCCCGCGCGGACGAAACAGTCGTTGGATACAGCGTAGCGCGCCTGCTACTCCCATTCAATTTCCGAGAATGCTGCGGTTGCGTTGCGGGCGTTGTAATCGTCGAACAGCTGCCAATGCGGCCGCTCCGACGCGGCCGCCTTGTCCGCGGCGGCGCGGATCGGCTCGCCGTTCCTGTTCAGCGTGCGGATGTCGGACAGCAGCGTTGACAGGTAGCGCCGTTCATCGGTCAGCGCGGCGGGCCAGTCGCTCACGGGGCCGTGACCGGGAATGACCCGCAGCGCCGGGATTGCCTCGAGCCGCTTCAATGTGTCGAGCCAGCCGCGAATGCTGCCGTCCATGACCGGAATGTGGTGGAGAAAGACGAGGTCGCCAGCGAACAGGGTCCTGGTCGTCTCGTCGTACACGGTCAGGTCGCTGTCGCTGTGTCCGGTCGGCCAAGCGCGCAAGCTCAGGCGGCGCGACCCGAGATCGAACGTCATCGTGTCGGTCACGACCAGAGCAGGGGCGATGATCTTGACGGGATCGATCAGTTCGCTGCCCATGATGCGGCGGAAATTGTCGAGATAGAATGGCCCGCGCGTCGCGAGCGCCTGCGGCAGCCTGCTATGACCGACGAAGCTCACTCTCTCCGCAACAAAGGCGGCATTGCCGAAGACATGATCGGGATGGCCATGGGTGTTGATAACGTAGCGGATCGGCTTGGGCGTGCGGGCCCGCACGGCGGCCAGCAACGCCTCGCCTTCGCGCAGGCTGCCGCCGGTGTCGATGACGGCCACGGCCTCATCGCCGACGATGAAGCCGACATTGGCAATGCCGCCCTCGTTCTCGCGGGTCATCAGGGCGATAGTCCCGGAGTGTACGAAGATTCCCGGTGCGACTTCGCTCACAGGCAATTCGGCTGCCCACGCGCATGCTAGCGTTGCTGTAAGCAGGGACAAGGCTGCGATCAATAGACCGATGCGAGACACTTTTCTGCCTCAGTTCAAAGGGTTTCTCTCATTGCACTGCAACAAAGCAAAGCCAGACAAGGTTGGCACACATGGCGCGTCATGCGTTGCATGGATAACATTCAACCAGAACGAGGAGGAAGCGCGATGACGGAGGCCGGACGACATCGTCGCTGGTTGTTTTTACTGTGGGTCGTGGTCGCATCATGTGCGTTCGGCGCTGGCGCCATCGCGCAGACCAGCGAGACCGGCGATCTTTCGTTCGAGCTGGTCGATCCCAAGGTGCTGCGCGTCTGCGCGGACCCGCGCAATCTGCCGTTCTCCAACGAGAAGGGCGAGGGGTTTGAGAACAAGCTCGCCGAGTTTTTTGCGGACAAGCTGCAGAAGAAGCTCGACTACGTCTTCTTTCCGCAGGCCACCGGTTTCGTGCGCATGACGCTGGGTGCGCATCGCTGCGACGTCATCATGGGCTTTCCGCAAGGTGACGACCTCGTGCAGGGCACCAATCCTTATTACCGCACGACCTATGCGCTGGTCGCGAAGACCGGCAGCGGGCTCGAGGATGTCGATACGCTCGAGCATCCCAAGCTGAAGGGCAAGCATGTCGGCATCGTCGCCGGCACGCCGCCGGCGACCAACATGGCGTTGGCCGGCTTGATGGCCGACGCTAAGCCCTATCCGCTGATGATCGACACGCGCTTCGACAATTCGGCGCAGGCCATGATCGACGACCTCGTCGCCGGAACGATCGATGCCGGCGTGCTGTGGGGACCGATGGCCGGCTACTATGCGAAGAAGGCCGGCCCTTCGCTCCATGTCACGCCGTTGGTCAAGGAAACCACCGGGCCGAAGCTGGTCTATCGCATCGGCATGGGCGTGCGTCCCGCCGATCAGAACTGGAAGCGGCAGCTCAACAAGCTGATCCAGGAGAACCAGGGCGAGATCAACAGGATCCTGCTCGACTTCGGCATCCCGCTGCTGGATGAGAGCGACCGGCCGCTTGGCGCGGAGACGGCCAAGAAGACGCCATGAGACCGCCGTTTGCCGCTGCGATCATCGTTGCCCTGCTCGCGGCACCGGCGTTGGCGCAGCAGCAGGAGCCGTTCGAGCCGGAGGGCTATCGTACCGACAATTATCGCGCGCCGGTGCCGGCGACGCTCGCCGGCGCACGCGTGCTCACGACCGAGGAGGCGGAGGCGATCTGGCGCGCGAAGAGCGGCGCGTTCGTCGACGTGTTGCCCCGTCCGCCGAAGCCGAAGAACCTTCCCGCAGGCACGGTGTGGCGCGATACGCCGCGCAAGGACATTCCGGGCAGCCTGTGGCTGCCGGATACCGGCTACGGCACGCTCCCGCCGGCGATGGACGACTATCTCCGGCACGGCCTCGCGCGCGCGTCGCGCGACGACAAGGCCGCACTGCTGGTGATCTATTGTCTGGCCGACTGCTGGATGTCCTGGAACGCCGCCAAGCGTGCGCTGGCCTACGGCTACTCCAACGTTGCCTGGTACCCCGACGGCACCGACGGCTGGGAGCGCGCGAAGCTTCCCACGGAGGAGGTACAACCGGAGCCGCGGCCGGAGCAGTAGTGATCGGGCACGGGTAAACCTCCCGCCCGCAATGACGATGTGGGCGCAGCTTCGCCTACAAGCGGTAGAGGCGAAGTGACTACTTCTGCTTCTGCAGCTTCGTCAACGTGCCGGTGCCGTTGCTATCGGTCGCCGAATACGTCACCCTGTCGCCGGCATGTACGGCGTCCAGCATCGCAGCGTCCTTTGCCTTGTACTGCTGGAGTGCGCCGGCGCTGCCAGCGCTGGTGCCGACCGTACCCTTCTGGGTCTGCTGGATCGAGATCGTGCCGTTGAGTCGATCAATCCGCGTGATCATCCCGGTCATATCGTCAGCAAGGGCGCTGGTTGCGAGCATGCCGAGGGCCGCAGCGCTCGCGAAGATGATTCTTGTGGTTCCCATCGAGGCCTCCCGACGTCTGGAATTCACTTCGACAAGCCATCCTAGATCGATTTGGTTCCGGCAGATAGCGCCGCAAAACAGTTAACGATCCCGTGGCAATCGCGGGAACTCGTCGCGAGCCGCCAGCGGAGCTGCCGCTATTCCATTTCCTGCTGGATCACGCGCCCGAGCGCGAACAGGCGCTGGTCGATCGCGGTTGGAACCTCGCAAACGAAGCGCACGACTTTGTTGCGGTCTTCGAAAATGCGGGTCTTCCAGATCAGTTCGTTGCCGAGTGCCTCGACCTTGGCCTCATCGCGCGGTGTCGCCCCTTGCAGGGCGTGGAGCTGAAGCGTCTCCTCACGGATCTTGTCGGCGGCCTCGCGCTGCTTGCGACTGACGCGTTCGAGCCCGTTCATGACCTGGAAGCGTTGGGCATTGAGCGTGTCGAACAGGCCGGCGAACAGGAGCTTTGCGTTCGCGGTCTTGTCGGCAGAGGAGGCCAGAAATTCCTTCACGGACTTCTCGGCCTCGTCCAGCGGCGTCTTGCGCGCGGACAGCTTTGCGACCAGCGCGCTGATCTTGGCGTCGTCCTTCCATTTGTTCTGGACATCGTCGAGCGGCGGACCGGCCCACACGGCGGCCAGCGAGATCTCCGGCACCTTGGCCTGGGTGCAGGGCCAGTCCGGGTAGCGCGGATCGGCCGCGCGCGCGGCTGTGCCGGACAGCGCGACGACCATGGCAGCCAAGAGCCTGACCTTCATCCTTCGCCTCCCGCAGGCCCGCGTCGCGCCAGCCCGCGCGAGGGATCATAGGCCAAAATCGCTCCGATCATGAAGACGATTGTGCAAGCGGCGACCACCGCCAGCGAGACCCAGTTGATCTGCCCGTACAGCGCGAAACGGATCAGCTCGACCGCATGGGTGAATGGATTGGCTTCGCAGAGATAATATAGATAAGGGCTGCCCTCCTGCACCCGCCAGAGCGGGTAGAGTGCGGAGGAGGCGAAGAACATCGGGAAGATGACGAAATTCATCACGCCGGCGAAGTTCTCCAGCTGCTTGATGCCCGAGGAGATCAGCATGCCGAGCGAGCCCAGCATCAGCCCGGACAGAATCAGCGCCGGCAGCACGGTGAAATAGCCCGAGGGCGGCGGGGTGATGTCCCAGAACCAGGCGATCAGCAGGAACGCATAGACCTGGAGCAGCGACACCGCGGTGCCCGCGAGCAGCTTGCAGAACAAGAGAAACCCGCGCGGCAGCGGGCTCACAAGCAGCGTGCGCATGTTGCCCATCTCGCGGTCATAGACCATCGAGAGCGAGGACTGCATGCCATTGAAGAGCTGGATCATCGCCATCAGTCCGGGCGCGATATAGACCTCGTAGAGAATGTAGGTCTCGTAAGGCGGGATGATGGAGATGCCTAGCACCTGGCGGAAGCCGGCGGCGAAGATGAACAGCCACACCAGCGGGCGCACCAGCGCCGAGACGAAGCGCTCGCGCTGATGCAGGAAGCGCAGCCCCTCGCGCCAGACGATGCCGGTGAGGCAGGTCAGGTACTCCTGGACCGAGAAGCCGCGCGGCGTCTCGCGCGTGGCGATGCTGCTCATGCGCCGCCTCCCGGCATGGTCTGCGCGCCGGTGAGGCGCATGAAGGCGGTGTTGACGTCCTGCGCGCCGGCTTCCGCGATGACGCGGCTCATCGGCCCCCGCGCCAGCACCTTGCCCTGGTGCAGCACGACGAGATCGTCACCGGGCATGATCTCGTCGAACAGATGCGTGGCCCAGAGCACGCCGATGCCTTGCTCCGTCACGAGCTGGCGAACATGGCGGATGATGTCGGCCCGCGCCTTGACATCCAGGCCGACGGTCGGCTCGTCCAGCAGGAGCAGACGTGGCCGATGCAGCAGCGCGCGGGCGATCTCCAGCCGCCGCATCTGTCCACCGGAGAGATCGCGCACCTTGCTGCCGGCGCGCTCTTCGAGCCCGATGCGCTCGAGCAGCTCGGCGCTGCGCGCGGCGGCCTCGCGGCGGCCGATGCCGTGCAGCGCGGCGTGATAGAGCAGGTTCTGCGTCAGCGACAGATCGAGATCGAGCGTGCGCGGCTGGAACACGACACCGAGCAGCCGCAGCGCCTCGCCGGGATTCTTGCCGACGTCATGCCCGAAAATGCCGACGCGGCCGGACTGGATGCCGAACAGCCGAGTGATCAGCGAGAACAGCGTGCTCTTGCCGGCGCCGTTGAGCCCAAGCAGCGCAGTGAAGCTCGCGGGCTGCACATTGAAAGAGACGTCTATCAACGCGCGGCGCGGACCATAGGTATGGCTGACGCCGTCGATCGACAGCGCCGGCACGGCGGCGGGATCAGGCCCTGGTGCGGCATCGTGTGGCTCGGTGATGGGGGCAGGGCTGGTCATGGCGCGATCGTGATGCCCCAGGGCAGTTCGCCCACCTGGATGGTCTTGATCACCTTTTGCGCAGCAACGTCGATGACGGAGACATCGTTCGACACGCCGTTCGTGGTGAGCAGATATTTCTCGTCCGGCGTGAACGCCATGTGCCAGACGCGCTGCCCCACCAGCAGATATTTCGTCACCTTGCGCGAGGCGACATCGACCACGGCGATGCGGTTGGCGGGACCGAGCGCAACGAAGGCGGTCTTGTCGTCCCTGGTCATGCCGATGCCGACCGGCTGGATCGCCTCTTTCCGCAAGCCCGGAATCTCAAACGTGACCTTGCCGATCACCTCGTGCTTCCCGGGATCGATGATCGACACCGTCCCGCCGATCTCGGAGGATACCCACACTTCCGAGCTGTCATGCCTGAACTCGGCAAAGCGCGGCCGGGCATCCACCAGCACGTTGGCGACGATCTGGCGCGAGGCGGTGTCGATGAAATGCGCCATGTTGGTGGTTTCGGACGTGTTGATCAGCGTCTTGCCGTCAGGGCTGATGGTCATGCCCTCGGGTTCGACGCCGACCTGGATGTCGCCGAGGCGTGCGCGCTTCGCGAGGTCGATCACGGTGACCGTGTTGTCGTTCTCGTTGGCGACATAGAGGGTCTTGCCGGCGGCATCCTGCGCGAACAGCTCGGGGTCGGGCCCCGAGGGCAGACTGTCCACCACGCTTTGCGTCTTGGCGTCGATCACCTGGATGGTGTCGTCGTCGCCGACCGCGACCATCACGAACTTGCCGTCGCGCGTGAAATCGATGCCGCGCGGGCGTTGCCCGACCTTGATGGTTTTCGTCACGGTCCAGGTGTCGGTGTCGATCACCGAGATCGTGTTGCTCTTTTCGTTCGAGACGTAGGCGATGAACGCATGCGCGGGCGCCGCGACGAGCGCCAGTCCGGAGAGAAGCCCAACACGCCATATGCGCGACATCTGCGTCCTCACTTCAATTTGCATTTGCTCTCCGGGCGATCGTATCCGAGCGTATCGAGCTCGGAGACCTGGTGCAGGAAGCCCTCCTGCGGCGACACCGACACCACCATGCGGCCGTCGACCAGCAGGATCGGCTGGCGCAGCTGCAGGTTCCAGTCGCGCAGGGTCAGCCGCGTGCCTTTGAACGCGGCGACCGAGAAATCCGGGCCCTTGATGAAGTCGGTGACCTTCTTGACGTCCCCGGAATTGGTGCGCGAGGTAGCCTCGCCGATCATGCGCACCGCGGTCCAGGCCTGCATGTCGAGCGCGGTCATGCGCCGCGAATTCAGCTTGAAGAAGCGGTTCTGCATCTGGATCGCGCCCCACTGGTCTTGCGCCGCGTCCCAGCTGCGTGGCACGAGGCCGGCGGAGCCCGCGACGGGCCGCGGATCCCAGGTGCGATAGGGTAGATAGGCGCCGAACACCTCACTCTCGTCGGCAGCGACCAGCACGTCATAGGCCGGCGCCTGTTGTGTGAACACCGGCATCTGCCGCTGGATCAGCGTGACGCCGCTATCGGTGCGGCGTGCGCCGCCCTTGTCCTCGAAGGTGCGCTCCTGCACGATCTTGGCGCCGAACCGCGTGGCGGTGCGCCGGAGCGCGTCCGCAAACAGCTTGTCCTCGTCATGCGAGCCGACCACGAGCAGCCAGCGCGACCACTTTTTCCAAACGAGATATTGGCCGAGCGCGTCCGCCAGCATCGCGCGCGTCGGCGCGGTGTGGATCACATTGGCGCGGCAATCGGCCTCGCGCAGCCGTTCGTCGATCGCCCCCGCATTGAACAGCAGCGTGCCGCGCTCGCGCAAGACGTCCGAGACTTTCAACAGCGCGTCCGCCGGCAGGTCGGTGACGATGAAGCCGTTGCGTGCGGCGAGGTCGGTCGCCGCCTGCACGACGTCCTCGCCCTCCTTGACGCGGCGCTCCTCCAGCGTGAAGCGTTGGTTGAGGAATTTGCCCGTGGTGTTGTTGTCTTCGATGGCGAGGCGCGCGCCCGCGACGCCGTCATTCTCCGCGGGCTGCTCGACCAGCGACAGAGTCGCTCTGGTGCCGGCGACGCCGAGATAGCCGACGCCGATCGTGACGGGGTCGGCCGCGAGTGCGCTCGTTGCGGCAAGACTCCAGCCGATCAGGCCGACCAGCCATCGGATCATGTTTCCTCCAGGCGTTCTCCCCGGCTTGACCGCCGCTGGAGAATTGTTTCTGCTTCAAGCATGACCAATTTGTCAGGGCATGCAACCCCGCATTTCGTCCTCACGCGCGCGAGGCCGGGAATCACGATCCTGCGAGCGCTGATCTGTCCCGCCGCCTTGTTGTTGACGGGTTCAGTCGCTCTTGCCGATCCGCCGAAACTCGCAGTGTTCGATTTCGAGCTGATCGACACCAGCCTGCCCGGCGAGTTCTATGGGTCGAGGCCCGAGGAGGCGCGGCTCGAGCGCATTAGCGAGCAGCTGCGCAAGGAACTGGCAGAGTCAGGCAAGTTCCAGGTGCTCGATATCGCGCCGGTCAGGGACGCCGCCAGTCACGCAAACTTACAGGCCTGCGGCGGCTGCGACCTCAAACTCGCCGGACAATTGGGCGCCGAGCTCGAGATTACCGGCCTGGTACAGAAGGTCTCGAACCTGATCATCAATCTCAACATCTATTTGCGCGACGTGAAGACCGGCAACATGATCACCGTCGCCAGCGCCGACATGCGCGGCAACAGCGACGAATCCTGGACTCGCACGATGAGCTATCTGATCCGCAACCGCCTGCTGGCGCCGAACTACGGAAAACCGTGAGGTCTTCGCCTCTCCCCGCTTGCGGGGAGAGGCCGGAATTTGCGGGAGCAAATTCCGGGTGAGGGGGAGTCTCCGCGAGTCCAACTGCGACCGACCGCGTGGAGAGTCCCCCTCACCCCGACCCTCTCCCCGCAAGCGGGGCGAGGGAGACGTAAGATCACGCCGTCAATCTTGCCGCATGCCAGTGCAAGTGGTCGCTCATGAATGTCGAGATGAAATAATAACTGTGGTCGTATCCCGCCTGCCGCCGCAGCGTCAGCGGGATGTTGGTCTTGGTGCAGGCCTCCTGCAGCAGCTCCGGCTTGAGCTGCTCCTTCAAGAAATTGTCGGCATCGCCATAGTCGACCAGGAAGCCCGAAAATTTCGCACCGTCCTCGATCAGCGCCACCGTATCGTGGTTGCGCCAGGCATCTTTGTTCGGTCCGAGATAGCCGGTCAGGGCCTTGATGCCCCAGGGCACCTGCGAGGGCGCCACGATCGGCGCAAACGCGCTCGCAGCGCGAAACCGGTGCGGGTTGCGCAGCGCCACCGTCAGCGCACCGTGGCCGCCCATCGAGTGTCCCATCACCGATTGCCGCTTGGCGTCGACTGGAAAGTTCTCGGCGACCAGCTTGGGCAGCTCGTCGGTGACGTAGCTCCACATCCGATAGTTGCGCGCGAACGGTTCTTGCGTCGCGTCGACATAGAAGCCGGCCCCTAAGCCGAAATCATAGGCGTTGTTGGCGTCACCCGGCACGTCCGGCCCGCGCGGTGAGGTGTCGGGCGCGACGAAGATCAGGCCGAGCTCGGCGCAGGCTTTGCGGAATTCGCCCTTCTCCGTGACATTGGCATGCGTGCAGGTGAGCCCGGAGAGGTACCAGACCACGGGCAGCCTGGCGTCGTTCGCGTGCGGCGGAACGTAGACCGAGAACACCATGTCGGTTCCGGTCGCCTGGCTTGCATGGCGATAGACGCCCTGCACGCCGCCATAGGATTTATTCGTCGAGACAGTCTGGATCGTCATGCCCTAGAGCTCCGTGGCATCTCACCACACCAACATTGCAACGCTTGTGTGACCGAATTTTGTGGCGTCGTCAGGCGACGCCGCTGTCGATCGCCAGCCGCACCAGCTCGACCGAGGTTTTCACCCCGAGCTTCTGGCGCATGATGGACGAGGTATTGGCCACCGTCTTGTAGGACGATTGCACCAGCCAGGCTATCTCGGACAGGCTCTTGCCGGCGCTGAGCAGCCGCAGGATCTCCATTTCGCGCGCGTTCAGCTTCGACAGCGGGCTTTGCGCCAGCGTCGGCCCCGCAAAGGCGATGCTGCGCGCGATCGCGGTCGGAAGGTACGTGCCGCCGCCGCCGACGGCGCGGATCGCCTCGACGAGGTCGTGGGGATCGCCGGTCTTGGAAACGTAGCCCTTGGCGCCGCACTCGATCGCGCGCGCGGCGAAAGCAGGATCGTCGTTCATGCTGAACATGATGATACGCGCCTCCGGTGCGCGCTCGAGGATGCGGCGTGCCAGCTCGAATCCGGAGACGGTCGGCAGATTGATGTCGATGATGCAGAGGTCGGGGCGTTCGACGATGAAGACGCACTCGCCGTCTTCTGCGTCGGCGGCCTCCAAAATCTCGACCTCGCCTTCGTCCGCCAGCACGGCACGGCAGCCGGAGGCGACGATGGGATGATCGTCGACGATCAGAATGCGCATAGGCGTTCCCCGCGACAGCCTCGGCCTGTTCTGCGCCGCATGAGCTGCCAGGCAAGACGCGTGTGTCTCATGTGGCTTCATGCAACCCGGCCGGAATTGCTGTACGCTTCCGATTAGATATCGGGCGCTTCGCCTCTGTCAACGTCATCGGACAGGCGCGGGCATCCTTCGCGAGGTACGGGCGATACCAATGTGGCAGAATTTATCCTTGCGCGGACGCATCAACCTCTTGCTGGCGCTGCTGCTGGCGCTGGGGCTCGCCGTCAATATCGGCCGCCAGGTCGCGGAGGCCGGGCCGCGCGTGCAGGCCGAGGACCAGAGCGTGATCCGCCTTGCCCGCGAGTTCATCGAGATGATCGTGGCGGATCTCAACGAGGCCCCCGATCCGGATGCCAGGCTCAACCAGATCGCGCGCGATCTCAGCCGCCTGCGCCATGTCAGCATCACGCTTCGGGACGCCGGCGGCCATCCGCTGACGCCCCCCCGGCTTGACGCCGACGCCGACACGCGCGCGCCGCCGGCCTGGTTCGTCGCCCTGGTTCATCCCGAGCAGACCGCGGTCAGCGTGCCGGTCTCGATCCGCGGCAAGCCCGCCTCACTCGTGATCACCTCGCATCCCGACGACGAGATCGCCGAGATCTGGGACGGGATCGTGACCCAGCTCGAGGTCGGCTCGGTGATCGCGTTCGCGCTGTTCCTGGTCATGACGAACGTGGTCGGCCGGGCGCTGGCACCGCTCGAGTCGCTGGCGGAGGCAATGGGGAAGCTCGAAGGCGGACGCTACGATGCCCGTGTCGCGCCGGGGGGCGCGCCGGAACTCGCCGCGATCTGCACCAAGCTCAATCACCTTGCCGCGACGCTCGGTGAGGCGGTCGAGGACAAGAGGCGTCTTGCCGAGCGTGCGGTGTCGCTTCAGGACATCGAGCGCAAGGAGATTGCGCGCGAGCTTCATGACGAGTTCGGGCCTTACCTGTTCTCGCTGCGCGCGCATGCGAGCGCGCTGGCGAAGCAGGCGGACGGGCGCGACCCGAGCGCGGATGCCGTGCGAAAACACGGCAGCGCCATGCTGGAGCAGATCAATGCACTCCAGCAATTCAACCGCCGTGTGCTGGAGCGCCTTCGGCCCGTGGGCCTTGCCGAGCTCGGCCTGCGCAAGGCGCTCGAATCCCTGTCGCGGCTGTGGCGGGAGTCGCATCCCGACGTCGCTATCGAGACCGTGATCTCGCCGGCGCTCGGGCCGACCGGCGAGACCGCCGATCTCACCATCTATCGTATCGTGCAGGAGGCGCTCACCAATGTCTTCCGCCACGCCGGTGCGACCTCGGTCAACGTCGTCATCGAGCCGGTGGAGCAGATGGCTCACGACGGCCGCGGTTGCGCCCGGGTGCGGGTCAGCGACAACGGGCGCGGCATGGAGCCGGGGCAGAAGCTCGGCTTTGGCCTCGTCGGCATGCGCGAGCGGATCCTGGCGCTGGGCGGCACGCTCAACGTCGTCTCCGGCGATGCCGGATTGACCGTCGAAGCGCTGGTTCCGACCGCTTCTGCCTGATCGCGCCGGGGCATGATCCGGAAAGGTGTGGGCGGATTTCCGAGACGGTCATGCTCAAATACTAACCTGAAGCGTGATGATCTCATCGGGCGTGAGGATAATCGGGAAAAATTCCCGATTCTGTCGGGAAAACGGGTGCGGATACTGCCCGACCTTTTGTGGCTGGCGCGCGAACGGCCCCAGATTACACTCCTCGCTCGACCAAACGGCGAAAATCAGAACAGCCGGTGGTGACGGATGGGAAGGCAGGGATGGGCGAGCGTCTTTGGTTCAAGCGTCGTTTGTTGATGGCGTCGGTTTCGACCGGGCTGGTGTCCGGGTTGGTTTTCGCGAGCCCTGCCGAGGCCGCTCAGGACGAAGAGACCAACGTCCAAAACCTGCCGCCGGTCGAGGTGGCGGCGCCGCCGCCTTCGGCGGCGAGGCGCACCGCGCCGGTGCGACCGGTCGCGCGCGTGGGAGCGCCGGGGTCAGCCGCCCCCAGGACCCGGCTCTATGTCTACCCCACCGCGCCGGGTACGGGCAGGGGTCTCGATGTCGACAAGGTCCCGTCGGCGATCAATGCCGTTGATGCCAGCCAGATCAAGCGCACGGGCTCGCTGAACGTGTCAGATGCGCTGCGCGACAACATCCCGGGCGTCAATATCAGCGAAGTCACGGGCAATCCGTTCACGCCCGATGTCGAGTTCCGCGGCTTCGTCGCCTCCCCCGTGACCGGCACGCCGCAGGGCCTTGCCGTGTATCAGAACGGTGTCCGTATCAACGAGGCGTTCTCGGACGCGGTCAACTGGGACCTGATCCCTACCGCCGCGATCAGGTCGGTGACGCTGGTGACCAACAACCCCGCCTTCGGTCTCAACGCGCTGGGCGGCGCGATCAACTTGCAAATGAAGGACGGCTTCACCTATCAGGGCGCCGAGATCGACATGATGGGTGGGTCGTTCGGCCGCATCCAGGGCTCGGCGCAATGGGGCAAGCAGGTCGACAAGAACTACGCCGTCTATGCCGCGCTCGAAGGCTTGCACGACAACGGCTTCCGCAATTTCTCTCAATCGGACGTACGGCGCTTCTACGGCGACGTCGGCTACAGGGCGGGCGACAGCGAATTCCACGCCAATATGGGCGTGGCCAAGAACGATTTCGGCGCCAGCGCGACCGTTCCGGCCGAGCTGCTCGACAAATATTGGGGTGCGACCTATACCACGCCGCAGACCACGTCCAATCGCGTCGGTTATCTCAACCTGACCGGCAAGGTCGACGCGACACCGACCTGGACGCTCGAAGGTACCGCCCATGTGCGCAGGTTCGAGCAGAAGGTCGTCGACGGCAATCCGACCGACGTGGAGGAGTGCGGTGCAGATCCGGCGTTGCTCTGCTTTGGCGACGACACCACACCCGCCAACGGTGCGGGCGGCGTGCAGCTTGCCAACCCCTTTGCTCCGGGAACGATCCTCGGCGAAATCGATCGGGGCTCGATACGTTCGACCACGTTCGGCGTGTCGGGACAGGCCACCAACACCGATCAACTGTCCGGCCACGACAACCGCTTCGTGATGGGCGCAACCTATGACGCCAGTGTCACGCGGTACAACGCCACCGCCGAGATCGGCTCGATGGGCGAGAACTACGTCGTCAGCGGCAGCGGTGTCTTCCTGGGAGCGACTCCCACGGTAGACCCCGTTGCCGGCCCCGCCTCGTTGCGGACCGTCAATCAATACAACGGTCTCTACGCGATGGACACGTTCAACGTCACGGATGCCTTCGCCATCACGGGCGGCGGCCGCTTCAACGCGGCGCGGATCTCGCTGGAGGATCAACTCGGGACCGCGCTCAACGGCGATCACACCTTTACCCGCTTCAATCCGATGATCGGCGGGACCTACAAGATCACGCCGGGATTGACCGCTTATGCCGGCTATTCCGAGGCCAACCGCGTGCCGACGCCGCTCGAGCTCGGCTGCGCGGATCCCGCCCGGCCCTGTCTCATCGCGGCGTTCCTTGTTTCCGACCCGCCGTTGAAGCAGGTCGTCTCCAAGACCGTGGAGGCCGGCTTCCGCGGCACAAAGGAGCTGAATATCGGCACGCTCGGATGGAAAATCGGCGGCTTTCGCGCCACCAACTATGACGACATCGTAGCGGTGCCCGTCGTTGGGCGGACGGGCTTTGGCTATTTCACCAATGTCGGCCGGACACGGCGGCAAGGGTTGGAAGCAGAGGTCAACATCAAGTCGCCCACGCTCCAATTCCAGGCCAGCTACGCCTTCGTCGACGCGCGCTTCCTCGATCCGCTCGAACTCGGCTCGGAAAGCCCGTTCGCCGATGACGCCACTGACACCATCCAGGTCAGACCCGGCAACCAGATCCCTGCGATCCCGCGCCACCGCGTCAAGGTCGGCGTCGATTACGCCGTGACCGACGTCTGGAAGGTCGGCGGCAACGCGCTGTTCGTCTCCAGCCAATATCTCGTCGGCGACGAGTCGAACCAGTTCGCGAAGCTGCCGTCCTATACGGTGTTCAATCTCCACACGTCCTACCAGGTGACGAAGAACATCCAGCTCTACGGCCGCGTCGACAACGTGTTCGACAAGCGCTACGTCACCTACGGCCAGTTCTTCGACCGTGAGGCCTTGCCCAACTTCACCAACGGCGGCAACGACTTCATCGACCCGCGTTCGCTGAGCCCGGCACGGCCGCGCGCGTTCTATGCCGGGATGCGGGTGACGTTCTAGGCGCCTACGAAGCGCGGCGGATTCAATGTCGGCGCAGGACTCAAAGCGCGATGCGGTAGGGACGATTCGTTGTCGCGCTTCGGGTCATTCTTCGAGCATGATCTTTTCGGAAAGCCGCTGCATACTTTTCCGGATCATGCTCTGAACTAGGCCAGTCCCAGGCCACCATCGACTGCGAGAACTTGGCCCGTCATCCATTGCGAGGCGGGTCCTGCAAGCTGCACGATCCATCGCGCGATGTCGTCGGGAACGCCGCGCCGACCGAGCGGAATTCGCGCGCGCTCTTCGTCCTTGACGGCTTCTGCCGCTTCCGCGGACAGCCCCATCATTCCGGTCAAGGCGCCGGATTCGGTCGGGCCGGCCGCGACCGCATTCACCCTTATTCCAAGTGGCGCGAGCTCGAGCGCCCAGCAGCGTGTCAGGTGCTCCAGCGCCGCCTTGCTTGCGGCGTAGTGGGACAGTCCCGCGGCCGGCCGGTGACCAAACGTCGAGGAAATGTTGATGATGGTGCCCCGCGTTGCCTGCAGGTGAGGAAGGGCGGCGCGGGCCAGCAGGCTCGGACCGACCACATTAACGGAAAAGATGTCCGCGATCCGCTCGGCCGCAACATCCGACAACGGAAGGATGGCTCCTGCGCCGGCGTTGTTGACGAGCGTGTCCAGCCGGCCCCATTTACCGATCGCCTCGGCGATGGTCCGCTCGGCGTCTTCTGCGGAAGCGGTATCCGCAATCAGGCCCGCGATGTTCTGATGCTCCGCCATCGTCTTCTCAATAGGCCCGGCACGACGGCCGGTGATGAGCACCTTGTCGCCTTGGCTGGCGAAACGGAGAGCTGCGGCTCGACCGATGCCGGAACTGCCGCCCGTGATGATGATGACTTTGCTTTCTTGCATGTTCGTTCGCCTGGTTGAGCCGTTCGAAATCGCCGGAGCGCCCGTAGACCAAGGCTTCGGCGTCGACGGCTCAGTGCATGTGGAGTCCAGGGCGCAGACTCATCCTGATGAGCGCGCGCCCCGGTTTGGATTCGGTCCGGCAAGCCGCTCAATAGTCCCAGGACACGGGCACCCAGCGGAAAGCGTCGCCGGCGACCGCGACATGACCGACCGACGGGAACGGCATATGCGTGGCCACCAGCAGCTCGCGGTTCGCCGCAAGCTCCCGCAAAAGGTTCACTCTGACGCGGGCGGCTTCCTCGGGATCGTGTTCGAATCCGTTGTGCCAGTCAGGGTGTTCGAACCCGACGGTGAACACGAGGTCGCCGGCGAATGTCAGTCGCTCGCCGCCGGAGGTCAGGCGGACCACGCTGTGCCCGGGGGTGTGACCGCCGGTGCGGCAGACCACCACCCCCGGCGCGACCTCGAATTCGGCTTCAAACGTCCGGAGCTGGTTGTGATATTCGTGCGCGAACCGTTTGGCCGTCTGTCGAAGTGCGTCGGGGAATCCCGGCGGCATGGAGACGCGGGAGAAATCGGGCGACTCCCAAAACTTGACTTCGGCGGCTGCCACATGGATCCGCAGGTCCGGACGCAGCCGGTCTTTCACGCCTTCGACGAGCAACCCGCCGACATGGTCCATGTGCATGTGGGTCAGCACCACGTCGGTCACGGATGCCAGATCGATGCCGGCGGCCTCCAGTCGCTTGACCAACTGCCCGGCTCGCGGAAGGTGCAGGTCCGGGTCCAATCCGAGCCCGGCGTCGATCAGAATGGTCTGCTCTCCGCTGCGCACCACGACCACGTTCAACGCCCAGTCGAACGCGTCCGGCGGCAGGAACATGTCGTCCAGCCAGGCCGCGCGGACCGCGGGGTCGGCATTGTGCGCCAACATCTCGGCGGGTAGCGGCAGCACGCCGTCGCTCACCACCAGCACGTCGATGTCGCCGACCTTCAGGGCGTAGCGCGACGGGACAAGCTCTTCGGGCTTCGATGTCGCGGGGTAGGAGGTGTTGTGCAGGTTCATGTTGGTCTCCTGTTGCGGTTCTTGTTCTGGCTGATCTTCGTTTGAGCAGGCCGCGGCGCCAGGGGGCTGCCGCCTGCCATGGCGTCGTGCGTTAGAGGCTGGTCACGCGTTCCGGATCGGCCGATGCGAGCGCAGCGGCACGTTCGGCCTTCGGCGGATAGATCCAGACGGTGTTGATCTCTTGCTTCGTCTTCTTGGCGACATCGCCGACCATCTCGACCTTGCGATCCCAGCCGCGGGTGAACAGTGCGCCGGCTTCGCCGAGATCGAGACAGGTGACGTAGGCCTTCTGGTGATAGGGCCTGGTGGGAACGCCGAGCAGCTCGGCGGCGGCATTGTTGCCCGCGAAGGCGCCCATGCGCGTGGCGTGCTGGCACGACATCAGTGCGTAATTGCCCTCGTCGTCGCAGGCGGCACGGGCCGCGTCGCCGGTCGCGAAGACGCCCTCGACGCCCGGCACCCGCAAACAGCGATCGACCAGCAACCGGCCGAAATTGTCGCGCTCGGCGGGAATTTGAGCCGTCAGAGGGGCCGCACGAATACCCGCCGCCCAGATCACGGTCTCGGTTTCGATGTGCTCGCCGTTCGACAAGGTGACGCCGGATTCGTCGAGCGAGGCGACCCCGGCCCCGAGGCGGGTCTCTACGCCGAGCTTGCGGAGGGCGCTCTCGATGACTGGGCGAGGACCTGCGCCCATGTCGGGTGCGATCGCGCTGTTGCGCTCGACGATGATGACGCGAGTCTTGGCATCCGCGCCGAGGATTGCGCGGAGCCGCGCCGGCATTTCGGTGGCCGCTTCGATGCCGGTGAAGCCGCCGCCGGCGACGACGATCGTGTCGCGTCCGTTCACGGCCGGCCGCCTGGCGAGGCCATGCAGGTGCCTGTCGAGCGCAATCGCATCGTCCAGCGAATCGACGCTGAAGCCGTGCTCGGCAAGACCCGGAATGTTCGGGCGGAACAGCCGGCTCCCGGTGGCGGCCACGACGCGATCGTAGGAAAGCGTCTTCCTGGTGCCCTTCGTCGTGGCGATCTTCACCATGCGGGATTGGGTCTCAACCGTCTCGACGCTGCCCTGAACATAGGTGACGTCGATCGCCTTGAGCACGTCGAGGAGCGGCGCCGTCAAGGTTTCCGGATTCTTCTCGTAGAGGCGCGGGCGGACGACCAGCGTCGGCTCGGGTGCGACCAGCGCGATCTCGAACTCGTCGGGCGAGACGCCCCGAATCTCGCGCAGGCGGGCAGCGGAAAGAGCGGCATACATGCCGGCAAAGCCGGCGCCGATGATGACTAGTCGCATTGACGGTCTCCCTTGGTTGATCTTCCCGGACACAGGCGCGTTGCCGCCGCCGCTACCGGTTTGCGGCAAGCCCTGTTGCGGTCGGCAACGACGCGAAGGTTGAAGCGAATTCGCAGGCGCTCAATGGACGGGGCAGCCGAGCGGCCAGCCTTGACGAAAGACGATCGACGGCGCGGACTTGCGGCTCCAGTCCCGATAGGGAAGGCGGGAGTCGTCTCCGGTGATGACTGAAATCACCGGGTGAGCGCGTTGTACGGATGGCGGCGGAATGTCGTCACCTGCGGTTGAAGTGAAGCGAACGGTCAGCGTGAGTCCGTACACGACCGCGGTCGCGAGACCCTTGCGGGATGAGGTGATTGCCAGCCGGTGGACGAAATCTTTCCCGATCATCATCTCTCTCCGTCGTGGGATTGGACATGATGATGATCTAACCGATCAGGGGTGCCGCTGCCCCAGAGCGATTGCTGCCGCTATAGAGCGATTGCTGCTAACGGATGCGCCTGCGCCAATCGCTCGGCGTTTCGCCGGTCAGCTTCCTGAAGGCCGCGGCGAACGCCGTCTGCGAGGAATAGCCAAGCGCCGCAGCGATCGAGACGACCGGTTCGTCGCTCTCCCGCAGCATGTTCATGGCCTGCTCGAGCCGGTGTTGGCGCAGCCAGGCATGCGGCGAGAGTCCGGTGCTCTCCTTGAAGGCGCGGCAGAAGTGAAAGCGCGACAGGCCGGCATCGGATGCCAGCGCATCGAGGGAGACGTCCGCATCGCTGTCCGAGCGCAAGCGTTCGATCGCGCGGAGCAGGACCTTCGGCGACAGCCCGCCCATGGTCGGATGGAACGTGGCCGGCGAACCTGTGTGCGCAGCCAGGACGCGCGTGGCAAGAAGATCCGTCACCTGATGCCGGAACAGCGTATCCAGGACCCCGTGGCCTTCGAGCGCATCCGCTGCACTCAAGAGCAGTCGGGACGTGATGGGATCAGGGTGCGCCGTCCGCTCCAGCAGGTCGGCCGCTCCTGCGATCCCGGCCTCGCCGGCAACGCGCTTCAGTGTCGCATTCGGAAGGTAGAGTTGCACGACATCGACGGGCTTCGGAATGTCCCATCGGGAGCTCGATCCTTCCGGAATGATGATCACGACGCCGGGGCGAAACGTGCCGATCGAAACCGATCTTCCCGACCGGCGCTCCATGCGTTGGATCACGCCGTTATACGCCATGATCACGTGGTGGCTCATGGGCTCGACGACGTCATGCAATGGATCATGGTTCCAATGCGCGATTCCGGCACCGGAGGAGTCCAGGGCCATGCGGGTCGGTTCGGTCCCGAGCACCCGCGCCATCTCCACGTCGGCGGCGCGCCGCTCGGACATTGCGCTATCGGCGGGTTGCGCGCTGGGGACGGGCGGCTGGCCCCTGGACGAGGGATTGAGCATGAGTGCGGTGCTCCCGGTCATTGCATAGCTCCTTGATCGCTGGCTGCCTCGGATCAGGGGCCGTATTTGTACGGGTCGGCGCGGGTTCTATGCGGCGCGGGGGCTTCGGGTCTTGCCTGAAACGGTTCTGTTTTGCCCGATCCCGCTCCAGGCAATCGTTGCGGTTTCACAAACGCACGATGAGCGACGATGAGCTGTCGCGCGGCCCGACGGACGAGGCCTGGCGCCGCCTAGCCGTTAACCGATCAGAAACCATGGAAAATGATCTGAAAGTTTTACTGAAACTGCTCGGTCCTCTCCGCGTCGATGTGGCGGAGGGCCGTCTGATGACAGAACGCCAGTTGAGAGAGCAGGAATTCCTGATCGCGCGTTACCGGCATTTGGAGCGCGAAGTGACCGACCCGCTTGCCGCGCATCTGCTTCACAGCATCATCGAGGAGCTTGAGGCCGAGCTGCGCAAGGAAAGACCGGATTGGCACGGGCACGGTCATTAACCGTTTGTTCGCACTGATGATGCCAATGATCCGCATGGCAATACCAGGGGAGACTGCTCCCATGCTGGAGGACGGCACCTACGCGGCGTGGTACAGCACGCCGCTCGACCAGGGTACCGGGATCGTCCATGTCGCAGACGGCCAGATTTGGGGGCGTGACAGCCTGATGACGTATCACGGTTCCTGCAGGGTTGACGGCGACCGTTTCACCGCGACCGTGTCGACGAAGCGGCATACCGATGGGCGGGCAACGGTCTTCGGCGTTGAAGATGAGCTCACGCTGGACATCGAGGGATACTCCCTCGGCAAGATTGCAAGATACACCGCGACGGCCCGGCAGGTGCCGGGAATGATCCTCCATGGCACGCTCATTCTGACGGAACAGCAGCCGCCGGCATGTGCCAAGCAGGCGCAGGCGTTCAATCCCGACAAATTGCCAAAATTGCCGAAGCGCTCGCGCTGATCTCTCTTTTCGGGCTGCCGCCCCAGGAAGCCAAGTGCGATCCTCTCGTTTTGGGGGGCTCTGATGGGCATGTCGTGGGCCGCAATTCTGCATCCTCATCCCGCGCCCGCCGGCTTCTCAAACGGCCCGCGACTCGCCATTGTGCGCCGGCAACAACGCAAGAGTGGGGAAGCATCAATGACGGACAAGGTCTCGCGTCGCCAGCTTGCGAAGATCGCGGGGCTGTCCGCAGCCGGGATGACTGGCGCGCTCGACCAAGTCGAAGCCAAGCCGGGACGGCCGCCGCGCGGCGGGAGCGGCTTTCCAGCCGGCTTTGTCTGGGGCACGGCGACCTCGTCCTATCAGGTGGAAGGCGCGGTGAACGAGGACGGGCGAGGACCCTCGATCTGGGACAAGTTCGTGCGCATCCCCGGCAAGATCGAGGACGGCACCACGGGTGACCGCGCCAATGAACACTATCACCGCTACAAGGAGGACATCGCGCTCATCAAGGAACTCGGCTGCAAGGCTTATCGCTTCTCGGTGGCCTGGCCGCGGCTGTTTCCGGACGGCGACGGCAAGCCCAACCCGAAGGGGCTCGACTTCTACAATCGTCTCGTCGATGAGCTCCTGAAGAACGGCATCGAGCCGTGGCTGACGCTCTATCATTGGGACCTGCCCCAATCGCTCCAGGACCGTTTTGGCGGCTGGCGCTCGACGGAAACCTGCAAGATCTTCGGCGATTACGCGGCCTATGTCGCCGAGCGTCTGACCGACCGGGTCAGGAACGTGTTCACGCTGAACGAGAGCGGCCGCTTCGTCTATTTCGGTTACGGCATCGGCATCGACGCGCCGGGCCAGACGCTGCCACAAGCCGATGTCAACCAGATCAGGCACAACAGCGCGCTCGCGCACGGGCTCGCCGTTCAGGCGGTGCGCGCCCATGGCAGCCGCGGCACCAGGGTGGGGCCGGCCGAGAACGTCGATGCCTGCGCGCCCGCGATCGACACGCCTGAGAACGTTCGCGCCGCGGAGATCGCGCTGCGGGAGATGAATGCCGGTTATCTCAACGTCATCATGACGGGGCGCTATACCGACGCCTTCCTGAAATTCGCCGGGCCCAACGCGCCGAAGTTCACCGATGCGGAGCTAAAGATCATCTCCTCGCCGGTCGACTTCCTCGGCCTCAACATCTACGCGCCGAACAATTACGTCGTGGCCTCCGACCAGGGCGCGGGCTTCATGCCGCTGCCGATCCCGAAATCGTTTCCGCACATGAATTCGGACTGGCTGCGCGTCGGGCCCGAGACGATCTACTGGGTGCCGAAGCTTGCGGCAAAGGTCTGGAAGACGGATGCGATCTATATCAGCGAGAATGGCGCATCCGGCGACGATGCGGTGACGCCGGACGGCAAGATCTACGATACCGACCGCATCATGTATTTGCGGAACTATCTCGCCCAGCTCCAGCGCGCCACCAGCGAGGGCGTGCCGGTGCGCGGTTATTTCCTGTGGAGCCTGATGGACAATTTCGAGTGGGTCTACGGTCTGAACAAGCGTTTCGGGCTGTACCACGTCAATTTCGACACCCAGGTGCGTACGCCAAAGCTCAGCGCCAGTTTCTATCGGAACGTGATCGCAAAGAACGCGGCGGGAGCGTGAACTCTTCCCTCGTGTCGAGGTCGTCGTGCTCGGGCATCCACGTTCTTCGTGCCGGTGGCAAAGCGTGGATGACCGGGACAAGCCCGGCCATGACGTCGCCGAGGCTTTCGTGTAACGGAAAATCCAGCTGAAGGGCTTAAACGCCGCGCATTGACTCTCCTCGCCCCCTTATTCAGAACCGTCCTCGACGCTCATAACAGGAGGACAACCCCAATGGCTGACGCGCTGATCATCGATGCCTGCCGGACCCCACGAGGCGTCGGCAAGGCCGGCAAGGGAGCGCTCTCGGGCATTCATCCGCAGCAGCTCGGGGCAACCGTGCTGCGCGCGCTCGCGGATCGCACCGGCATCGATACGGCCGACGTCGACGACATCGTCTGGGGCTGCAGCGCGCAGGTCGCAACGCAAAGCGGCGATCTCGGCCGCATGTCAGCGCTCGATGCCGGCTACGATGAGCGCGCCAGCGCGGTGACGCTCGACCGCTTCTGTGGAAGCGGCATCACCAGCGTCAACATGGCCGCGAGCTCGATCATGGCCGGCACTGAGGACCTCGTCATCGCCGGCGGCTGCGAGATGATGTCGATGGAGGGACGCCGCGGCGGCGGTCCGATGATGATGGACTCCGGAAATCTGCGCCTTCGTGCGCGGCATCCGCAGTCGCACCAGGGCGTCTGCGCCGACGCGATCGCGACCATGGAAGGCATCACACGCAGGGATGTCGACGCGCTCGGGCTGGAGAGCCAGAAGCGCGCCGCGCATGCGATCGCGAACGGCCACTTCAGGAAGAGCCTCATACCCGTCCACCACGAAGACGGCAGCCTCGCGCTCGACCACGAGGAGTATCCGCGGCCGCAGACCACGATGGAAGGGCTCAGCAGCCTGAAGCCGGCGTTTCCCGCGATCGCCGACTACGCGCTCGACGACAAGGGCACGACCTATCGCGGCCTCATCCTGCAAAAATATCCCGATCTGAAGATCGACTTCGTGCATCACGCCGGCAACTCCTCCGGCGTCGTCGACGGCGCGGCCGCGATCCTCCTGGCCTCGCCCGCCTATGCCAAGGCGCACGGCCTCAAAGCCCGCGCACGCGTGGTCGCGATGGCCAACATGGGGGACTCGCCGACCCTGATGCTGAACGCGCCGGTGCCGGCCACGCGCAAGGTGCTGGCGAAGGCGGGCCTCACCATCGACGACATCGACCTGTTCGAGATCAACGAGGCCTTTGCAGTGGTGGCGGAAAAATATATCCGCGACCTCAAGCTCGACCGCGCCAAGGTCAACGTCAATGGCGGCTCGATCGCGCTCGGCCATCCCATCGGCGCCACCGGCTCGATCCTGATCGGCACCGTGCTCGACGAACTCGAGCGGCGCGACCTCAAGCGCGGACTCGTCACCATGTGCGCCGCCGGCGGCATGGCGCCGGCCATCATCATCGAGCGCGTCTGACCGACCGGGCGCTCGCTTTCTCCCTGTTTTTACGAGGAGGAAGACCGGCGACATGCGATCCGGCCCTTATTTTTCAGGGTGAAACGCGACCGGCCTTTCACAAAGAGGCCGGTCGTCGCTTGTCGAAAGTGGCGAATCAGTTCTAGCAAGATGTCGTGCGGGCCTTTGAAACAAGGCAAAATCCGCTGCTCGAAGCTTCTTCCGCTCTGGAAGTAGCTAAAATGCAGGGTTTTTTGCCACAGCGGGGCAAAAAGCCCGTAAAATCGCGATAAGACTGTGCAGAAGGCTATAGGCCTTCGCCGGTTGGTCTAATATGCAGCCGTCACGAATCAGAGGAGACACGATGGCAACCCAAATGTCCAAATCGCAGTTGATCGAAAAGATTGCGACCGCCACAGAGCTTTCCAAGCGCGACGTCAAGAACGTCATGGAGACGCTGACCGACGTCGGTCACAAGGAGCTCAAGAAGAACGGCCTGTTCCTGGTGCCGGGCTTCGCCAAGTTCGTGGTCATCAAGAAGCCCGCGACCAAGGCGCGCAAGGGCACCAACCCGTTCACGGGTGAAGAGATGATGTTCAAGGCCAAGCCGGCCCGCAAGATCGTCCGCGCCCGCCCGGTCAAGGCGGCCAAGGACGCCGTGTCCTAAGAACGCAAAGGCCCCCTTGAACGAGGGGGCCTTTTGTTTGGGGCAGCCGCGAGGGCTCGAGACGGAGGGCTCAACCCTTGCGGCGCTTCACCCGGATCGGGACCGGCTGAAGCCGCGGCTCGGGCGCTGCAAGCGTATCGCGAACCCGGTCGATCGCGCGATCGAGCAACTGGCGTAGCCGCTGCGCTTTCCGCGATCTCTTCGCCCTGTCCAGCAGTTTCTTCATCGCATTCACTCCGCAGCTTCGACCTTGGCATCAGTCGGCTCGAGCGCCGCGGCGATCGCCTCGTCGACGCGCTCCAGCCAGATGAATTCGAGGTTGTCCCGCGCGCTCTTCGGGATGTCGTCATAGTCCCGCTTGTTGCGTGCCGGCAGCATCACCCGCTTCAAGCCGGCGGCAGCCGCAGCCACCACCTTCTCCTTGATGCCGCCGACCGGCAGCACCAGGCCGCGCAGCGAGATCTCGCCGGTCATCGCGGTGTCGCTGCGCACCGTACGGTTGGTAAGCAGGGACGTCAGCGCCGTGAACATGGCGACGCCCGCGCTCGGCCCGTCCTTCGGGGTCGCGCCCGCCGGGACGTGAACGTGGATGTCGCTCTTCTCGAACAGCTGCGGATCGATGCCGAGCTGCGAAGCTCTGCTCTTCACCAGCGTCATCGCAGCCTGCACGCTCTCGCGCATGACGTCGCCGAGCTGGCCGGTCAGGATCAGACTGCCCTTGCCGGGCACGCGCGTTGCCTCGATGAACAGGATGTCGCCGCCGACCGGCGTCCAGGCGAGTCCGGTGGCCACGCCGGGAACGCTGGTGCGCAGTGCGATCTCGCCTTCGAAGCGCGGCTGGCCGAGCACCGTGGCGATGTCCTTCGGCGTCACCACGACCTTCGTAGCCGTGCCTTCGGCGACCTGCACCGCGGCATGGCGGAACAGCTTGCCGATCTCGCGCTCGAGATTGCGCACGCCGGCCTCGCGGGTGTAGCCCTTGACGATGAGCTTCAGCGCCTCCGGCTCGATCTCGGCCTGCTCGGCCGTCAGGCCATTGGCCTCGAGCTGCCGCCGCACCAGATAGCGCTGCGCGATCTCCAGCTTTTCATCCTCGGTGTAGCCGGCGAGGCTGATGAGCTCCATGCGGTCCAGCAGCGGACCCGGGATCTGGTCCAGCATGTTGGCGGTCGCGATGAACACCACGCGCGACAGGTCGAAGGGCACGCCCAGGTAATTGTCCCGGAACGTCCCGTTCTGCTCGGGGTCGAGCACCTCCAGCATGGCAGCGGAGGGATCGCCCTGAACGCCGCGGCCCATCTTGTCGATCTCGTCCAGCATCATGACGCAGTTCCGGCTGCCTGCCTTCTTGATGCCCTGGATGATGTTGCCCGGCAGCGCGCCGATATAGGTGCGCCGGTGGCCGCGGATTTCGGCCTCGTCATGCACGCCGCCCAGGCTGACGCGCACGAAGGGGCGGTCCATCGCACGCGCGATGGATTGGCCGAGCGAGGTCTTGCCGACGCCGGGCGGGCCGACGAAGCACAGGATCGGCGCCTTGCCCTGCGGAGCGAGCTTGCGGACCGCCAGATATTCGATGATCCGGCTCTTGATCTTCTCCAGGCCGAAATGATCGGCATCCAGGACGGCTCGCGCCGCCTTGATGTCGATCGGCTTCTCCGCGGGCAGCGCCCAGGGCAGCTCGATCAGCCAGTCGAGATAGGTGCGAACCATGCCGGCTTCGCCGGCGGCTTCCGGCATGCGCTCGTAGCGGCGTAGCTCCTTCTTCGCGTGCGCGTCCGCCTCCGGCGGCATGTTGGCCTTGGCGATGGCTGCCGTCAGTTCGGCGACCTCGGCCGCCTTGCCGTCGCCTTCGCCGAGCTGGCGCTGGATGGTCGCCATCTGCTCGCGCAGGATCGCCTCGCGCTGCCGCTCGTCGAAAGAGGCCTTTGTCTTCTGGCCGATCTCGTTGGAGATGCGCAGCACCTCCAGCCGCTCGGCCAGATGCTTCGACACCTTCTCGACGCGCAGGGCGAGGTCGATGGTCTCCAGCACCTCCTGCTTGTCCTGCGGCTTGATGTCCATGAACGAGGTCGCCAGATCCGCCAGCGCGCCGGGCGCGGTGGTGCCCTGGAACATCGCGGCCAACTCGGGCGGCGCCTGCGGCAGCAGCTCGATCGCCTCGATCGCCTGGCGCTGCAGGTTCAGCGCCCGCGCCTCGATTTCGGGCGAGGTCGTGGTCGGCTCGGGGATCTGCTGGATGCGCGCAGCCGGGAACGGCGTCCCCGGCAGGAAGTCGAGGATGCGTGCGCGCTGCACGCCCTGGCAGACGATGTGATGGGTGCCGTCGGGCGCGGTGATGTAGCGCACGATGTTGGCGATGGTGGCGACCCTGTAGAGGTCGTCCGGCCCGGGCTCCTCGGTCTCGGGGCTGCGTTGCAGGACGATGCCGACCGGCCGCTGCTCGCGCAACGCCTGCTGCGCGGCGGCGATGGACTTCGCCCGGCCGATCGTGATCGGGGCGATGGCGCCGGGAAACAGCACCATCTCGCGCACGGGAATGATGATCAGCGCGTCGTCGGGGATCTTCACGTCGTTGTTGGTCTGTTCGTTGTTCATCTGTTCGGTGGCCATGATCGACCTCAGGATTTGGCGAGGCGCAATGCGACGCAGCCGTCCATCACGAAGCGGCTGATGGCGTAGCGGCCAAGGGGGAGTGCGATG
>NZ_AJQE01000143.1 GCF_000261685.1 Bradyrhizobium genomosp. I (2014) | reverse complement strand
CTGGAGCCGGTGGATGCGCGCGTTGCGCAACTCCGGCGGGAGGGTGCGCTGGCCGGAGATAATGAGAACGCCGTCACGGATGACCGTCTCGACATTGTCCGGATTGACGCCGGGAAGCGCGACCAGGATCAACAGCTCACGCTCGGTTTCGAGTACGTCGATCGGCGGCTCCCAGCAGGCTTCCTGGCGGCCGAACTGCTGACGGAGCCGATCGGCGCGGGTCAGCGAGTCCAGGGCTTCGGATAGCATCCAGTCGAGGGAATTTTTGGGTTGCATGATGCGGGCTCGGGGGTGGGAAAGCCTGCATATGGGGCGGGTTCCCGGGAAATCCAGAGCGGTGGCGCCGAGGTGCCATGCGCCGTCGTGCGACCAAACAAACGAACGCCGCGGCATGGGCCGCGACGTTCCGTCATGGTGGGGGCGTGGGTCAGGCCGCGGTGCGGTACTCTTCTTCCGCTTCGAGGTTGATCACGGATGTGGCGAGCTCCGTCAGGGTGTGATCGGTCGCCTCTTCCTCGTCCAGCGTCTCCTGAAGCAGCCTTGCTGCGTCCTGCATGCCGAGCTCCTCGGCCCAGGTGCGGAGCGTGCCGTAGCGAGAGATCTCGTAGTGCTCGACCGCCTGGGCGGCCGCGAGCAGTCCCGCATCGAGCGCCGGCGCTCCCTTGAACTCCTTCATGATCCCGGCGCCCTCGTCGGTAATGCCGTTGATGGCCTCGCAGGGCTTGCCGCGCGCGGGCTTGCCCAGCATCTTGAAGATCCGGTCCAGCCGCTTGACCTGGCCCTGGGTCTCGCGCAGATGCTTGTTGAAGGCGGCTGCCAGCTCTTTCGACTGCGCCGCCTTCGCCATTTTTGGCAAGGTCTTGATGATCTTGCTCTCGGCGAAATAGATGTCCTTCAGCGTTTCCAGAAACAGGTCGCTCAGCATCTTCGGCGCCTGACGCGGTCGATGCGCCGCGGTCTTCCTGGTCGTGCGTTTCTTCGCTCGTTTAGCCATACGTCCTCCTCATGAGGTGACACCGGAAGGCGTCGCCTTCCTCAATCCTCGGGCGATCAAAACCTTCGGAGAACGAAAGTTCCAAACTGCGGCCGGCGTTCGCGACGGTAGCTCAGGTCGGGCGCCTGCAGGGGTCTTCCTGGCGCTGCTGTCGGGCGATGCCGGCCATGGCGCGAAGCTCGCGATCATCATCGCGGTGGTGCTCGCGGGTTGTCTGCTTTGCATGCTGTGCTTCGTCTCTGCGGACCCGATCGGGCGCACCCTCGGGCGTACCTGAAATGCCGTGCTCTCGCGCGTGCTCGGCATGCTGCTCGCCGCCCATTCCGTGCAGTTCGCCATCAACGGGATTGCGGCCGTCCGGGCGAGCCTGTCGTTGAGGTGCGACAGTCTGCTAATCTGTTGATTTTGCGGTCTGTTTCGGGAAGCGGGGAATTCGGGGACGAGACGGGCCGCGATCCGGTCGCTTTCGCTTGCGCTGCCGCATTGCTTTGACGTACTTCCCCTCTAACAAACGTCCATCGCCAAGAAGCCGAGAAGAAACCGAGATGTCGATGACTGCGGACGAACTCGACAAGAGGCAAGCCATCATCGACGCCTGCCGCCGCATGAACGCGCTCGGCATCAACCAGGGCACCTCGGGCAATATCAGCGTCCGGCATGTGGACGGGCTCCTGGTCACGCCGACCAGCGTGCCCTACGAGACCATGTCCCCGGACCAGATCGTCTTCATGGCCATGGACGGCGCACACGCGCCCGACCAGAAACCGTCCAGCGAGTGGCGCTTCCATCGCGACATCCTGACGTCTCGGCCCGACGTCAATGCCGTCGTGCACGCCCATCCGACCTATTGCACCATCCTCGCAATCATGGGCATGGAGATTCCGCCTGTGCACTACATGATCGCGGCAGCCGGTGGCGATAGCATCCGCTGCGCGCCCTATGCGACGTTCGGAACGGTGGAGCTGTCCGAACATGCGGTGCGGGCGCTCGAAGGCCGGCTTGCCTGCCTGCTCGACCACCACGGCATGATCGCGATCGGCAGGACGCTGGACAAGGCGATGTGGCTGGCCGTCGAGGTCGAGACACTGGCGCGACAATATCACGGCTGCCTCCAGATCGGACAACCGCCGCTGCTTCCGAGCGACGAGATCGAACGGGTCCGCCGGCGCATGGCCGGTTACGGCCTGTCGGAAGGGTAGGGCGGGCCGAAGGTGTTCGTGCGGATCAGACATCTCGTCGATCGCAAGGGGACGAACCGCACCATGGTTCGGCTCCGCGCGCTGTTGCGCAGCAACGAGTTCTACCTGATCCCCCTCGCCCTCGTGATCGGCACGCTCGCGGGTGCGATCGTGACGCTGATGGCTGAGATCGCGCAGATCGCCCATGTGGTGATCTACGGCATTCCCATCGACGTGCGCCTCTCGTCCAACGCCTATGTCAGTCCCTGGGCGGCGCTGATCGCGCCTGCGCTCGGCGGGCTCTCGCTCGGCATCATGGAATGGTCGCGGCGGCGCATGAAGATCTCGAACGCGGTCGATCCGATCGAGGCCAACGCGCTGCGTGGCGGCAATCTGTCGATGCGCGACAGCGTGGTGGTATCCGGCCAGACGCTGATCTCTAACGGCTGCGGCGCCTCGGTGGGCCTGGAGGCCGGCTATACCCAGATCGGCTCCGGTGTCGCTTCGCTGCTCGGCAAGTTCTTCAACCTGCGGCGCAACGATCTGCGCCTGATGGTCGGCTGCGGCGCCGCTGCGGCGATCGCGGCGGCGTTCGGCGCGCCGATCACCGGCGCCTTCTACGCCTGCGAGCTGATCGTCGGCGTCTACTCGGTCGGCAGTGCTGCTCCGATCCTGGCGGCCTCGCTCGCAGGCGCCCTGACTGCGCAATGGCTCGGCGGCGCGCCGTACTCGCTGGAGATACCCAAGGTCAGCGCGGTCGGCGTCGAGCAATATCTGGCACTGATCGGGCTTGCCCTCGTCACCAGCGGCGTCGGCATCGCCGTGATGCGCTCCTCGCCGAAGTTCGAGCGCCTGTTCGCCTGGATGCCGGTCTGGCTCCGTCCGGTGATCGGCGGCCTCATCGTCGGCGGCTTCGCCATCATCACGCCGCAGGTGCTGGCGGCCGGCCATGGCGCCATGGTGCTCGATCTCTTTCACGACATGACGATCGGCCTGATCGCGCTGATCATCGCCCTGAAGGTGACGGCCTGCCTGATCTCGCTCGCCTCGGGTTTCCGCGGCGGCCTGTTCTTCGCGTCGCTGTTCGTCGGCAGCCTGATCGGAAAGTTCTTCGCGGCTGTGCTGCTGCTCATCAGCCCGAACTTCGTGATCGATCCGCTGGTCGCGATGCTGACCGGGATGGCGACGCTCGGTGTCGCCATCGTCGGCGGGCCCCTGACGATGTCGTTCCTCGTGCTCGAGATGACCCGCAACGTCGATGTCACCGCCGTGGTGCTGGCCGGCTGCATCGTCACCTCGATCTGCGTCCGCTTCATGTTCGGCCACTCCTTCTCGACCTGGCGCCTGCATCTGCGCGGCGAGACCATCCGCAGCGCCAACGACGTCGGCTGGCTGCGCAATCTCACCGTCGAACGCCTGATGCGCTCCGATGTCGGCAAGGTGCCGTCGACCACGACGATCGCCGCGGCGCGCGGCGAATTCGCGCTGGGCTCGCGGCCCGGTATAGTCATCGTCAACAACGCGGACGAATATGTCGGCCTCGTCCTGTTGCCCGATTTGTTCTCGAGCGATCTCGACACCATTGCCGACGACATCCAGGTGATCGAGCTTGCGCGCCTGATCGACATCGTGCTGATCCCGGAAATGAACGTGAAATCGGCGATGGCGGTGTTCGACGAGGCCGAGGCCGAGATGCTGGCGGTGGTCGATTCCACCGACAGCCGCAAGGTGGTCGGCTTCCTCACCGAGACCTTCGCCCGCCGCCGCTATGTCGAGGAGATCGACAAGGCGACGAGGGGCGTGCTGGGGGCGCTGTCGTAAGCATCTGCTATCGGGCAGGTGGGGCTGCAACGAGCCAGGCCACGATCCGGCGGACCAGCGGCAGGACCACGAGTAGCGTCGGAAACGCGACCAGCCAGGACAGCGCCCAGGCGCCCGGCCAGATCGCGAGGAACGCCGGCGTTGCGCCGAGGCTCCGCAGCGTCGAAATGACCGAGACCACTGCCGTCATGAAGATCGACAACACAAAGGGCATCACGATCGGCGCATAGTGCGCCGGCAGTTTGCGAACCGCAATCATCTGATTTCTTTCGAGGAAATGGACGCGTCGATCACGTTGAACCCTTGAATGGCATCGATCCCGACCACGTCGGTTGATGCGTTGGTTCACGTGAAACGCTTACGGCGACCGAAAACGGCGCCGCTGTTCATTATCCGCTCAGGTTGGATGGTTCAAGCTGGATCCGATCGTTCGGTTTACAATCGTTCAAAGCGTGGCGGTTTGCCGCGATCGGGAAACCATTTCAGTGGTTTACGCGTTACAGACTGTTTGCCTGCGTATACTTCGGTGAAAACAGAGGAAGATCAAGATGTGTGATGGACCGATGATTTCCGCAGCCGGCCGCAACGCCGTCCTGGCCGCGTTTGCTGGCGTGGCACTGCTCGCAACCTCGGTGTCATCTTCGGCTGCGGCGTCCTCCGGTACGGCCCAGGCGGTGTCCTCAAAGGCTACCGCTGCAGGTCAGGCCACCGCCGCCGTCACCGATTTCAGCGCAGTCCGCCGTCGCCACTACCATCGACGCGGGCCGAGCGCGGCCGGCCTCGCCTTCATGGGTGCGGCGGCGGGGATCATCGGAGGGGTGATCGCCGAGCAGCGCCGCCGCGACTACTACGAGAACCGCTATTATTATGGTCCGGGTCCTTATTACGGCGGCCCCGGCTATTACGGCGGCGGTCCCTATTATGGTCCGCGCTACTACTACCAGCCTTACTAGCTGGGCGAGCGTCTTCGCCCTGATCTGCGGAACGCGTTTTCCGGATTCGTGAGGGACGGTGCCCTTCGCACCGCCCCTTTTCGTTGCATGCGGGCTGTCCGTCGCCCGCGCTGCTTCGCTGGCTTGTCAATCTCCCGTGGCTTTGCCGAAATTCGGAAATTGGCATGTCCGCGATTCAAAATGCGCGGTGGAGGAGCGGCATTGCTGCCTCGCACTCCGTCATGGCGAGTGCAGAGACTTGTCCGCCGAAGCCTTCGGCGAAAGGCGGAAGCAATCCAGAATCTTTCCGCGGTGACAGTCCGGATTGCTTCGCCGCAAGGGCTCCTCGCAATGATGGCGTGCAAGCAGCGAGCGACACACTCCGCTCTGGCGCCGGTCAAATATTCGGCACTTCCGCCCGGGACGCCAATGGACTTGCCCGCGGCAATCCGGTTCAATGGGGCCGCGCCACTTGCGTGAAACTGTCGGGAATGCTCTTTGCTTCGGAGTTATCCGTGGGGCCTCCGGCCCCGATCCAGAGAGATGAGATGAGCAAACTCGTTATCAGCGCCGGCGAATTCACCTTCGATGCCCGCTTCGAGGAACAGCTGGCGCCGAAGACCGTGGCCGCCTTCCGCAAGGCGCTGCCGTTCGAAAGCCACATTATCCATGTGCGCTGGAGCGGCGAGGGCGTGTGGATGCCGCTCGGCGACCTCGATTTCGGCGTCGGCTATGAGAACCACACCAGTTATCCCGCGCCCGGCCAGATCATCCTTTATCCCGGCGGCATCAGCGAGACCGAGATCCTGCTGGCCTATGGCGGCGTGCATTTCGCGAGCAAGATGGGTCAGCTCGCCGGCAACCATTTCATCACGCTGACCTCGGGCCTGGAGAACCTGGCGACGCTGGGCAAGAGCGTGCTGTGGAAAGGCGCGCTGCCGATCCGCTTCAAGGAAGTCTGAGTGACTGACACGAGCTACCCGCGCGATCTCCGCGGCTATGGCCGCAACCCGCCGCATCCGCAATGGCCCGGAAATGCGCGGGTCGCGGTGCAATTCGTCGTCAATTTCGAGGAAGGCGGCGAGAACAACATCCTGCACGGCGACCGCGCCTCGGAAGCCTTCCTGTCCGACGTGCTCGGCGCGCAGCCCTGGCCGGGCCAGCGCCATGCCAACATCGAATCGATGTTCGAATATGGCTCGCGCGCCGGCTTCTGGCGGCTGTGGCGGATGTTCACCGCGCGCAACTGGCCGACCACCGTGTTCGGCGTCGCCACCGCGCTGAAGCGAAATCCCGAGATCGTCGCGGCGATGAAGGAGGCGGCCTGGGATATCGCCAGCCACAGCCTGAAGTGGATCGAGCACAAGGACATGACCGAGGCGCAGGAGCGCGCCGAGATCGAGCAAGCGATCCGCGTCCACCTCCAGGCGACGGGCTCGCGGCCGCTCGGCTGGTACACCGGGCGCTCCTCGATCAACACCAACCGGCTGCTGATGGAGGAGGGCGGCTTCCTCTATCTCTGCGACTCCTACGCCGACGATCTGCCCTATTGGGTGAAGGGACCAGGCGGCAAGCAGCTCATCATTCCCTATACGCTAGACGCTAACGACATGCGCTTCATCAACCCACAAGGGTTTGCCGAAGGCGAGCAGTTCTTCACCTATCTGAAGGATGCATTCGACGTGCTCTATGCCGAGGGCGAGACCGCGCCGAAGATGATGTCGGTCGGCCTGCACTGCCGCCTCGCCGGCCGGCCCGGGCGCGCCGCAGGGCTGATGCGCTTCCTCGATTACATAGGCAAGCATGAGCGCGTCTGGGTGCCGACGCGATTGCAGATCGCCCAGCACTGGCACGACAAGCACGCCCATCTTGCCGCCGACGCATTCGAGATCGGGTGAGAGGCAATGTGGCAGATCTCGCTCGCCGATCTCAACGCTGCAAGCAAGGCCGATTTCGTCGCGGCGCTCGCCAATGTCGTCGAATATTCGCCATGGATCGCCGAGCAGCTCGCGGCAAAGCGGCCGTTTGCCGGCATCAATCAGCTGCACGCCGCGCTGATGGCGATGATTCAGAGCGCCGAGCCTGACGCTCAGTCGGCGCTGATCCGCGCGCATCCCGATCTCGCCAACAAGACGCAGCGCGCCGCTGGCCTCACGGCGGAATCGACCGACGAGCAGAACAGCGCCGGGCTCGACCGGCTGTCGGACGCCGAATATGCGGCGTTCGAGCGTGCCAACAACGCCTATCGCAACAAGTTCGGCTTCCCCTACATCGTCTGCGTGCGCCGTCACACCAGGGATTCCGTGTTGCGCGATTTCGAGACGCGACTGCTCAATATCGCCAAGACCGAGACGCGACGTGCGATCGAGGAAATTGGCCGCATCTCCGCGCTGCGGCTGGACCAACTCGTCATTGCCGACGACAGGCTGAAGGTGCACGGCCGGCTCTCGACGCATGTGCTGGACAATCACATTGGCAGGCCCGCGCCGGGCATCCCGATCGAGCTGGTGGAGCTCGCGAGCCTCGGCGAGAATCGAGTCATCGCGCGCGCGGTGACCAATGCCGACGGCCG
>NZ_AJQE01000142.1 GCF_000261685.1 Bradyrhizobium genomosp. I (2014) | reverse complement strand
CGGCGGTCGCCCGCTGCCGATCGGCCGCTATGAGCTCAGATTCCGCGTTGCCAAATACTACGCCGAACGCAATGTGCCGCTATCCGATCCGCCGTTCCTCGATGAGATCCCACTGCGCTTTGCGGTCAGCGAGCCGGAAAGCCATTACCACGTACCGCTGCTGGTCACGCCCTGGAGCTATTCGACCTATCGCGGCAGCTAGAGATGTAGGTTCGGCGGGCTGTCCGTGGTTCACCTCGCCCCGAAGGGGAGAGGTGAACCGAACCATCCCGCTCTGGCTAGCTACCGAATTTCTCGAGCAGCGCCGGAAACAGCCGATCCGGTTTGAAGGGCGGTGCGGTGAAGCGAATGCCGGTGGCGTGCGCGATCGCATTGCCGAGTGCCGCCGCAACAGGATTGTACGGGCTCTCGCTCATCGACTTCGCGCCCAGTGGCCCGATCGTGTCGGACGTCTCGGCGAAGAACACCTCCGTGCGCGGAACGTCGGCGAAAGAGGGCAGGTGGTAGTCGCGGAATTTCGGGTTGACGACGCGGCCGTTCGCGTCGATCACCATCTCCTCATAAAGCGCAGCGCCGAGCGCCTGCGCCACGCCGCCTTCGACCTGACCGCGGCATTGCATGGGATTGGCGACGACGCCCGCATCCGCGGCGTGCACGCTCCTGAGAATCCTGAGCTCACCGGTGCCTTTGTTCACCGCGACGCGAAATCCCTGCACGTTGAACCCGACCGAGCGCGGCGTGCCGCCAGAATTGCCGGTGGCTGCGAACGGCTGGCCGCGCTCGTGGGCGAGCTTCGCCAGCTCCGCAAAGGGCATGCGCCGTACGCCGCTAACGACGGCGTGCCCATCGAGCACGCAAGTGTCCACGTCGCACAGCCACGCGCCGGCGGCGGCCGCCCTCAGCTCGGTCGCAAGCTGCATGGCCGCCGCATGCGTCGCCTTGCCCGCGACGAAGGTGCCGGCGCTGCCGTAGGCGCCGGTGTCGTGGCCGCCATGGGCGGTGTCGGACTGGCGAAGGTGGATCCGCTCGACCGTGGTAGCGAGCGTCGTCGCGGCGATCTGGAGATGCACGGTGCTGGTGCCGTTGCCGAACTCGGCCGTGCCGACGGTGAGGTCGAAGCCCCCGTCGTCGCGCAGCGCGATCGTCGCGTCGGCGATGTGGCCGGCCGGTGGCACGGTGTCGATCATGGTCAGCGCAATGCCGTCACCGATCAGCCATTCCGGCGACAGGTCCGGCTGCGGGTCATCGGCCTGCATCGCGCGCTCGACGAGGTCGAGGCACTGGTCGAGCCCGTAGGAACCATAAAGCACGTCGTGATACTCGGACGGCGGCGGCGACAGCATGGGATCGCCGGGCTTGACGATATTGCGCCGGCGCATCTCGTAGGGGCTGATGCCGAGCTGCCTGGCCAGCTCGTCGATCGCGGCCTCCACCGCGATCAGCGCCTGCGGCAGGCCGTAGCCGCGAAACGCCCCCGCCGGCACCGTGTTGGTGTAGACGGCGGCGCCGTCCACCCTCTTGTTCGGACAATTGTACACGCTGATGGACTCGGCCAGCGCGTGGAACATCACGGGGCCGGCGTGATTGCCGTAAGCTCCGGTGTTGGAGAGCACGTCGAGCTGGAGCGCGGTGAGCTTGCCGTCGCTATCGGCGCCCGCCTTGATGTGGACCCGCATCGGATGCCGCGTCGAGGTCGCGATGAACTGCTCCTCGCGGGTGAGTTCCAGCTTCACTGGCCGCCCGGTTGTGAGCGCGGCGAGCGCAAGGATATCCTCCACGAACATCTCCTGCTTACCGCCAAAGCCGCCGCCGACGCGTTCGCAGAACACGCGGACCTTGTCCATGGGAAGCCCAAAGATGTCCGACAGCGCACGCCGGGTCAGGAACGGCACCTGCGTCGAGGTGCGGACGTTCAGCACGCCAGCGTCATCGAGCCAGGCGAGGCCGCCATGGGTCTCCAGCGCCGCATGCTGTACGCGATGACTGTGGAACGTGGCCTTGTAGATGACGGCGGACGTCGCGAGCGCCGCCGCGACATCGCCGAATTCGCCATGCGTTTCCGCGGCGAGATTGCGCCGGGCGTCCGCGACGCGGTTCGCCGTGGTGCGGTCGGGATGAATGATTGGCACGCCCGGCGCCATTGCCTGCTCCGGATCGATCAGCGCGGGCAGAATCTCGTAACTGACGTTCAGCCTGCGGCACGCCTCCTCGGCGGCGGCTTCGGTCTCGGCGACGACGGCGGCGACCTTCTGTCCGATGAAGCGGACGACCTCGTCGAGGACGCGGGTGTCCTCTGGGTCCATCCACTCCCTCTCATGCCGCGCGGTCGAAATCAGGACAGACGGCGCATCCTCATGCGTCAGGACGGCGTGGACGCCGGGGACGCGAAGGGCTTCCGACTTGTGAATCGCAACGATCCTGGCGTGAGCGTGCGGCGAACGGAGCAGCTTGATGTGCAGCAGTCCGTCGATGGCGGTATCGAAGGTGTAGCGTGCCCTGCCGCGCACGATGTCGGGACCTGCGGCGGCCGGCAGGCTGCGACCGAATGCGGCGCCGGCCTCGACGCTCGCCTCGACATTGGTCTTGCCGAGGATCGCGTCCTCTATCGAACGATAACCGGTACAGCGGCAGATATTGCCCTTCAACGCTGCGCCGAGATCGGTGCGCTGCGCCTGGTTCAGGGAGGCGCAGGTCAGGATCATGCCGGCGGTGCAGAAGCCGCATTGAAAGCCCTGCGCATCGAGGAAGGCCTGCTGCATCGGATGCGTGCCGTGATCTCCGCCAAGACCTTCAATCGTGGTCACATTGCGCCCCTCGGCCCGGAACGCCGGGATCAGGCAACTGTGCACCGGCTCGCCGTCGAGCAACACGGTGCAGGCGCCGCAATCGCCGGCATCGCAGCCCTTCTTGACGCCGAAATGGCCAAGCTCGCGCAGGAACGTGCGCAGGCATTGCCCGGCGCGCGGCTTCTGGGAAAACACCTTGCCGTTGACCTCGACGCTCATGGCCGCGTTGCTCCCATGAGTTCGGCGCGAATTTCCTCGGCGAGCCGCAGCGTCATGTGCTTGCGCCAGATTGGCGCGCCATGGATGTCCGCGTGGTACAGATCGTCGGTGATCTGCTGCATGAGCGCGGCGCGGAGTGTGCTCGCGTCCGGGGCTTTGCGAAAGAGTAGCTGGATCGGCCGTACCGTCGCCGCGGTAACCGTGAGTGTCAGCGCATCATCGGCTTCGAGGCTCCCGATCAGGAGCGCCGCCGAACGGCCGACCGGCGCCAGCGAGATCTGGCGGAAGGCGGTGCGGCGCTTCAATGCGGCGGTTGGGATATCGATCTGCCGGAGAAGGTCGCCTGGCGTCAGACGATTGCGATGGTTGCCGGTGACGAATTCGGCGACGGGAAGCTTCTGTTCACCGCCGCTCGCCTTCCAGATGGTGCAGAGGCCGTCGAGCGCGGTGGTGAGCGAGATCATGGGTCCCGCCGGTAACGACATGCAGAGGTTGCCGCCGACGGTCGCGGTTTTCCAGATCTTGAACGAAGCAAGGAAGGCG
>NZ_AJQE01000141.1 GCF_000261685.1 Bradyrhizobium genomosp. I (2014) | reverse complement strand
GCGGGGAGCCAATCGGACGGGCAGGCGAGTCCATCGAGCTCTGCGATGGTACAAGTGGCGGCGATGCTGAGGTGGCTGTCGGTGATCGTCAGCGCCGGCCATTCCAGATCGGTGAGATCGATCAGTCGTGTCAGATGCGTTTGCGGCTCCGAGAACAGCCAAGTGCCGCCAGCGAGCCAGGCATCACCTGCCGTCCAAACGGGCAACTGCGCGCGCGTTTGCGGATGGGCGACCGCTGTGATGGTATTCAAGTCCATGCCTGCGCCACCGCTCCCGCCGGGTGAATCGACGAGAAAGTGTCGCAAGACGGGAGCCAAGTGGCAACAACAAGTCGGAGCAGGGACGCAGCCGTCCTCCGTCTTGCAGGCCTGCCGTCAGCGGGGGAGAGGAGAAGCAGGATCATGAGTGACGCAAGGCCGATTTGGATCAGGGATCCGCTGGCCATCCTCGCCGATCATGCCGAGCGCGGGATCGTGGTGAAGGGCGGCCGGATCGTCGAGCTCGTGCCGGCCGGCGGTGTGCCCGTAACCGCGGATGTCGCGGTGTTCGATGCGGGCGAACACGTCGTCCTGCCGGGCCTGATCAATACCCATCATCATTTCTACCAGACGCTGACGCGGGCGCTGCCGGCCGCGATGGAGCGCGAGCTGTTCCCCTGGCTTCAGGCGCTCTATCCGGTGTGGGCGAGGCTGACGCCTGACGCGCTCGAGCTCGGCGTCACCGTGGCGATGTCCGAGCTTCTGCTCTCCGGCTGCACCACCACGACCGATCACCATTACGTGTTTCCGGCGGGTCTCGAAGACGCCCTCGATATCGAGGTGGCGGTGGCGAAGCGTCTCGGCGTGCGGGTGCTGCTCACGCGCGGCTCGATGAACCTGTCGCAGCGCGACGGCGGCCTGCCGCCCGACAGCGTGGTGCAGGACGAGGACACGATTCTCGACGACAGCGCGCGCGTGGTCGCAAAGCATAACCAGCGCGGTCCGGATGCGATGGTGCAGATCGCGCTGGCGCCGTGCTCGCCCTTCTCGGTGACGACGTCGCTGATGCGCGCGACCGCCGATCTCGCTGACAAGCTCGACGTGCGTCTGCACACCCATCTCGCCGAGACCGAGGACGAGAACGAGTTTTGTGAGCAGATGTATGGCTGCCGCCCGCTCGACTATCTCGAGCAATGCGGCTGGCTCAATGCGCGCACCTGGCTCGCTCACGGCATATTTTTCAACGCCGACGAAATGAAGCGGCTCGGCAACGCCAAAACGACCATCAGTCATTGCGCCTGCAGCAACCAGCTGCTGGCGTCCGGTTGTTGTCCGGTCTGCGAGATGGAGGAGGCTGGCGTCGGAATCGGCATTGGGGTCGACGGCTCGGCCTCGAACGACGGCTCGAACCTGATGCAGGAGGTCCGTGCCGCCTTCCTGCTGCAACGCGCGCGCTATGGCGTGACGAAGGTCAGCCATAAGGATGCGCTGCGCTGGGCGACCAAGGGCTCGGCGGCCTGCATCGGCCGGCCGGAACTCGGCGAGATCGCCGTCGGCAAGGCCGCCGATCTCGCTCTGTTCAGGCTCGACGAGCTGCGCTTCTCCGGTCACGGCGACCCCCTGGCCGCCCTGGTACTATGCGGCGCGCATCGGGCCGACCGGGTGATGGTGGCTGGACAATGGGCGGTGATCGACGGCGCGATCCCGGGCCTCGATGTGGCAGACCTCATCCGCCGCCACAGCTCCGCGGCGCGGGCCATGCAGGGGGGATGATCAGGGCCGGATAGAAAGAGGGGGCGACCACAAGTGCCGGGTGCTTCTGGCCACCCCCTCCGAACCTCCTCCGGGAGGAGCAGGTGATTTGGGCAAAGCAAGAAGCGTGCTACTTGCCCGGCAGCTTATCGTCGATGCCTTTCACGTAGAAATTCATGCCGAGGATCTGGCCGTCGTCGAGGTGATCGCCGCCCTTGCAGTCGACCTGCTTGCCGTCCTGCCCAATGATCGGGCACTTGAACGGGTGCAGCTTGCCTGCGGTGATCGCGTCCTGGGCATCCTCGGCCATCTTTTTCACGTCGTCGGGCATGTTGGTGTAGGGCGCCATCGCGAACATGTGGCTGTCGAGGCCGCCCCAGGTGTTCTCGGACTTCCAGGTGCCGGCGAGCTCGGCCTTGACGCGCTCGATGTAGTAGGGGCCCCAGGTATCCAGGATCGAGGTGAGCTGGGTCTTGGGCCCGAACTTGATCATCTCGGAATCCTGGCCGAAAGCGAGCTTGCCGCGCTCGCTGGCGATCTGCATGGCGGCGGGCGAATCCGTGTGCTGCATGATGACGTCGGCGCCCTGGTCGATCAGAGCCTTGGCGGCGTCGGCTTCCTTGCCCGGATCGAACCAGGTGTTGGCCCAGATGATCTTGACCTTGATGTTCGGATTGATGGTCTGCGCCGCCAGCACCGTCGCGTTGATGCCGGAGACGACCTCCGGAATCGGGAACGAGCCGATATAGCCGAGCACGCCCGATTTCGACATCTTGGCCGCGATCAGGCCCTGAATATAGCGGCCCTGATACCATTTCGCCGAGTAGGTCGACATGTTCGGGTTGCGCTTGTAACCGGTGGCGTGTTCGAAATGCACGTTCGGATATTTCTTGGCGACCTTCAGCGTCGGATCCATGTAGCCGAAGGACGTCGTGAAGATCAGCTTGTTGCCGGCGCGGACGAGTTGCTCGATCGAGCGCTCGGCGTCGGGGCCTTCGGGCACGTTCTCGAGGTAAGTGGTCTCGATCTTGTCGCCAAGTTCCTTCACCAGCGCCTGACGACCCAGGTCGTGCTGATAGGTCCAGCCGAGGTCGCCAATCGGACCCACATAGATGAAGCCGATCTTCAGCTTGTCGGCGGCGGAGGCTGCACTGACGTTCCCGGCAAGCAATAGCCCGGCAGTCAGCGCAAGAAGTGATTTCCTCATCATCGATCTCCAACATCAGGGGAAAGCCACGATCCGCAACGCACGCGCCCCATCGCGCCCGCCGTGGAGTGAGGTTCAACGGTCAGGCACGAACACCGTGCCGAGCGCGGCCGGCGCAGTCGAACCGCCGCTGCGTGCGCGGGAGAGCAGGACCAGGACGATGACGGTTGCGAGATAAGGCAGTGCCGACATGAATTGCGAGGGAATGCCGACGCCCCAGCCTTGCGCGTGCAGTTGCAGGATCGTCACCGCGCCGAACAGATACGCGCCGACCACGAGCCGGCCCGGCCGCCAGGACGAGAACACCACCAGCGCCAGCGCGATCCAGCCGCGGCCGGCGGTCATGCCCGGAATGAAGAACGGCGTATAGGCGAGCGGCAAATAAGCGCCGGCAAGGCCGGCGCAGGCGCCGCCGAACATCACGGCGAAGGTGCGGATGCGCAGCACGGGATAGCCGAGCGCATGCGCGGAGACGTGATTGTCGCCGCAGGCGCGCAGGATCAGTCCCGCGCGCGTGCGGTACAGGAACCACCAGACGCCGACGATCAGTGCGACCGAGAAATAGACGAAGCCGTCCTCGCCGAACAGCATACGGCCGATCAGCGGAACGTCCGTCAGAACGGGAATATGGAGGTGCATGGCCGGCGTGATGCGCTCGCCGACGAAGCCGGCTCCGATCAGGCCGGAGAGCCCGATGCCGAGGATGGTCAGTGCGAGGCCAGTTGCAACCTGGTTGACCGCAAGCCCGAGAGCCATCAATGCAAAGATCAGTGACATCAGCGTGCCCGCGACGATGCCGAACAGTGCGCCGATGAAGATCGATCCGGTCAGCCAGGCGCCGGCAAAGCCGCAGACGGCGCCGACGATCATCATGCCCTCGACGCCGAGATTGAGCACGCCGGAGCGCTCGGTCACGAGCTCGCCGGTCGCAGCGATCAGCAGCGGCGTGGATGCGGCGAGCACCGCCAGGATGATGGCTTCAACCATCTCCACGGGCCACCTGTCGGCTCGGGAAGACCAGCTTGAAGCGGTAGAGGATGAGGGAATCGCAGGCGAGCACGTAGAACAGCAGAATGCCCTGAAACACCTTGGTGACGTCCAGCGGGATCTTCATCGCGATCTGCGCCTGTTCACCGCCGATAAAGGTCAATGCGAGGAAGAGGCCTGCAACCAGAATTCCAAGCGGGTTCAGACGGCCGAGGAAGGCCACCATGATCGCGGTAAATCCGTAACCAGGCGAGATGCCAGGCTGGAGATGCCCAACCGGACCTGCAACCTCGATGATTCCGGCGAGGCCCGCCAGTGCGCCTGATACCGCAAAGGTCAGGATGATCAGCTGATTGGCCTTGAAGCCGCCGAACCGCGCCGCACGGGGCGCAGCTCCAACCACGCGGATCCCGAATCCCCTGATGGTTCGCCCGAGCAGGATCGCCGCTGCTGCGACGACGAGGAGGGCGATGACGGAGCCGAGATGCAGCCGGCCACCTTCAATCAGGAGAGGGACTGTTGCCACCGGATCAAACTCCGCCGTGGTCGGGAAATTGAATCCCTGCGGGTCGCGCCATGGCCCGCGCACGAGATAGTCGAGGAAGAGGTCGGCGACATAGACCAGCATCAGGCTGGTCAGGATCTCGCTGGCGCCGAACTTGACCTTGCAGATCGCCGGGATCAGCGCATAGAGCGCGCCCGCGACGGCGGCGAGGACGAGCATGGCCGGCAGCACCCAGGCGCCGGCGTCGGTGCCTTGTGTCTTCACCGCGATCCAGCTTCCGGCCACGGCGCCGATCAGGAATTGTCCTTCAGCGCCGATGTTCCAGGCATTGGCGAGATAGCAGAGCGACAGCCCGATGGCGATCATCACCAGCGGCGTTGCCTTCACCGCGATCTCCTGGAGCGAATAGCCGTCGGTCAAAGGTGCGATGAAATAGGCGTGCAAGGCGAGCAGCGGATTCTTGCCGAGAATCGTGAACAGGATGATCATGGTCGCGGTCGTGAGGCCGACCGCGATCAGCGGCGAGACCAGCGCGATCGTGCCCGAGCGCTCGGCGCGCTTCTCAAGCGCCAACTGCATGCGCGGCCTCCTTCGGCTCCAGGCTGCTGCCGCCCATCAGCAGGCCGAGCTTTTCACGTGTCGCCCCGCTGGTGGCGAGCGGCGCTGACAACCTGCCGTGGAACATCACGGCGATACGGTCGGCGATCTCCGCGAGCTCGTCCAAATCCTGGCTGGTCACGAGGACGGCGGCGCCTGCGGTTGCGAGATCAAGCAGCGCCTGACGGATGACAGCCGCAGCACCGGCGTCGACACCCCAGGTCGGCTGGCTCACCACCAGCACCGCAGGAGCGCGCAGGATCTCGCGTCCCACGATGAACTTCTGCAAATTCCCGCCGGACAGGCTCGCGGCTTCCGGATCGCGTTTGGCCTTGCGGACGTCGAACGCCTCGGTCGCACGATCGACCGCCTTCAGCGTGGCCGCAGTGTGGATGAAGCCGTGATGGACCATGCCGCTGGCGGCGTGGCCGGTGAGCAGCGCGTTCTCCGACAGCTTCATGCGCGGCGCGGTGCCGTGGCCGAGCCGCTCCTCGGGCACGAAAGCGGCGCCCAGCTTGCGCCGCTGGGTGATCGAGAGGTGGCCGGCGGCGATGCCTTCGATCAGCACCGTACCAGGATCCTTCGAGAGGCGCTCGCCGGAAAGCGCGGCGAACAATTCGTCCTGGCCATTGCCGGCGACGCCGGCGATGCCGAATATTTCGCCGCCCTTCAGCTCGAACGAGATGTGCTCGAGCCGTACGCCATGCGCCTCTGCGGGGGCGAGCGAGAGATCATCGACGACGAGCCGCGGCACAGTGGTCTTGCGGCGGGATGCGGCCTTCACTTCCTTGATCTCTCCGCCGACCATCATCCGCGCGAGCGAGGCCGCAGTCTCGAGCCGAGGGTTGCAGGTCTCGACCTTCCTGCCGCCGCGGAGGATCGTCGCGGTGTCGCAAAGCCGTTTCACCTCCTCCAGTTTGTGGCTGATATAGAGGATGGCGCGGCCTTCGGCCTTGAGCCGCTCCAGCACGATGAAGAGCTGATCTGCCTCCTGCGGCGTCAGCACCGCGGTGGGCTCGTCCAGGATCAGGAATTTCGGATCCTGCATCAAGGCGCGGACGATCTCGATGCGCTGGCGCTCGCCGACGGATAGTTGCCAGACCTCGCGATGAGGATCGAGCGGCAGTCCATAGGTCTTCGACACCTGCTCCAGCCGCGCCGACATGTCCTTGAAGGATTCCTTGCCATCGAGGCCGAGCGCCACGTTCTCGGCAACGGTAAGATTGTCGAACAGCGAGAAATGCTGGAATACCATACCGATGCCAAGGCTGCGTGCTTCCGAGGGACCGGACAGCACGATTCGTTGGCCCTGCCAGCGGATCTCGCCGGCGCTGGGCTGGATCAGCCCGTAGATGGCCTTGACCAGCGTCGACTTGCCGGCGCCGTTCTCGCCAAGCAGGGCGTGGATTTCCCTCGGCCAGATGTCGACGTCGATGGAATCGTTGGCGAGGAAACCGCCATAACGCTTGGTGAGGCCGATCGTCCTCAGGAGCGGAGAATCGCCGGAATGCTGGCCATTGGACATCGGATCTAACGTTCGCTGATGCGCTTGCATGCGTGAAGTGTCTCAATAGTGGGCCAGTTTGAACCGCGGCGTAAGATGTGAAAAGCGTCAACCCTTGCTCAACGCTTCGGCGGCGTCGCATGGCGCGCGATCAGACAAACGGCGTCATCTCCTTTTGAATGTGCTGCTACTTGGTCCAAATGCCGACGTGCAGCGCCTCAGCCTCCTTTTCCAGCAGCGGGCCGATGACCTCTGTCGGCCGCTGGCCACTGGCGAAGACCTCGCGGCAGGGCAGGGCGAGGGTCGGGTTCTCCGGATGGTTGCCGGTGATGCTGCGCAGGCGATGCTCGCTGAGGCCAAAGACGACGCGGCCGATGCCGGCCCAGTAGATCGCGCCCGCACACATCGCGCAGGGTTCGGCTGACGAATAGAGCGTGGCCTTCGCCAGCACCTCGCGTCCGAGGGTGCGGCAGGCGCGGGTGGCCGCCAGACGTTCGGCATGCGCGGTGCCGTCATGATCCGGCATGTAACCGTTCTCGCTCTCGATGAGGATCTTGCCGTCGGCCCCGACAACGATGCAGCCGAAGGGATGATTGCCATGACTGAGTGAGCGGCGGGCGACCGCGAACGACAGGCGCAGGAAGTGTTCGTCACGTTCGGACGCGCCGTCCATCGCTGCTCCCCGGTCAGTGCCTGCCATGCGCCGGCGACCACGGTGGTCGGCTTCGCTCGTCCATGCTTCATACACAATCTGCCGTGGAACATCACCAGCCAGCCCGGACGGTCGTCGTCGATGGCATTTTCCGAATAACCGATTGAAAAATATCGATTATGCGGCCCGTCAGATCCTGATAAGGAATTACAGGCGTGGGCCGCCCGCGTGCCTGACCGGCGCGAGGCAGTCTCGCGCGCACTCGCATCCATGCTAATCACGCGCCCGTCGGGCCGGCCGGTGCGTGATCTTGCTGGCACCGAGCTCGTACCGTTTGTCGCCGGGACAGCAACTCCCGCGGTCCAGAGAAGAGGAAATTTGTCGAGATGGGGTCCGTCAACGCCGTTCAAAATGCGTCGCTCGGCGAAATGATCGCGCGTCGGATCAACGATCTGGCCGCGATCTCGGAGGGAGGAGACAACCTCACCCGCATCTATCTCACCAAGGAGCTGCGCGAGGCAGCGGACCTCATCCTGAGCTGGATGCGCGAAGCCGGCATGAGCGCGCGCCTCGACGCGATCGGCAACGTCTGCGGCCGCTATGAAGGCGACCGGCCGGGTGCGCCCTGCCTGATGCTCGGCTCGCACTACGACACTGTGCGCGATGCCGGCAAATGGGATGGACCGCTGGGTGTGATCACGGCGATCGCTTGCGTCGCCGATCTCAACCGCCGCGGCAAGCGCCTGCCGTTTGCGATCGAGGTGGTCGGTTTTGCCGATGAGGAGGGGGTGCGCTTCGCGTCGACCTTGCTCGGCAGCCGCGCGGTGGCCGGCACCTTTGACGAGAGTGTCTTGAATGTTTGCGACCGCGATGGCGTATCGATGCGCGATGCGCTCGTGCAGTTCGGCCTCGATCCCGCCGATATCGGTGCGGCCGCGCGGGCGCGGCGGGAGCTACTTGCCTACCTCGAATTGCACATCGAGCAGGGACCGGTGCTGGAAGCGCAGAACCTGCCCGTAGGTGTCGTCACCGCGATCGCCGGCGCCACGCGCCTGGCCGCACGGCTGACCGGCATGGCGGGACACGCCGGCACCGTGCCGATGGGGCTTCGGCGCGACGCGCTTGCCGGCGCGGCCGAATGCATCGGTGCGATCGAGCAGTTTTGCCGCACCGACGAGGGCGGCCTGGTCGGCACTGTCGGCTACATCCAGGCGAGGCCCGGCGCGACCAATGTGATTCCGGGCGACGTGTCCTTCACCATCGATATGCGCGCGCCCACCGACATGCACCGCAAGCGCGCGGTGGCCGACGTCGTCCGCCAGATCGAGGCGATCGCAAAGCGGAGGCAATTGGCACTCCAGCTCGACGTCACCCACGAAAATCGCACCGCGCCGTGCGCGCCCTGGCTGAAGGTGCAGATCGCGGAGGCGATCGCCGCGGAAGGCTTGTCCGTGTTCGAGTTGCCCAGCGGGGCTGGGCACGACGGCATGGCCATGATCGACATCGCAGATGTCGGTATGATCTTCGTCCGCTGCCGCGGCGGTGTCAGCCATCACCCGGACGAGCATGTCGAGCTCGCGGATGCCGACGCCGGCGCGCGGGTACTGCTGCGTGTGATCGAGAACTTTCAGACGCGGGAGAGCCGTGCCGCAGCGAGCTGAACAACCGGATGGCCGTTCGTCATCGGGGCGAGACACGAATCGGTCACGCTTGGAATGGTGACCGGCCATCGCCGGGATCGCGAGACACCAGGTGCATATGAACAGCGACATTCCCCTGCCATCACATCGTGGAAACCGGTTCTACCAGGGCAGGGCTGCGACCTTTGTCGCCAACGCCCTTCAGGCGGTCAATTTTCTCGGTGATCGGCTCCTGAGAAAGTCGCATCATCCGTCGTCGGCTATCGAGGACCTCTATCGGCATTCGATGGACAGCGCGTTCTCGGTGACTGAGGCTTTCCTCGTCACAGGCGCGCCGCACGCATCCGCCTATTACCCCCGGGACTTCGCGTGGTTCTATCCCGACGTTCTCGCCCCCGAAACCATCATGGATGCTCAGGACGCGGTGCGGCGGGTGCGCCTGCTCGAGAGGAGCATGCGCCTGCTGCTGGAGGCGGTCCGCGCCGACGTCGTCACCACGACCATCGTGCCCGCGGGACGCGGCCGGTATCTCGGAGTGAATTATTTCTCGCGGCCCTCGGATACGCTGCTCGGGATTCTCGCCGGTCTCCAGCAGATGATCTCTGCCGAGGAGAGGACGTCGTCCCATCTGGCGATGTCACAATGCGCGCATGCAGGCCGCCTGCTGCTGGCCGAATATGGCGGTGACCTGAAGCGGGCGATCCTCCAGCTCGCAGGCGAGCTCGAGCCGTTCAATGATGACGGTACCAGGTATTTGCTTTGCGATGTCCACGCACCTCGCTCCGCCGCAACAGACACCCGTGCCGAACGCAGGCGCTTCGTGACCAATGCTTCCGTCTACACGACCTTCGTGTGGGGCGTGAGGCTCGGGATCGTCGGCGAGAACGAGCTGAAGCGGCTGCTCGGGCGTGACCTCGTGCAGTACAAGAAGGACCTGCTCCGCCTGTTCGGCAAGGACGGCCATATCAGGCATTCCCTGGAAGGTCCGGCGAGCTCGCCTGCATCATCGATCGCGCTGGATTTCGTCGGCGTGCATCGCGGATTCTGGAATATGAGCGATGCGAGCGAGCGGGCGCTGTTCGCGGCCACGACGGATCTGATCATTGGGGAGCCGCGGTTTCGCATCCCCGGCACCTTCCACTTCCTGGTGTCTGCGGATAATCCGCGGAACAAGATGATTCACAGGATTGCGGCTCCCGCCTACCAGGGACGTTCCTGCTGGCCGACGTTCAACGTCGAGTTCGCGGATCGCATGCTGGACTATGATGAATTCACTGGCAGCGATGCCTATCAGGCCTGCGCCCAAGGAATATTGAAGGATATTCGGGCGGCGACCGAGGTTCACGGCGGCTATCAGGAGCTGATCTCAGAACAGGGGCTGACGTATCGCACCTGGGCCTATAAGGGCGCCGTGGCCCACTCCTGGTTTCCTCGCTTCCTGTCCGTCTGGAGGAGGGCATATGGAACGCCGCTCCTCCGGTGGATGGACGGATCCACTCGGTAACGTACCACTCACGCCACGAGATCCAGCAGCCGGCACGATCCGCGCACGAGCACCTTTCGTCCGGTCGTTGTGATGGCCGGCACACCATCGTCAATGACGGCAAGGCCGAGTGTGACGAGGCTCTCGACGAGATGGGCCTTGAGACGGCCGTTCGACAGCGGGTTGCGAAGTGTGCGCAGGGCTGCCCATTGATCCGGTGAAAGATCCAAGTCGAAATCGTCGGTCATGTTGCCTCAGGCGATCATAACATCCGCGCGCCCTGTTACCGGCGCTGCATGAAGACCATGCGACGACAATGAGTCCGGAATTCGGTGAGATGTTTAGAACGTCTCTTCACAAATTGCCGCACTTCGTTGCGCCACAAGAGTTAAGATCGTTCGCGCTCGAATATCGTCCCGATCTCCGATCACTAATTGATGATCTGCGCTTGATGCTGCAGTGCGACTGCCGCGGTGCACGAGAAGCGTCGCTGTCCTATTTTGCGTCGCGATATGCACAGAAATGGTGAGACGAGTTGTTCGGGACTCTGCTAAGCCTGTTTCACGGGGACTGGCTTCACACGACAGGGGTGTGAGTGCATGATGAGATTGGTTGAAATTCGTAATCAGGAATTTTTGTGCCGTGAGCGCGCAGCGCTCGATTCGGAACGTCGGGTGTTCTGGCTCGCGCAGGCCCAGGAATGGGAGCAGCGGGCGCTCGACGAAATCGCGTATCACTTTCGAGAGTGCAATCTCGCGCAGTCCGAGCTGCACGCCGCCTGACGCAGGTGGCTAATATTGCTTACTGATAAGTCGCCACGATATCGGAAACGGCGCGCTCGAGCTGCTGCGCGGTGGCGCATTGGCGCACGACGCTGCAAAAGGTCGCGTAGCGCGGCATCTCGGAATCGCCGAAGCCCCAGGCGAGCCGCCCCTCGGGATTGAGCCAGACAAGTCGCTTGGAGCGGTCGGAGATCCGGCGCAAAATGTCGGCGCGCGGATCGAGATTGTTGCTGCGGGCATCGCCGAGCACGATCACCGTGGTCTGCGGCGTCAGCGTACTCATGAACTCCTTCTCGAAATCGACCAGCGAAGAGCCGTAGTCCGACGAGCCGAAACCGACCTTGGACATGATCTCGGACATCGCCTCCTCCGGCGAGTTCGATTCCAGGATCTCGCTGACCTCGATCAGGTGCGAGGAGAAGGCGAAGGAGCGGACATCGTCGACCACCTCGTGCAGGGAGTGGATCAGCAGCAGAAAGAAATCGGACACTTGCGCGACGGAACCCGAGACGTCGCACAGCGCCACGATCTTCGGTCGGTCGCGATGCTTGCGCTTCCATGCCGTTAGGAAGGGCACGCCGCCCCAGGCCGCATTGCGGCGGAGCGTGCGACGGACGTCGAGATGGCCGCGGCGCTGGCGCTTGCGCGGCTTCGAGTAGCGCTCGCGCAGCCGGCGCGCGATCTGGCGGATGAGGGAGCGCATCTCGGCGACCTGGCGCCGCTCGATGCGGGCAAGCGGCGCGTTGCGCAGAATCTCGTTGCGGAGATTCTCGGCCTCCTCCCGCGCATAGAGTGCAAGCCCCTGCGAGACCGTATCGCGAACGGCTTCGCGTAAAGCGTCGAGCGCGGCGCGCAGACGCTCGGCCAGTGCCGGGTTGGTCGCGGTCAGCTCGTCGAGGTCGTCGCGCAGCCGCTGGAGGCCCATGGCGTCGAGGATGCGGCTGGAGAAGATGCCGCGCTGAGTGGAGTAGCGGATGTCGGACAGGGAGGCCGCCCCGGAGGCGCTGGCGATGGCGGCTGCGATCGCATTGCGGTCCTGCGACAGCAGCATCTGCGCGAGCGCACCTAAACCTTCGGGAGACTGACTTTCGCCGCCATCGCTGGAGGAGGGCGGCTGATCTGCGTCCTGCGGAGTGTCGTCGTTGTCGGTCTCGGGCTGGTCCTGCCGCGGTTCCGGCTGACTGAAGAAGAGATCAAAGCAGTCGCCGAGCGCGAGCTTCTCGTCCTTCGACTTGGCAAGCGTCAGGAGCAGCGCGTCGCGCAGGACGGCGCGGTCGGAGATGCCGACCTGTGCGACTGCTCGCATCGCATCGATGCTTTCGGCCGGCGAGACGTGTACGCCGACGCCGCGCGCCGCTCGAAAGAAACGATGGAGATTCTCGCGCATCGGCGTCAACCGAAGACGTTGGACCGCGCCGCCTTGGCAATGAAGGTCGTTACTTGCGGCGTTGCTGCCTCGATGTCGGCTTCGTATTTCAGGAGAACATTGAGCGTGTCCTTGACGATCTCGGTGTCGAGCTCGGAAGCCTGGAGCAGCACCAGCACGCGCGCCCAGTCGATGGTCTCGCTGACCGACGGCAGCTTCTTCAGATCCAGCGAGCGGATCTCGTGGATGAAGCCGACCATCTGCCGACGCAGTGTCTGCGAGATGCCGGGGACGCGGCTTTCGACGATGCGCTCCTCGAGTCGCTGCTCGGGGAAGCCGATATGCAGATGCAGGCAGCGCCGCTTCAGGGCGTCGCCGAGGTCGCGCTCGCTGTTGGAGGTGAGGATCACGGTCGGCGGCGTGATGGCCGAGACGGTTCCAAGCTCGGGGATCGTGACCTGGAAGTCGGACAGGATTTCCAGCAGCAGCGATTCGAACTCCGCATCCGATTTGTCGATCTCGTCGATCAGCAGCACGCAGCCGCCCGGCTGCTCCAGCGCCTGGAGCAGGGGACGGGGCTCGACGAACTCCTTGGAGAAGAACACGTCGCCGAAATCGTGGAGCTGGTCGAGCGCGGCATGCAATGTCTGCGCGCCGCCGAGAACCTCGCCGAGCTTGTCCTTCAGGATCTGCGTATAGAGAAGCTGCTTGGCGTATTTCCACTCATAGAGCGCCTTGGCCTCGTCGAGGCCCTCGTAGCATTGCAGGCGGATCATCTTCATGCCGCGCCAGGCCGCGATCGCCTTGGCGAGCTCGGTCTTGCCGACGCCCGCGGGGCCCTCGACCAGGATCGGCTTCTCAATCTGCTGCGACAAATAGACGGCGGTCGCGATCTGCCGGCTCGCAATATAACCTTGCGCGGCGAGGCCGTTCTCCACTGCCTCGATCGACGTCGAGGCCTTCTGATCAGCCACGAATGGGCGCTCCCAAAGATCCTGATTGAGGCTTGTTCTGCCTGCGTTCCAGGCAAAGAACAAGCCTCGTTTGGGAGACATCAGATCCGCGTGAACGGCCTTTTTTCCGCTGAGCGCAAATAGTTGGGAGGCCTACCGTTCGCGCGGTCAGTGCTGCAGCAGCTCCGGCTTGCGGATCGTCTGTCTGACCTCGGCGCCGCAATCGGCGCATTCATAGACGAAGTCGATCTTGGCGAGGCTCCAATGTGGTTCGACCTCGCGCACATACATTGGCAGGAACCCCAAGCAGGTGGGACAAATCACAGGCGCGATTTCGATGTCCTGATGATGCTGAACGTAAGCTGGCATCTCGGCTCTCCTTCGCAGGCGACCACCAAACCCCGCCCGAAGGCTACTGCCGGTTACCCCGGAGCCCTCATCAACTCTTTCGAACAGAGGCGGAACGGCGGGTGTTTGTCGTTCGCTGTGACATTCTTGCTACGGCTCTGTACTGTACTGGGCCGTCCAAATGCCTATTTCACAGGCCGATCAGGTACTCGGACTTCACATCAACGATCAGGGAGCAACGCCCATGACCCATGCTATTCGCTTTCACAAGACCGGTGGCCCGGAAGTTCTGGTCTGGGAGGAGGTCGGTGTCGGCAAGCCCGGACCGGGCGAAGCGCGCATCCGCCACACTGCTGTCGGCCTCAACTTCGTCGACATCTATAACCGTTCGGGCCTCTATCCGGCGCAACTGCCGAGCGGGCTCGGCAGCGAGGCGGCCGGTGTCGTCGAGGAGGTCGGGCCCGGTGTCACCGATCTGAAGCCGGGCGATCGCGTCGCCTATGGCGCCTCGCCGCTCGGGGCCTATTCCGAGGCGCGGCTGATCCCCGCGGACCGTCTGCTGAAGTTGCCCGATGGCGTCGACGACAAGACCGCGGCGGCGATGATGCTCAAGGGTCTGACCACGCAATATCTGATCCGTCAGACCTATCGGGTGAAGGCCGGCGACACCATCCTGCTCCACGCCGCGGCCGGCGGTGTCGGTCTGATCCTGAGCCAGTGGGCCAAACACCTCGGCGCAACCGTGATCGGCACGGTCAGCAACGACGAGAAGGCCAAGCTCGCCAAGGCGCATGGCTGTGACCATGTGATCATCTACACACGGGAAGATTTCGTGAAGCGGGTCGACGAAATCACCGGCGGCAAGAAGGTGCCGGTGGTTTACGACTCCGTCGGCAAGGACACGTTCCTCAAATCGCTAGATTGCCTCGCGCCGCTCGGCGTCGCCGCGCTGTTCGGCCAGTCTTCGGGCGCGGTTGAGCCGCTCAATCTCGGCCTGCTGGCCCAGAAGGGCTCGCTCTACGTTACCCGTCCGACGCTGTTCACCTATGCCGCCAAACGCGAAAATCTGGTCGCGATGGCAAACGAACTGTTCGACGTCGTAAAGTCCGGCGCGGTCAAGATCGAGGTGCACCAGACCTATCCGCTGAAGGACGCCGCCAAGGCGCATGCCGATCTTGCGGCGCGCAAGACCACGGGATCAACGGTTCTCCTGGTCTAATGCTCGGCTGGACGGTGACGCAAGCTACCTGGCCTGCGTCACGTCCGTTCGTGCTTGCGCAGATCGCGGATGCGATCAAGGCCGATCGCCTGGAGGTCGACGTCTTCCGGCGGGATCTGGGGCAGGGCGGCCTCGGTCAGGATGGCCTCAGTCACGTCCTCGACCGCACTCTCCACGATTTCGTGGATGAACGAGATGTTCCGGTACTCGCCCGAAGCGATGCGGGAGATGACCTCGCACCTCGTGATTTCGGGATCGACGACCGCCTCGCGGCCCCGCCGCCCATAGTCGATCATCACGACGAAGTATTGCATAAAACGATCCTGCCGCGCCTCGTGTCGGGAGTGCGGCAGAATATTTCCGAAAAACGGAATGTTGTCAATCGATATTTCTAAAAATCGGAAATTGCTCGCCGATCTCTTACTTGCCTTTCTTGCGGGGACGCGCCGATTTCGCACGCAGCCGCTCGAGCTGCCCCTTGGGCATCGACAGGCAGATCTCCCCGACCCAGTCGAGCTTGACGCCGACGATCGGCTTGGCATTGAAGCTCGTGAGATTGACGACGGAGGGTGATTTTCCCCGCTCGATGGTCTTCAGATAGCGCTCGCCGGTCTTGAGCCGGACCACAGCCTCTTCGCCGTAGAAGCTCGATAGTGGGTGGCGCTGGTCCTTGTAGACCACGATCACGTCGCCGCTTTCGTATTTAGGCAGCATCGAATCACCCACGATCTCGAAGGCGACGGTCTCTTCCATGATCGGGAAGGGCAGCGTGATGTCGCCCAGTCCCTCCGGCGGAACCTGCTCGTAGTCCGGCTCGATCACGGCACCGGCGCCGACGCGGCCCATGATCGGCGCGAGATTGAGCTCAAGATATTCCATGATCGGAATGATCTCCGAAGCCTTCACCAGACGCTCGCCGCCGAGGATCTCCGAGACCGCGCCGGGCCGCACGCCCATGGCCGCCGCCAGGCCGCCCTTGCTCTTGCCCGTCTTTTCCAGGCCCCGCTCGATCATTGCAACGTCCAACATGGTGATTCCCTCGATTGCGCACCGTCTTGCCTCTTGTAATCCGAAATTCGGAATTGATGCAATTATGAATATCAGAATTATGGGCTTGACACCAGCTTCGGAATAACGGAATGTCTATCCCGCTTCCCGGTCGCGTGATCGGAGGGGCGCATCACAGGGCAGCATCATGGAACCGGGCCATTGGCCGTCGGAGCACTCCGACGCGCTTCGCGACTATTTTCTCAAAGGCATGTCTTACGCGGAGATCGGCAGACAGATTAACGCAAGATTCGGAACGGCTTACACGCGCAATGCGGTGGTCGGCCGCGCCAAGCGGCTTGGACTCGTCGTGCCGGAGTGGACGACGAGCCCGTCGATCGTGCCGTGCTTGCCGGGCGAGGCCAGCGTGCTTTCGCCGCGGAGGGCGGCCTTGCCGAACCTGAATCTGCCGCCGAAGTCCGCAATGAAGCCTGCGGCGCGGGTGAAGTTGCGCTGTGTCGGCGTCCAGCCGCGCTTGATCCAACTCGTCGAACTCGAGCCGGCCGACTGCCGCTATCCCTATGGCGGCGACAAGGACGGGGAGGAGATTGCCTTCTGCGGTCACCCGCGTCAGCCGGGGTCCAGCTATTGCGCGCCGCACGCTCGCCTGACGCGTCGCTCTGGAGCGGCGTCCGCCCGTGTCGTCGGCCCCGTCGCGCTGAGGCTGGTCAGCGCCGCTTGAAGGTGCAGCCGTCCGTTCAATTGTCAGACTTGCAAGGAGTATCCGAGTGGCACGTGCCCGACGCAACAAGTCCTACAGATTGGCGAAGGTCTACGACCGACGGTCGAGGGAGGTACCGTTCAATGCCGAGGTGGCGGAGGTGGAGGTCGACAATCCGCTCGCGCTCGATTCGGGCGAGAAGATTCTGGCTATCCGGTCGATCCGCAGCGATCCGCTCGGCCGGCTGCACGCGCACCACCAGATCGACGAGGCGCAATACCGCGGCGGGCGCGCCTTCCAGAACGATTGGGAGCGGGCTGAGCGGGGCCCACAGGCGGTGGATACGACCCGCGAATATGTCGATGGTACCGGCACGCGCGAGCCGGTCACCGAGAGCCAACGACAGGCGGTGCTGCGGCTGAACAGGGTCGAGCGCGAACTAGGCACAGACGGCGCCGCGCTGGTGCACGACGTGCTGGTGCTGGGTCTGACCATGGATCAGATCGGGCAGCGTCGTGCCGTCCGTACGCAGCGCTGGAACGATTATTTTGCACGGCGTTTTCGCGAATGCCTGGATCGGCTGGCACTGGTCTATGGCTTTGCAACGGAGGCCGGGACACAGCGTGCGGACCGACGCGGATGATTGCGGCACGCCGGCGGTTCTGGCCGCCGGCGTGCCGGCCTGTTGCCTACGGATGAGGGACAATCTGGTAGGGTGTGGCGTAGGGCTCGACGCGAAGGGAGGCGTTCGCCAGAAGACCGATCTTGGCGGTCGGCGCCTGCTGTAGTTCGCCGTTGGGGCCACGATGCACATTGTATTGCCAGACAGTGAGATCGCCCTTCTGTGCCAGCGCGTGTGCAACGGCGCTCGCATCATTGCCGCCGAGCGCCTGAAGCTCCTCTGCCGACAATCCGACGACGATTTCGTCCTTGATGGTGACGATCTTGAACAGGTTCATCTTGGTGTCCTGCGCCCATGCGCCTTGTATCGAGAGCGTGAGAAGCGCGACCGCGGCGCCTTTGATGAGATCGCAGCGAGAAAGCATGCCGTCGTCCTTTTGGTGCTGGCGCGCGCCCGGATCGAGGAGCTTTCAGCCATGGCGCCCGTATCTGCGTGGCCGTGCCGCAACGGCTTGGTCGCTCGCTCGCGGACAACGGTTCACGGCAGAATCAGACCGATGATCCTGCTGCGAACAGCCCGCCAGGATCGGGGCTGGCAGCAAGATCGGCTTTCATGCTGGTGATACAACCGGCGAGATCGGACTCAACAATTACGTGTACATGCTGAAGGATCGCCAATTCGTGAGTGCCAATGTGCATTCACATCGGAAACAAGCGAAACGCTGCGTGGATTGATAGCGATCAGGGCAGTGTGCGCGATTGATGCCGCTTCTTGACGCAGGTGGGTGACGGCGGTCGATATTCCTGTTATCCGGAATCGCCATGGTGCGATGCAGGCCAAGCATCGCTACACCCACGGTTGGGCTTGCCGGAAGGGTTGTTCCTTGCCATAGTTACAACCGTGCGATTGGGGCGCCGTTACTGGGATGCAGTTCGGCATGCCGCCCTGGCGGTTCCACCACTGGCCGACAGTTCGTCGCGATAGCTTCTGTTGTGGTGCCCGCTTCTCGACTGGATCACGAAGGCCGATGCTTGTCATAGGTGCGAGATGAAAAACCTCAATTTCGCGGCTGAGCTGCATCTCAAGCTCGGTGTTCCTGCAAGCAGCACTGTCGAAAGTCTGCGTTTGCTCCGTGCGTTCCTGAAGCTCGCGCCTCGACAGCGTTTCGAAGTAATCAAGCTGGTCGAAGATCTCGCCGCCGAAGAAGTTCTCCCCGAGCATCCCTTGTCCTGAAATCCGGCCGCGCGCCGGCCCAGTGCCGTCTCCTTGCTTTTCTGCCACAGCCGGCAGGCCGGCGTCGTTCCCCGAGGCTGGCCGCTGGAAGGCGGTCCGGCAAGGTGGTATTCAGTTGGGAAAAAGGGAGGAGTGCGACCATGATCGAACCGAAGCTCGAAGTTCCGGCCGAACTGCGCGACTTGGCCGAGAAGACGATTGACCAGGCGGAAAAGGCATTCGGGATGTTTTTCGAAGCCGCCACCAAATCGATGTCGTCCGTTCCGGGCGCGGGGACGGATGTGTCCAAGCAGGCGTTGGCTTTCACCGAGCAGAACATGAAGTCGGCCTTTGAGCATGCGCGCAAGCTGGTGCATGCCACCGACCTCCAGGAAGCGATGCGAATCCAGTCCGATTTCTTGCGCAGTCAGTTCACCAGCGCCGGAGACCACATGCGCCAGATGACCGGCAGTCTCATGCAACCAGGCAAGGGCAAGTCCTGATTTCGGCGCATCTACAGCGTGCCCACAAATTGATCTTGTGTGGCGTGGAGATCCGCGCTTCGATGACCGAGCAGGTCCATGACGGGCCACCGAATGAATCCATTCGCCGTCCGTTGTCTTTTCTGCTGATCCCTGCCGGTTCCCCGGCAGGGATTTGCATTTGCAGCAGGTCGTGATCGTCCGGCGGCGGCTAACGCAGCGATGCGATATAGGCCGCGATATCGCTGGCTTCCGTCCTGCTCAAGGGAAAATTCGGCATCTTCGGATGCGGATCGAGCAGGAAGAAGGCGAGTCTTTCCGGACTGAAGTCCGGCCTGCGCGCCACGGATGCAAAGGAGGGGACGTCGGCGCTCGCCTGGGTCTGTCCGTTCGCCACGACATGGCAGCTCGCGCACCAGCGCCTGGCGAGGTCGGCGCCGTGATCGGCGTCAGCGGCGAGAGCGGACGACGTGCCGAGGCTGGAGATTGCGCCAAGCAGCAGGCAAATCCGTCTCACATCCCGGGGCATAAGGATAATCTTTCTGCATTCGCTTGCGGCCGTCGCGCTCATCCGCAGCATGATCCTGGAAACTGCGAGAGATCAATGCGGGCGATGATCGACCGTAACAACCTGCGGGTCGAGCGATAGAAATGCCGGACGAATCCCGGCATTCCTGCCGCGGGCAGGCCAAGACTTTTGGTATCAAGGCTTTTCGTAGCAAGACTCTCGGTATAGTGCGACACGTGTCTCTCCGACGCCATATCGCTCTTCATATCCTGCCGCTTCGGAGCCGCCTTTGATCTGCCGCAAAGCGCTGCCGGCTAATAGTCTCCTGGGTTCATGATCATCGGGCTCTTCGTATCTGCCGGCGCGAGCGCGCTACTGGCGCTGTCACGCAGGAAGCGGTCGAGCGTCTCCTGGATCTTCTCCTTGACCGAGTTGGGACCGCGATCGCTCATCTCCGTGTGCTGCGCGCCGGTGTGGATGATATCAATACCGCGCGCCTTGGCCTCTTCCGGCGTCGGCAGCACGCCGGGATCTGTCACGAAATGCGGGTCCTTCGAGCGGAACGACAGGATCTTCAAGCGGTCGCTGAGCACGAAAGGCACCCGCAGATTGTCGAGCGTGATCACCTTCGAGACCAACTCCGGGTGCTGGTGGGCGACATACATGGAGACATCGCCGCCGTTGGAGTGGCCGACGAGGGTGATGTGGTCGTATTCGACGTTCTCCTGCCGCCGCTTCAGTTCGCCCAGCACGAAGAGAATGTTTGCTTCGCAGCGGATGTAGACTTCACGCCGGCCGACATATTGCTGACCGACATGGGTCATCAGCGGCGGATCGCTCGGCAAGTCCTGCTGGATGCTGGCAACCAGATAGCCTCGCGCGGCCAACACGTTGGCGAGGAAGGAATATTCGGTAGCCTTGACAGTGTTGCCGTTGCTGATGATGGCGAGCGGGAGCTTCCAGAGGCCGAGATTGGCCTTCGTCTCATAGTCGCGCCGCACGGCGACCTCGACCGAGATCGGTCGCTGGCGCGAAGCGTCGAAGAGGTTCAAGGTCTCATGGCGAATTGCGAAATGGCTGACGACGAAATACTGCCCGACGCCGAGGACGCAGAGAAACGCCAGGATTGCAAACACCTTCTTCATGGTTCTGTCTCAAATCACCTTTACCTGAACATGGTCATTGGGAACTCTTGGTCGAGCGATCGTGAGCAGGTTACGGGATTAAATTTAGGCAATCCTGTGAGCAAGGCCGCAAAAGGGCCGCGAGTCGGGTCGATCGCCCGAAGGAGCGGGCGGCTAGCCTAGAGACAGCCGGCCTTGTCATGTTCGGAGCAGGTCCGGAGCGTGCTCGACAGTGTGAAATGGAAGCGTGCGCGGCGGCGCTCGTTGTCCGGCGCCCGATAGCTCAGGGGGACAGCCACACCGAGATCGGCCTGGAGATCCGTTCGGCGAGAAGCTCGGCGATGCCTTGATGCCTTCGATGACCGCCGTGCGGGCGGGGCAGGACGCCAATGCCTGCTGATGATGTATTCGTGACGCCGCTTCGCGCCAGGAACTCGCGTCGCTATCCTCGTCGCGGCCGGAGCGGGCATCGAACTGGTCGCGGCCCTCGTACAGGCAAGATGGCCCCTCGTCATCGATACATCGCTGTTCCACATCGCTATCATCGCATATCTGACGGCAATTGCGCTGGACGAAGCCGATTTCCGTAGTCTGCTCGGACGCATCGCCGAGAGCCGCTTTCATCGCATTGCGATGTCGCTCGGCGACGGGCTCGTCTGCACCGACGAGGATCACCGGATTACGGTTTGGAATCCCGGCGCGAGCGCCATCTTCGGCTACATGCCGGCCGAGATTATCGGCCGCCCATTCGAAACACGCGGCAACACCGCGTCAGGATCAGCGTCGGCGTTGCCGTCTATCCGGAAGGCGGGCAAAAGGCTGACGGTCTCCTGAGCAACGGCCATCTCGCGCTGAGCCGCGCAAAGGCGACGCGGCGCGGTTGCCATGTAATCTTCGAAAGTGCGATCAGGCAGGAACTCGAGAACCGACTTATGCTGGAAAGCGAGTTCGCGCTCGCCGCGGACCGCGGCGAACTATTCTACCAGCCGCAGGTTCGTCTGATCGACGGCAGCCTGATCGGGACCGAAGCACTCATCCGCTGGCGACATCCGGTGCGCGGCTACGTCTCGCCCGGAGAGTTCATGCCGGTGGTTAACACCTCGGCCCTATCGGAGCGGATCGCGAACTGGGTGATGGAGACCGCCTGCCGTCGGCGCGGGCCTGGGAATCGTCCGGCAACAACGTGCGCGTCGCGATCAACCTCTCACCCTCGCAGCTTCAATCCGGCGACCTCGCGCATTCGGTTGCGGCATCGCTCGAAGCGACAGGGCTAAAGCCATCGCTTCTCGAAATCGAAGTCACGGAAGACATCCTCCTCCATGACGAACGCCATGTGCTCGCCATGTTCAAGCGAATTCAGGATCTCGGCGTCCGAATCCTGTTCGATGATTTCGGCACCGGTTATGCGAACCTGAGCTATCTCAAGAAGTTTCCGCTCGACGGCCTCAAGATCGACCGGTCGTTCGTATTTGGTCTTCTCGCGGATTCCGACGATGCTGCAATCGTCGGCTCGACGATCGGCCTCAGCAAGCAGCTCGGTTTCACGGTCGTGGCCGAAGGTATCGAGAACCGCTCAACTGCCGACTTCCTGCTCAGCATGGGATGCGAGGAAGGGCAGGGATATTTCTTCGGCCGTCCGATGCCGGCCGAGGCATTCGAAAAGCAGTTCCTGGCGGCTGAGTTCAACGCGGTCGGCGCGGCCTGAAGAGGGGGGCTTCCCCGCTACCGCCGGCGAGCGACCGCCACGCCAAAGAGAAAAGCGACGAACAGGCTGGCAAGCGGCGCTTCGCGCGTGATCGCTGCGATGGTCGCGAGAGTCCCGCCAGGTTTCCGAGATTCCTCGACTGCTGAGGTCAGACGGTCGACGGCTGCCTGCAGGCCTCCGGCGACTTCACCGATCGTTCGGGACACGTCGGTCGCCGCATCGATGGCGCGTTCGGCGACGCCGGGTTGGGACGTGGATTGCGGTACCTCCGTGCTCAAGCGCGTGACCTCCAGGCCTGATGATGAAGACCGGCACCTTTGGCTATCCGCGCGAGCGCTCGTTTTGAACAGCGGGTCCGATGACCTTTGGCTATCCGCGACAGGCGCCGTAGTTAACGGCGGGTGCCGGCCTTGGATGGGCAATTCGGCGCGCGGGATTTTGTTCCGGCTAAGACGAGCCCCCGGCAAACGACGGATGCGAATCTCTGTTAGGCTGGCACAACCTTGTTGACGTCAGGAGGCAGTCGTGACCGATCGGACCATGACGGATCGAGCCCGGCGCATCGCCTTGCTCGGCGCACCCATCGACATGGGAGCTTCGCAGCGCGGTACCTTGATGGGTCCCGCGGCGCTGCGCACTGCCGGCCTAACGACACTGCTCGAGAGCTTGGATTTCGAGGTCGTCGACTATGGCGATCTGTCGGCAAGCGAAGTCCAGGACCTCACCGACAGGCCGCCGGAAAGAGCCAATCACTATCGCGAGATCCAGCGCTGGACACGCGTCCTGAGCCGCAAAGGCTATGAGATGGCGAAAACCGGTGCGCTGCCGATCTTCCTGGGCGGTGATCACACGCTGTCGATGGGGTCGGTCAATGCGATGGCGCGTCATTGGCAGGAACGTGGACGCGAACTCTTCGTGCTCTGGCTCGATGCCCACGCCGACTACAACACGCCGGAGACGACGATCACCGCGAACATGCACGGCATGTCAGCCGCCTTCTTGTGCGGCGAGCCCGGCCTCGACGGCCTGCTCGGCGACGATCCGCGCGCTTCGATCGACCCGGACAGGCTGGATCTGTTTGGCGCGCGTTCGATCGACAAGCTCGAAAAGGAGTTGATGCGCTTGCGTCGGATCAGGATCGTCGACATGCGCCAGATCGACGAGTTCGGCGTCGCCGTCTTGATCCGGCGTGTGATCGATCGGGTCAAGGCGAGCAATGGGGTGCTGCATGTCAGCTTCGACGTCGATTTCCTCGACCCCTGCTTGGCACCCGGTGTCGGCACCACGGTGCCGGGTGGTGCTACCTATCGCGAGGCGCACCTGATCATGGAGCTGCTGCACGATTCAGGCGTGGTGGGGTCGGTCGACATCGTCGAGCTGAATCCCTTCCTGGACGAACGTGGTCGGACGGCGCGTACTGCAGTCGAGCTGATCGGCAGCCTATTCGGCCAGCAGATCGCAGACCGGCCGACGCCGAGCAACGCAATCGCTCCGGGTGAGTGATTAGGCAGACGGCATTCGTCCGCTGAAGGCGCAGCGGTCGTAGGCGTGTTCCCGGCGCAGAATTCGGCCGCAACAGCACGTAATCCGGGTTGGCCTGGAACTTGCTTAGTCGAAGCGGGGAACCGGCTGGGGCGCAATTGAATTAACCTGCGATAGGGACAATAGCGGATCCTTCGATGACAAATGGTCGTTTCGCGAACTCCATCACCACTGCCCTCCGCCATCCCGGCGTGATCGCGCTGATCGTCGCGGGTGTGACGATTGCGGCGATGCTGATCGTCGACCACGGGCCCTGGAGCCGTGCCAAGTCCCAGCCGGCCCATGTTGCGATGTATGCGACCACGGGAGAAGCGGCACGGGCCGCCGGCGCCGAGGTGCTCCCGACCAAACCGAAGTCCCCGATCGAGCCGGCGCGGCCGGGGCCCAAGACGTCCCCGATCGTCAATCCCGTGACGCCATAGCCTCGTCAGCTGCTGCGGTGGCAATTAAGAAGACCCCCGCTCGTCTTCGGCGGATGAGCGCGCGGAGATGGTGCGCGGCTCTCGTCAGCCAATTACCGACGAGCCGAGCAGAGCGAGGACGGCCAGCGCCATCAGCGCGGTGCCGAGCCAACCCAGCGCGATCAGCCAGGAGCGGGCCCTGAAGCGGCCCATGATCGCGCGGCTCGATACGATCAGCATCATCGTTGCCATGATGGGGACGGCGACGATGCCGTTGAGCACCGCGCTCCACACCAGCATGTGGATCGAGTCGATCCCGGTGAAGCCGAGGCCGAAGCCGATGAGGGTCGCCGCCGCGATGATGGTGTAGAAGCCGACCGCTTCGTCGGGCTTCGCCTCCAGCGTGGCACGCCAGCCGAAGATCTCCGCAACGCCGTAAGCGGCCGAGCCCGCCAGCACCGGGATGGCGAGCAGGCCCGTGCCGATGATGCCGATCGCAAACAGGGCGAAGGTGAAATCCCCAGCGAGCGGCCGCAGCGCTTCGGCCGCTTCCGTTGCCGAATTGATGTTGGTGACGCCGTTGGCATGAAGGACTGAGGCCGTGGTGAGGATGATGAAGAAGGCGATGCCGTTGGACAGCAGCATGCCGGAGATGGTGTCAGCCCTGATGCGCGCGAGCTCCGGATTGCCGCCGCGCTTGAGCTCGCGAAGCGGCTTGTCATGCTTGCCCTGGTTCATTTCCTCGACCTCCTGCGAGGCCTGCCAGAAGAACAGATAAGGGCTGATGGTGGTGCCTAGCACGGCGACGACCATCATGAAATACTGGGCGCTGACGTTCGCCTTCGGCCACACCGCAGCGAGCAGCGCCGTGCTCCACGGGATATTGACGGTGAAGGCGGTCGCGACATAGGCGAACAGCGCCAGCGTGAGGAATTTCAGCACCGGCGAATAGCGACGGTAGGGCAGGAACACCTGGAGCAGGGTCGAGCCGGCCGCGAAGATCAGCGCGTGTTCGTGGTTGAGCCCGCCGATGACGAGCGAGAGCGCCTGAGCCATCGCGGCGATGTCGGCGGCGATGTTGAACGTGTTTGCGGCAACGAGCATGGCGATCAGCGTCAGAACCGCCCAGCGCGGCGCGACCTGCATGACGTTGGCGGCGAGCCCCTTGCCGGTGACGCGGCCGATCTGCGCGCTGACGAGCTGGATCGCGATCATGAACGGCGTGGTCAGAAACACGGTCCACAGCAGGCCATAGCCGAATTGCGCGCCGGCCTGCGAATAGGTGGCGATGCCCGAGGGATCGTCGTCGGCAGCTCCGGTGACGAGGCCCGGTCCCAATCTCTGCAACAGCGTCGGCGCGGATTTCGACGGGGTGAGGGCTCGGTCGCTCATGAAGGGGATCTCGGTCAAGGTGCAGGCGGCTTCTTGGCAATGCAAACGAGGAAACATAAGTTCCCGCCGCCAGGCCGGCAACTCGTTTCTGATAATGCTAATCCTGCTTGATCCGTCGGGCAAAACAGGTGTAGATTGCCATCATCCCGCAATTCCCGATCTCGGCGTCGTCCGCGAGCTTCGCGTCCCCAGGCGGATCGTGGATGCCGGGACGAAGGTGTTGCGCGCGCGACCTACTTCACGCTGACGAACATGCCCCAGGCGGCGGCCAGCGCGGCGCCGGTGAAGAGGACCACCGGATTGTCGCAGAACGTGCCGCCATAGCTGCACACGTCTGCTCCGAATTGGCCGAGCTCATGACGGCTCGCGGAATAGAACAGTCCCGACAGCACCAGCAACGCAGCGGCGACGTAGTACATTGACGATCTCCCGGCTTGCCCCGTCCAGGCGACATGTCCCAGCATGGTGCGAAGAGATTTCGTTTCGCCGAATCCGCTTTGCTGCATTTGAGATAAAGTTTGATCCATCCGGAAAAACACTGGCAGGATGACACCATAGGTGAGTGCCGGCGTCGCGATCGTGACCGGCGTTCGACATCAAAAAGGCCCCGCATCGCGGGGCCTCTTGTCGTGGGGCAAACTTGTCGTGGAGTGCCCTTGTCGTCGCGGCGCCTGGCGACCTATCGCCGCGTGCCGACGCCATACAGCTCGCGCTCGCGGCCGATATCCTCCGGAGACAGCGGCGGGCTTGCGGCGTCGAAGTCGCTCCAGCCGGATTTCTGCCAGGCGACGCTGCGCTCCCCGAGGTTCACGGAGTTCTCGTGCAGAAGCGCATCGAGGCGTGCGCGGTCCTGGTCGGGCACCTTCGCCGACACCAGCGTGCCGCCGCGGCGGACACCCTCGGCATAACGCGAGGCGTCTTCCCTGGAGACGCCTGCCTCCGTCAGGGCGCCGACGATCCCGCCGGTGGCCGCGCCGGCTGCGGCGCCGACGGCGGTCGAGGCGAGCCATCCTGCCGCGACCACCGGGCCGAGACCGGGGATGGCCAGCAGGCCGAGTCCGGCGAGCAGGCCTGCCGCGCCGCCAAGCCCGGCGCCGATGCCGGCGCCCGTTCCGGCACCTTCGGCGCGGTCGTCCACGCCGTCGCGGTCACGGTCGACCTTGCCGCCGGCCTTGCCGCGCGAGGTGCCGTACCAATCGTCCGAATTGTTGGCGACGATGCTGATGTCGGAGTGCGGCACGCCGGCGCTCTCCAGCCGCGTCACTGCACGCTCGGCGTCGGCATAGTTGTCGTACAGGCGAGAGATGGTGGTCGTCATGTCTGGATCTCCTTACTTGGCGGGATTGACGTTGCCCTGGAAGTCGACGCTGACGTCGGTCTTGGTGCCGGCCTTGTCGGCCTTGCCGCGCCAGACGCCCTCGTTGTCCTTCTGCAGGCCGGAGACGTTGGAATAGCCCGCGTCCTCGATCCGCGATTTCGCCTGGCCCTCGGTGAAGCTGTTGCGGCCCGCGACCGGTGCGTTGGAGTTGTTCTGGTCGGAGCTGTTGACTGCGTTGTTTCCCGGCCCGCTTTGCGCCGGCTGCGATTGGGCGCCTGCAGGCACCGAGCCCAGCAGCAACAACGTTGCGGCCAGCAGAGTTAGACGTGACATGCTTTGTCCTCCAGCAAGTGAATGTGCCGGCGACAACAAGTCAGATTCGAATTGGTTGCTTTCGTTTTGAACGAGTTTGCTGCGCCTCTTTTGTCGCGGCAGCGTTGGGCGAGCTGCGAACGTCGCTCTTCGGCCGCAGGGCATTCGTCCCGGCGTCTGCTACTTCGAAGGCTGCACAGCTTCGCCCTGACTCCTGGTGGGCTCCCAAGGCGCTGGAAGTATCACGCGAATGGGGCGAGCTTCGGCGGAGCTTTGAACGGCGGGCGCAGCTTGATCCTTGACTGGCTCGGCCTGTGCGACGGCCGCCAGTGCAACCAGCATCGCCAGAGAAGTCGTCGCAAGCCGCACGTCCATCATCGAAGCCTCCTGTTTGCGTTGCCCACCAACGCAGCCCGTAGGAGTTGGTTCGGCTGCATGACCGGGAACAAGTGGCAATCTGTGATGTTTGTAGAAGGCCTGGATGACCAGGCTCCTGGAGGAGGACACGATGAATATCAAAGCAATTGTTGCCGCTGCCGTGCTGACGTCAGTTGCGGCTCCCGCGTTCGCGCAATCGTTCTACGTGGTGCAGGACGTCAAGACCAAGAAGTGCACCATCACGGAGTCGAAGCCCACCACCACGGAAACGACGGTGGTGAGTGGTGATACCGTGTACAAGACCAGGGCGGAAGCCGAGGCCGGCATAAAGACCGTCAAGGTCTGCACCTCGCACTAAGAGAACGAGACCTGTTCTTTGCCTTGGGCCGCTCCGGGATGTGATCGTTCTCGGCAGCGGCGTCCACCTGACCGGTCACAGGCACTGAGACAGGAAGGCGCTGTGGAGCGTGCCACGGGCTCCGTCGCCTTCCGTCACGGGCTCGGCGCAGGCGATCGATCGATGAAAGCCCGCGCGGAGCAATCCGTCGCGGGCTTTGATTCTGAAGAGGCGAGCCGCTGTATTCTCGGGCTGCGACCGGTCGGCCAGGCAAGGCCGCGATGGAAGCAGGCGGGGCGATGCGGATGACCTGACGAAACACGCCTGAAACCCTGAAACAGTGCTGAAACCCGATTGTCTCGAACTGCTCGGCTCGGGCCTTCGACCAATGGAGCGAACAGGAGAGACAATCATGATCCAGATCGGTTCGAAGGAAGAAGTCGCGTTCTTGCTGGCGCTGTTCGGCACCCACGCCCAGCCGGTCAAGCGGCCGAAGCCGAAATCGCAGCAAAGGTGAGAGAGGCCATGCCCGGATTGGCCGAATGCCAGAGCCTGTTGCGGCTCCTGATCGCCAGGGGCGATCCCAAGGCCATTCCCCTTGCCAAGGGCGCCATCGATCAGTTTTTGAACACGTCGCCGCTCAGCGCCCGTGGCCGCGGCCTGCGCGTGCTCCAGCGCGACGCACTCGACCAGCACGATGTCGCGGTCGGCGTGCAGCGCTCGTTCGCCGAGACGGTGGATGCCTATATCGAGCGCAAGCTCGCGGAGGAGTAGGCTCGCGCAGGAGTAAGCTCGCGCACACCGCCCGGATCGCGGCTCCGTGCCGCGTTCCCGGACCCCGTTGATATCGACGGAATTCCTCCGTCCGGCTGGAAACCTTTGTTCGCTCCCTGAGCTGTTGCGGCAAAGGATGCCGCAATGCCCCGATATGACTCCGACCTTCGCGATGACAACGGAATTGCGCTGGACGAGGAAGGACTGGAATCGTCCGGGCACGCGCGGTTCAGGCCGAGGCCGCCAGGTCGGTCGCCGAAATGGCGCGCGATGCGGTGCTCTCCGCGCCGCTCACCGGTGACCGGCAGGAGATGGTGATCAACGTTCGCGACGCCGGCGGTCCCGTCATGCAGGTGACGTTCTACGTCGAGATCGAAGATCTCACGTCGCGATCGCGCTCACGCGATCATTGACGCGTCAGTGTCGGTCGGGATCGCTCGGGAAGCGGCGGCCGGGACTGCTCGGACTCCAGCACGGCGATCTTTCGGCCGAGCTGCCAAAGCTCGACTTTGCCGTGACGCGTGAACTGCCGCGCGTAGGTCAAGGCGGAGGAATCGGACGGGGCTTCGAACGCTTCGGCGGAGCGGAAGACACCGTTCTCGCCGACGAGATAAGCGCGATATTGCTGCGTCATGTCGGCGCCCTCAGGCCGGGCGAACGCAGCCAGGCCTCGATCTGGATGGCCGTCTCGTCCTGCCGCGCCTGGCGCAGCAACATCTCGCGGCGATGCCCCGGCGCCAACGTGCGCGCCTCCTCGCGGCAGCGAGCGGCCTCGTCCGCGAGTCTTTCGTTCAGTGTCGTGCTCTGTTTGAAACGACGCCGCTTCAGCATGGCGCTGCTCCTCGTTGGAGGTGGGCGGGAGCGCAACTGGCGTTCTCATCACCGATGAATGCCACGGGCCCTGCGATGATCGGTCGACCTTATGCCTCTGGCGGCGGCGAGTCACATCATTTGATATGTTGCGCGGATTAAATTTTCAGGCGCAAGTCCAGCCGTTTGAGCCACTTACTCACCTTGCTGCGTCGCAATTCCTGAGTTCACTTTTGAACATTGGGGCCGGATTGAAGCCGGGAATTGATTGAAGGCGTTCGGCCCGTCATGGCGAATGCCCGCTATTGTCGAACGCGCTCGCGGTATGGCGTCCTGCTCGACCTCCACCCCACACTTGGTGCTCAGCACACGCGTCTTCGCTTCGATTGCTGCATCAGTCCGAGACCTAGAGCCATCGTGCGCTCGCTTGCGCGAGACGCAACGGTTGACCATGTTCTCTCTAATGAGTGCCTATGTACCGACCTTTAAGCGAAGAGCCGGAGTGAGCGAAGAGCCGGAGCCTCACGCTGGAATTTTCTGCGGGTAGTTGATGAGTAAATCGCCTGTCGCTTTGGTCCTATTGAATAAGCCGGTGACGCCGGACATGTCAGCAGTCGCCAAGGTCCTTCACGTCCGACATCCGGAGTTGGGCGACGTAGACGGTAGGTCGTCCTGGTCGTTCGCTCCATATCCCGACTACCCCTTCAGGCTATGGGTCGACATTCTTCCGTTCCGGTCAGGTGCGAAGATCGGTGCGATCACGATGGGACTGTCCACCTTCGTCGGCCGAGAGATCGAGTTCGTGACCGGTAAGCTCGCGCTTCCGGCGTTGTTCGACAAGGTGGCAGGACTTTCCGTGTATCTGATCGAGCACCGAAACGTGGTGAAGGACGGCGACACGATCTGGGCAAGTGCGAGCGAGCGGATTGCGGTCCGCTACAGGAATTCTGATGTTTTTGGATGGCTGCTGGTGTTTTGCTGTATTGATGAGTTCAGACACTGATGTCGACGAGCGACTTCCGGTCGGTACTTGCGGTCAGGTTCATTGCTCGAGATCGATCGTTTGACACGTCGGGCAAAACACTGGCAGAATGGCATCATCCAAGGAGTTTGGATCAAGCCCGCGGGATGCCGCGGGCGTTCATATTTTGAAGAGCTGCGACGTTCGTGCGCTACGTAGCGGCTGCTCCGAACCACTTCGTCAATGCGCCCTCCAGTCCATATCGGCTCTCGTCTCCCACCCAGGCCACATGGCCATCGGGCCGCACCAGCACCGCGCTTGGTGCGGCGACCGGTCCGATGGCCGGAAGTTCCCATGCGCTGTCGCACTCGGCATTGACCATCTCGATGTGATCTGCCCAGTGTGTGATGTCGACGGCACTGGACTTGCCGAAATTGAGCAGCACGCCGCGTGCGCCGTGCAGAAGCGTGAATAGTCTCAGCTTCTGTCCGTCGACGGTCAGATAGAGATCAGGCATGCGCCTCCCGAGCAGCGCGTGGCCTTCGCCGAGATCATAGCGGATATCGAGGCCGCTCATCATCGCGCCAAAGCGCTTGCGCGGCTCATCCATGCCGAGCAGCTCCGAGACGACGTCGCGTGCGGCCTTGCGGCCGTCGTCGCCGCGGCGGAGCAGGGCGATCTGCGCCATGGTGTTGCGCAGGACGCGCGCGGCGACGGGATGGCGCTCGGCGTGATAGCTGTCGAGCAGGCTGTCGGGCGAAATGCCCTTGACGACCAGCGCCAGCTTCCAGCCGAGATTGACGGCGTCCTGCAGGCCGGTGTTGAGGCCTTGCCCGCCGACGGAGTGATGGACATGCGCGGCATCGCCGGCGAGCAGCACGCGGCCTTTGCGATAGGACACGGCCTGCCGTGCCGCATCGGTGAAGCGGGATATCCAGGCGGGATTTTGGAGTCCGAAGTCGGTACCGTACACGGCGATCAGCGCATCGCCGAGATCGCGCAAGGTGGGCGCGCCGGTGCGCGCGAGCGTCGCTTCCGTCAGGACGACCAGCACGCGCCCGCTCTCCGTCTTGCTGAGGCCGTGAAAGCCGAGCGCATCGTGACGGAGGCCCAAGGTGGGCTCGTCGCGCATATCGACCTCGGCCACGAGATTGCTGAGCGTCGGATCGAAGCCGGCGAATTCGATGCCGGCGGCCTTGCGCACGACGCTGCGACCGCCATCGCAGCCGACGAGATATTTTGCGCGCAGCGTGCCACCGTCGGACTGGATGACGTCGACGCCGGTCTCGTCCTGCGAGAAGCTCGTCACTGCGCTATTGCGATAGATCGGGACCGCGAGCTCCGCGACCCAGTCGGCCAGGATGCGCTCGATGTGGTTCTGTCGTAGCGCGAGCCCGTATGCGTGTCGGGTGGGAAGGTCGCTGATATCGAGTCGCGTCCATGCAAAGCCTGCAAGCTGGGTGATTTGTCCTTCGCGCAGGAAGCGGTCCGCAACGCCGCGCTGATCGAGGATCTCGATGCTGCGCGCATGCAATCCGCCGGCGCGCGTCTCGACCAGCGCCTGGTTCGGGCGTCGTTCGACGACGGCAACGTCGACCTGCACGAGCGCGAGCTCTGCGGCCAGCATCAAGCCGGTTGGACCGCCGCCGGCGATCACGACGGCATGGTCGCGCCTGCGGGGCGCGGCGGCGCTCTGGAAGCGCACGCGCGATCGCGACTTCGGAAGCAGGACAGGCATGTTGTGACCCTCGGCTGGTTGCTTTGGATGTTCCTTGGGTCGGGGTTCTACGGCAAGGGCGGGGACTTGAAGCAAGTCCCTTGCGAACCACATATAGAGCTGGGAGGAGCGACCCTTCTTCCACGCTCGCCGCGTTGACACGTCGGGCAAAACACCGGTATGTTGGCATCATCGAGATGCGCGCCGCCCGCCGGCCCGCGCCTAATCGTCCTTCAAAAAATCGCCGGGTTTCGTGGGAAGGTTGATGGTGCCGCCATCGCCGCGCACGAGGCTGCGCGATCTCTCCTTTGTCTCGCGTCTTCAATGATCGGTTTTTGCGCGTTGCGCGCCTTGTCGATGCGCGGCTCGTCGATGCGCAGCTTGACTCCGCGCAGGTTTCGCGATGTCTCTCGTGACGTCGTCTTAAGTGTCATTGGCCGATCCTCCTGATCGGCCAACTCTCGTCGGGCCCGTAAGTTCGTTTGACACGTCGGGCAAAACACTGGCAGAATGCCATCATCGAAACGAGTTTGGTTCACCCGCGCGGAGCAATCCGCCGCGGGTTTTTTCGTTCTCGATTTCGGAATCGGACGGCGGTGGCGCATTGCGGCCACGCACTCGTCAAACTTGGAGCGCCGATCGGCGTGCCGCCGTCCGAACCATTGCTGGCCGTGCACGCGCGAACGTGCCGGCCCGCGGCGCAGGGCCAATTGCCCGCGCCGCTGCGGTCTCCGGCAGACACGGAGATAGGGTTCGCGCCCGAAACGATCGCGCTTCGCCTGACGCGATCTGCCGCGCATTTTCTTCTCCGGGAGGGATGATGACCGCCTATCTGATATCGCTCGCGCTCGCGGGCCTCGTCGCAATCGTGCTGTGGGAGATGTTGTCGTGAGTGAGGAGGTCGAATGCGGGCTCGCAAGCGAGCCGTCCCGGCCGCCGGCGACGAAGGCAAGGTCCAGGGCGCGCGCGCTGACCGAAATCCGCTCGCTGGCGCGCAGCCACACCAGGACGGCCCTGAAGGTTCTCGTCGGCGTCATGCGCAGCGACGATGCGACGCCGGCCGTGCGCCTCTCGGCAGCCAACGCCATTCTCGATCGCGGCTGGGGCAAGTCGGCGCAGCCGATCGAGAGCGGCGAAGAGGGCACCCTGGAAACGGTCCACCGGGTCGAGCGCATCATCGTGCGCCCGGAAGAGGCCGTCGATGGCGATGCTGGTCCCAAGGCTTGAGGGCGAGGGGGCAACGATCAAACCTCATCAGAGACGGGATTGGCGTCTTTCATCAAATTCTGCACAAGTGCGGCCCCTGGATCGTCGATATTGTTCGTGATTCAAGGAAGACCGTCCGACGTTGCGAGGGGACTCTCAATGTGGATGAACGAGAGCCGCTGGCGCTGCTATCGCGGCCGACGACGCGATCCCGCCGATCTGACAGAAGAAAAATCGGTATTGGCAGAGCCGCTGATTGCACGAGCCAAGCGCGGGAGAAATTCGTCCACGGAGATCGATCATGGACATCGAGCCAATTCTTGAGGCGAGCGCTGCGATCAATAATTTCTCGACGGTCGCTTCAATCGTATGCGTGCTTCCAACATACTTCCTTGTCAGCCTAGGACTTATACACTTGTCCTGTCCCTAGGCATCATTTTCGGTCTTTCGACGTTGGCGGTCCATCCTGAAAATTCCGACGGCCAGGATCCTCGAGCGGTTGCCGAGGACGCGCGCTACAAGGGCGTCTATGGCGGACGCGGCACTGCGCGCGATGCTTGCTCTACCGCGCATCTCGAATTGAGATTCGGATTGATCGTTTGACACGTCGGGCAAAACGCTGGCAGAATAGCATCATCGAAATAGTTTGATTTCAGCCCGCGCGGAAGCAATCCGCCGCGGGTTTTTCGTTTCGGCGATCCTTAGCGCCTGGTTTGCTTGCCGGCCCGGCGCTGCCCGGCATAGGCGCGCTGCACCTGGTCGCTGCAATAGGACAGCTTTCGGCCCTCGCCGGTGAAGTGCCGGTCCTTGATGATCCAGAGGATGACGGTCTTGTCGTCGATCTTCTTGAACATCAGGTTCTCGCGGTCTGGAGTGGTATCCACATTCTGTACGCTGACGGCGTCCTTGTCTGAAGCCGGCTGCAATGTGCAATCGGCGCCGATCCTGACGGTGTCGGGAAGCTGAACCCGAGTGCGGAAGACCTCGCACTTGTTCGAGGCCGTAATGATCGATTTCCTGGCGAACGCAATGATGGTGTCGCTGAATTTCGAGCAACGTTCCTCGAAATCGGCACCCGCCGCGGCGTAAACACCATCTCGCGGATGAGCGCTCTTGGCCTTCGGCTTCCGGAGGCGGCGTTCTCGCTGGTGTCAATCAAGCTCGGCAAGGGCGACCTGAAACTCCAGACGACGAAGACTGGTCCGCAATGTTGCGCAGGCGCACCGGCCTGCCCTAGGGTGAGCGCATCCATTGTCCATCCTGAAAATTCCGACGGCCAAGATCTTCGAGCCTCTGCTGAAGCCTGCGCGCTACAAGGGCGTTTACGGCGGGCGCGGCTCGGGGAAATCGCATTTCTTCGGCGAACTCCTGGTCGAGACCTGCCAGGCCGAGCGCGGCACGCTCGCGGTCTGCATTCGCGAGGCGCAGCGCACGCTGGCGCAGTCCTCGAAACGTCTGATCGAAGCCAAGATCGCAAGCCTTCGCCTCGGCCACGGCTTCAAGCTGTTCAGCGACAAGATCGAGACGCCTGGGGATGGGCTGATCATCTTCCGCGGGCTTCAGGACGACGCCGGAAAATACAGACTGATGATGAAGGCGAGGGACGCCGTTTCGGCAAAGGCTGTTCCACCGGTGCAACGGCCTGGTATGGCGACAAGCCGGGGTGAACTTAACCAGCATGACTTGAGGACGTTGAGCGCGCGGCTTTCAAACACCGGAAATCTCAATGACGCGGTCGCTCTTTATAAGGCCCGGAGAACGCGTGGAGAATAAGTGGAGGCCTTCGTCGATTCCACATTGACATTGTTCTTTGTTTGTTCTATGGAGGTTAATCGCCAAATTTGAGCCCCCCGTACGGCTTAGAGCAGGACTAGATGCTCAGGTGAGGCGAGTTGGTTTGGCAAAGCCTCCCTTGCGACCGAGCTCATTTGGGTATTGGTGGCGGCGGCAGCAAATCAAGCTCTCGAGTTCGCGGGGGGATAGTTACAGGATGTTTCGGCCAAGCTGGATATGGTTGCTGAATCGGGCTTTGGCTGTGGCCGTCATCGTGACAGCTCTTGAGCTGCCGTCTTGTGCGATTGCTGGAGACTACACCGTTTCCTATGCCTTCGACGGTACGACGAGGGCGGACGTCGCCAGAGGCGCGACAGGCGCGTCCAACGAAGTGGGGATCGCGAAAGAATGTCGGTACGGGCAACGTTGCACGATCGAGCTGACAAAATCGGATCTGACGATATCGTTCCACGTTGAGCGTTCAGGGTGGTCCCACAAGGTGACGGTCTTTGCCGACGGCGGCCGCAGCCGCAGCGACGGTTGTTGCTATTTTTTCGGTGGCGATCGCCTGGTTTCAAAGGAGCTTACCGAGCCATTGCTTCGCCTTTGGATCTACGAAGGGCAAGCTCGCAAGAGAAACGAATACGTTGAAAATCTGCCCTTAGGGCTTCTGTATCTGCAGTTCTCGGACTTCAATTAGTTCGGCGCCCGGGCGCGCCGCCAGCCCCGTCTTTCCCCCTTATTCGTCAGCCGAATCATTCTGCGATCCTTTGTTGGTCGCGGGATCGCTTCGGCATGATTCGACAGGAGTTCGTCATGGCTACCATCGAGCAACAGTATCTGCCTCCCCCGGATTACGAGACGACGATCGCGGAGGCGGACCGTCCGCGTATTTACGATGCCGTTCGCAAGCAACTGGGCGATCTGCTGGAAGGCAATCGGTCCTACTATCCGGATGGCGTCCAGAAGGACTGGCAGGCCCGGGCCGATGATCTGGACGGCTACATCAAATCGTTCAGGAGTTCGCAGGGACAAGTCAATGATCCGGCGGATATCCTCGGAGACGTGGTCAGGTACCTCCGCGCACACGCCAAAAACTTCCGCGACAGAATGGAGGGCGTAGGGCCTTCCGACCCGATCGAGCTCCCGCCCGGGTTGTCGCCCACAACCCGAGACAGGAATGAGCTGTACGTGGATCCAAATCCGTTTGCTCCTCCGATGAAGGATGCCCCCGTTCCGCGCCAGGAATGGTCAATCTCGACCTCCTCCCGATCGGCCCATAGGCGGGGCGAACAGGCCGGAGCGGCGCCTCGCGCCACCAATATTCTTCCCCTTCTAGAAGCCGCAGTCGTCTCACCGTATCCGATCAATCGAATTCGCGGCAGGAAAGCACACCATGAGCGAAGATAATCGAAACTTCATCGAACGCGCCGAGTCCATCACCGGCAATCTCTACGGCGAGCCAATGTCAGCGGAGCGGATCGCGGAGAACTTCGCGCTCTATGGGTTGAAGAAGCGCGTGGCCGCGCTCGAGAGGTTCGATGCCGAATTGGGTGGCGATATTGATTCCAGCCCCCACAGCTTGCGAAAGCGTGTTCAGCTCGTCGATCTGCGCCGACGCATGGGCAGCCTCCATGAGGCACTGCGCAAGGCCAAGCGATGACCCATCCGCTGCTGACGGCGCTTGCGCAGGCGCGCCTGCGCGACGCGCCGATGTTCGTCAGATGGTGTGAGCTGAACAGTGTGTCGGCCTGTCCGGCGACGCCTGCGTCGGTGGCGCGCTTTGTGACCGACTGTGCGGCGCTCGGCATGGACCGGCTCTGGCCGGCGGTACAGGACATATCGCGGATGCACGTCGCCCTCGGCTTGGCGGATCCTACGCTGGGAGGTCCGGCGGCCAGCGCGATGAATGCGATTGCGGCCATCCCGCCGCCTCGATCTTGGCCGGGACCGTTCAAGCAACGGTTCGCCGCATTACCCTATGACATCCAGGTTCATCTCGCCTCACACGAGGCACAGCGCGAACGCGCGCTCCGACGTGCACAGAACGATGCCGCCTCCGTTCGCCAGAAGCTGGCGGCATTTCAGGCCGAAACAAAGGACGAAAAGACCAATGGCAACCAAGCTGCAACGCGTGACCAGGATCGAAGATCGCATTGAGGAGCTGCGAGCCGAAATCGACGGGATCATCGACGCGCGCGTGGCCCGGATCGCAAGCGAAAGCCCCGGCGTCCCCGCAGGCGTGATCCGCAACCTCCTGACAGCCCGGGCACCGTCGTGTCGCTGCGCCCAGTACCTCGAGCTCCACAGCCGAGAGACGAAAACGCCGGACTGACGGCAGCAGCGACTCATCGAACCAGGCGATCGCGAGCCACGGCATCGCACTCCACATCAAGGATACAGGATGACTCTCTACAAATGGTCTCAAACGGCGTCGGCCGACGCCACGGCAGATTCGACGATCAACTGGTCGGAGGGGCAGGCCCCTTCCAGTGTCAACGACTCGGCGCGCGCGATGATGGCGGCGATTGCCAAGTACCGTGATGACGTCGCTGGTGCGATCGTGACGACCGGCACCAGCACGGCCTATGCGGCCAATACCTATCAGGTGTTTCAGTCGGTCTCGCAGCTGAACGGTCAAGTGATCGCGTTCACGCCGCATGCGACGAATGGAGCGACCGTGACGCTCAATGTAGACGGTCTTGGTGCAAAGCCGCTTTGGTCGGCGCCCTCTGTTGAATTGCCTGCTGGCGTTCTGGTGCAGGGCACGCCTTATGCCGCGCTTTACAATGCGAGCGATGCAGCGTTCTATCTTCATGGGTTCTTTGCCAACCCATACTCCATCCCGATCGGCGGCAGCATTGATTTCTGGGGATCGACCGCTCCGAACAGCTCGTTCGTGCTGATGTATGGGCAGGCGATCTCGCGAACGACGTATTCGACGCTGTTCTCAATGGTTAGCACGGCCTATGGAAGCGGAGATGGATCGACCACGTTCAATGTTCCTGACCTGCGAGGCCGTGTCACCGCCGGCAAGGATGATATGGGAGGGTCCGCAGCCTCCCGCCTGACTAGCGTCGGGCTCGGTGTAAGCGGCGCGATCCTCGGCAATGCCGGCGCTACCGAGTCGTATCAGCTACAAACCTCGAATCTTCCACCTTATACGCCGTCTGGTACGAACATAGGCGGTGCATCCAATTTCCAATTCAGTCAGATCAGTGTTGGAGGGACCGGCGGTTCACAGAATATTATCACCACAATTTCAAATTCTGGCGGTGGTGTGGTCATGAACACCAATTTTACCCAACCGACCTTTACCGGCACTGCGCAGGGCGGCTCCAGCACGGCGTTTTCACGCTGTCAGCCGACGATCATCTCTAACAAGTTGCTGCGGATCATCTAAGGTCGGCTTCCGGTTGCATTTAAGCTGCTTCGCGAGTTAAAAGAAACCATGGATTGGCGTCTCAAAGCGTTGGCGTTCCGAGCGCTAGAGCTCCCTGGCGGGACTCGCGCTCATTACTTCTTGCAGCGGCATGTGACGAGGAATTGGCCGCGGAAGAATGTGACACTTGACGCTCTAGCTGGTATCGCGAGGCGTGTCGTTGCCGACTACAGCGCGGTACTTGGCTCTGCCCCGACTTCGGCTATGGAGATCGGTGCTGGCCGAGATTTGGCGGTGCCGTTGGCGCTCCGAGCACTAGGAGTGCGGAAGGTCATCGCCTGCGATGTTGAGCGGCTGGCGAAACTGGATCTGATCCAACACGCGGCGGCCCGTCTGGGCGGCAGGATCGATAGCTGGGACGCTCTCGCAGAATACGGCATCGAGTACCGCGCTCCGTACCATGTGATCGATGATGGGACGCAAGTTGATTGCTCCTGTTCGAATGAAGTTCTTGAACATGTGCCGGCTGACCAACTTGCGGCTCTCCTCAAGGGGTTGCGGTCGGTCACAAATGGCATCACGACGCACTCGATCGACTACAGCGATCACTATGCTCGGTCGGACAAGTCAATTTCGCGTTTAAACTTCCTGCGCTACTCGGATAAGGAGTGGTGCCCGTTCAATAGCGGTAAGCAGTATGTAAATCGACTCCGTCATAGTGACTATGTGCGGATGTTTAGGGAAGCCGGCTTCACGATCCTGGAAGAAAGCTCGGTGGCTGGTGAGCCACCGCCCGATCTAGAGATAGCCGAGCAATTCAGGCGATACGATCCGTCGGATCTATTCGCAATAAAGGGGCGCATCGTCGCCGCCTAACTAGGCCGCCTTCGGGCGGCCTTTTCATTGGAGCATTCATGGTAGACTTCGACGCCCTCACTCGGGCGAACCTACGGCGCTGGCAGCAAGCCAAGCCCACCCGGAAGACGCTGAGCGACAGCGTCGCCAAATCGCTTGTGGCGGCCAAGAAGCGCTACCAGGCCGTCGAGGCAGAGACCGGCGTCCCGTGGGCCGTGATGGCCGTCATCCACCAGCGGGAATCGTCTCAGAATTGGGGCCGCTCGTTGGCCCAAGGTGATCCCTGGAACAAGGTCTCGGTCCACGTGCCGGCGGGCCGAGGTCCGTTCAATTCGTGGGAAGAGGCGGCGATCGACGCGCTGCTCAACTGCCACCCGCATCTTGCGAAGCGCAAAGACTGGTCTCTTGCCGGCGTTCTGATCGCGCTGGAGATGTACAATGGTCTTGGCTACGCCAGCAAAGGCATTCCGAGCCCGTACCTGTGGGCGGGTACCAATCAATACAAGTCCGGAAAATATGTCGCCGATGGGCGGTACGATCCGAACCACGTCGACCAGCAGCTCGGCTGCGTGGCGATGCTGCTCTCGATGATGGCGACCGATCCCACGATTGAATTCACGGGCACCAAGGCCGCGCCGTCGGTGCCGCAAGCACCGCACCGGCCTCCTTCTGTCGCCAACCCCTCCAAGGGCTCCATCGGAGCATTTATCGCCAACATCTTCAACGCCATCTTCAGGAGGAAGTCATGACCACGTCGTTCGATAAGGTCAAGGTCTGGTTCAAGGATTCCGTGACGATCCTGTGGGCGCGCATTCAGTACATCCTGGGAGTGCTCGGCGCCGGCCTGATCGCGGCGTTTTCCGGCTACGATTTCACGCAGCTCACGAGCATGGACGCAAGATCTGCGTTCAAGATGCTGCTCGCGGTTGCGACCGCTGGCGTGTTGACCGAAATCGCACGGCGCCGGACGCTCTAGGATGTGGATGACCATCCTCAGTTTCCTCGGCGGTCCGGTCATCAAGGGACTGATCGACGCCTACCAGGCCAAGCTCAAGGCCGGCAATGTTGATAGCAAAATCGCGGCAGATCTCGCGGCGAGCGAGATCGCGTCGCAGACGGCGGAAGCCAACGCCGTCATGCAGTACCGCATCGCCGAGATCGGGCACTGGTACGAGCCGGACAAGCTGATGGGCTATTGCGTGGCGCTCTATTTCGCAAAGCTCCTGGTCTGGGACAAGGTCCTTGGACTTGGCTCGACGGACGCTCTGGCGGGCTTTGCGGCAATCACAGCCAATCTTGTGGTCTCGTTTTATTTCGCCAAGCGCGGCTTCGAGAATGTTGCAAGGATCATCAAGCGGTGAAGATGCCAGACGACGAAATCGGGGCCATTGTTACCGAAACCCTGGCTGAGCAGCACAAGCTCCAGCAGGAAAGCGTTGATGCAATCGTATTGAAGGCGGTGGCGTCGGTGCTGGCCTCTTTTGGAATCGAAGATGATGACCGAAGGGAGCTGAGGGCTGATTTCCAGCACCTGCGGAGGTGGCGAAAGAGCGTGGAGCAGGCGCAGAGCTACACCTTCAAAGCCGTGATCACGGTGATCGCCAGCGGCCTGATGGGGGCCGTCTGGCTTGGTGTCAAGGTCGTGCTGGGCAAGTGAACCTTCACGGCGGCGACAGCGCTGCACCAGCAGTCACGTTATTCCTTGCGGACGGCCATCCCATGTACAGAATTCGCATTGTCGATGCATCCGACGACGACATCGCCGATGCATTGTCCGATCTGCATCAGTCGACATTCCTCGATTCGGCCGCCATGCCGCAATTCGAATTGGGCGCGTGGTGGTTGGCCTATCACGGTGATGATGCGGTCGCTTTTGCCGGCGTCGTTCCATCCACGCACGTAAGAAATGGCGGCTATTTCTCCAGAGTTGGCGTGCTGCAACGGCATTGGGGACGCGGCCTTCAGCGAAGATTGATGCGTGTGGCGGAGGCGAGCGGAAGGCGTATCGGATGGGACAGCATCGTCTCTGATACGACGGACAATCCCGTATCTGCGAACAACTTCATCCAGGCGGGCTATCGGCTCTTCGAGCCCGAGGCGCCCTGGGCCTGGGCGCATACGCTCTATTGGCGAAAGTGGCTTCGTTGAGCAGGGTTTCCCACCGCACGGAACGTGCCTCCTATAGCGTTGAACGGCCGGTACGAGTTGTAGCGCGACTTCGTATGCCTGAAATGTCCGAGGATCCGGCAGCTTGGGGGCTGCCGGGTCCTTTTTGCGTATTGAAGCGATGCGGGTGAAGCACTTGCGAAGCTGGCGGCGCCGGGCTTTAAGTTTGTTCCTGCGAGAAATTCGGCGGCCACAAGCCGATAAGGGAGCGCTATCGATGCCCACCAAGCCTCAACTGCCGGTACGTTCGTCACGAGGGACGGGAGGGCCGACTGCGCTCGATGGTCTTTTGGTCGTCGATTTCACGCGTGTGGTCGCCGGCCCGGCCTGCACCCAGACGCTCGCCGATTTTGGCGCGCACGTCATCAAGATCGAGAATCCCGAGGGTGGCGACGACACGCGCGCCTATGAGCACGCCGAGATTGGCGGCGAAAGCGCCGCCTATCTCAGCCTGAACCGCAACAAGCGCGGCATTGCGCTCGACCTTGCCGTGCCGGCGGCCCGAGAGATCGCGCTGGATCTGATCCGCAAGGCAGATGTGGTCGTGGAGAATTTTTCGAGCGGGGTGATGAAGAAGTTCGGGCTAGACTATGAGTCGGTCGCGCCGCTCAACCCGCGGCTGGTCTATTGCTCGATCTCCGCCTACGGTCGCACCGGACCGTTCGCCGCGCGGCCCGGCTTCGATCCCATCACGCAGGCGGAAAGCGGCTTCATGTCGCTCAACGGATTTGCCGACGGCCCGGCGGTTCGTACCGGTCCGCCCATCGTGGACATGGCGACGGGGATGTCTGCCTGCAATGCCATCCTGCTGGCTCTGCTGGCCCGCGATCGGCTCGGCCGCGGCCAGCACGTCGAAGTCGCCCTGTTCGACATCGCGATGGGGCTGACCGGCTTCTATGGCATGGCCTATCTCATCAATGGCGAAAACCCCGGCCGGTTCGGCAATTCGCCCAGCGGGTCTCCCACCGTCGGCGTCTACGAAGCCTCCGACGGGCCGTTCTACATGGCCTGCGCCAACGACCGGCTCTACCGCCGGCTCGTGGTCGAAGTGTTGAATCGGCCTGATCTCATCACCGATCCGCAGTTTGCCACGCGCAAAGCCCGTTCGGAGAACAAGGAGCTCTTGCGGGCTGCCATTGCGGAAGTCTTTGCAAGCGATACTCTCGAAAACTGGATGGCGAAGATGAAGGCGGCCAATATCCCGGTCGGCTATCTCCGGACGGTCGAGGAGGGGTTCAATGCGCCCGAGGCTCGCGAGCGTCATCGCTTGAACCGGATTCCGCACCCTACAGCGGAATGGGTGCCGAATATCGAGCCGCCGATCACCATGAGCCTGACCGGCGCGATTGATCCCGTTGCGGCACCTCTGTTGGGCGAGCATACGAAGCAGGTCCTGGATGATACGCTCGGCTACGACGAACGTCGGATCGCGAATTTTGCCGAGAAGGGCGCCTTCGGCTCGGTCAAGCCTCCAACGTCGGCTTGACTCATTCCCTCGGCTTGATTTGACGAAGGTCCCGCCGCATAAATGTGTGAAAGCGAGGGACACGAATGGCACCTGGCCAGGAGCCGAGCATGACCCAGCCCACAGGCCAGCAAGCCCGTGGAGAGGTCTATACGTCGATGATTGCGAAGGGCCGGGCACTTCTGCCGCGACTTCGCGAGCGGGCGGCGCGGACTGAGGAACTGCGGCATCTTCCGACGGAAACCGAAAGGGATCTCCACGACGCCGGCCTGTTCCGGATGCTTCAGCCGGCCCGGATCGGCGGCGCTGAGCTCGACTATGTCGCCCTCGTCGATTGCGCTGAGCTGCTCGGGCAGGCGGATGCGTCGGTGGCCTGGAATCTCGCCAATCTGGCGAGCCATCACTGGATGCTCGGCATGTTCGAGCAGAAGGCGCAGGATCTGGTCTGGGGCCGTGATCCGGATGCGCTGATCGCATCCTCGTTCATTTTTCCAGCCGGACGCGCCACGCGGGTCGCGGGCGGATACCAGCTGCATGGTAGCTGGCCATTCTCCTCCGGCGTTGCCTCCTGCGGATGGAACATGCTTGCAAGCGTGGTCTACTCCGACGACGAGGCTGATGGCATCGAGTATCGAATCTTTCTGCTGCCGAAAGGCGATTATAAGGTGCTGGACACCTGGAATGTCGCCGGGCTACGCGGGACGGGATCTTGCGACGTGGAGGTCAGGGACGCCTTCGTGGCTGACCATATGACGGTCGCCGTCGGGGACCTTGCCGGTGGTCCGACGCCGGGAAGCAAGGTCAATCCGAATCCGCTGTATGCGCTTCCCGTGTTCTCGCTGTTCCCGTACGTCCTCTCCGGTGTCGCGCTGGGAAATGCGCAGGCGTGTCTCGACGATTATACGGAGGTCGCACGTCATCGAATTTCAACCTACAACCGCGCCAAGCTGAGTGATTTTCAAAGCACGCAGATCAAGATTGCGGAGGCCTCGGCGAAGATCGACGCCGCACGCCTGATCATGCGGTCGGCCTGCCTCGAAGCCATGGAGCACGCGCGGCGCGGTCACATCCCTGACATGGCGACCAAGACCAGATATCGGCGCGACGGATCTTTTTCAGTGAACTTGTGCACGGACGCAGTCTCGATGCTGTTTGCCGCGAGCGGCGCGCGCGGTCTGTTCACGAGCGGCGTGTTGCAGCGGCAGTTCCGTGATGCGCACGCGATCAATTCACATCTCGCGTTCAACTTCGATGCGGCCGGGACCAACTATGGACGGGTGGCGCTCGGCCTGCCGTCCGAGAATCTCACGCTGTGAGGTCGGCCGATGAATGATCTGCCGAAGCAGCCCCGCGCTCCCGATCCCGCCAACGAGTTCGCGAGCGACAACTCTCAGATCGATCCTCGCGACTTTCGCAACGCGCTCGGAACCTATGCAACGGGCGTGACGATCATCACGGCGGCAGCGCCTGACGGCAAGCCCTACGGGCTGACATGCAATTCGTTCGCGTCGGTCTCGCTGAATCCGCCGTTGGTTCTGTGGAGCCTCGTCGTCTATTCCTCAAGTCTGACCATCTTCCAGAACGCCAGCCATTTCACCGTCAACGTCCTCGGCGCTTCGCAACAGGCGCTTGCGAACAAGTTCGCAAGATCGTCGGACGACAAGTTCACGGGCGTGGACTGGACCCCTGGCCTCGGCAACGCGCCAGTACTCGGCGAGAGCGTTGCCAACTTCCAATGCCGCTCCGTGAATCGCTACTATGGCGGCGATCACGTGATCTTTCTCGGGGCGGTCGAGGCCTACGCCTACAATGCGAAGGAGCCGCTGCTCTTCGCGCAAGGGGCGTTCGGCCGCTTCATGGCCGACGATGAACGCAAGAAGGCGCCGTAACGCGCTTCAGGTCGCCCTAGACAGCCTCGCGCTCTGCCGCTGAAAGCCTGTAGATCTCCAGCGCGTCCGCTTCCGCGCCGCGAGCGGCCTTGGCCAGCCTGAAAAGCTGTCCGGCAAGCGAGGCCATCGGCACCGGCGTCGACGTCGCCTGTGCGACATCGGCGACCGTATCGAGATCCTTGAGCATCGTGGCGATGTGGCCGAGCGGCGGGGTGTGAATGCCCTGCACCATCCGCGGCACGAACAGCTGGAGCGGAATGGAATCCGCAAAGCCGCCGGCGAGCGCTTCCGGCAATCGGTTCGCGTCAATCCCGGCGTTCACGGCAAGGCGCGTTGCTTCCGCGAGCACCGCCATTGCGCATCCGACGATCACCTGGTTACACAGCTTTGTGGTCTGGCCGGCGCCGATTGGGCCCATGTGAGTGAACCTGCGCGCCATGGTCAGCACATAAGGCCGCACCCTCTCGATGTCGCCAGCTTCTCCGCCCGCCATGATGGCGAGTGTGCCTTCCTCGGCGCCCTTGGTGCCCCCGGACACTGGCGCATCGATCCAGCGCGCGCCGTTTGCGTTTTTCAGTCGCGCCGCAAGGTCGCGCGCGGCGTCAGGATGGATCGACGAGAAATCGACGACAAGCTTGCCTGCGCCAGGCGCCGCTGCCAGACCCTCTGGTCCGAAGATCACCTTCTCGACCGCCGCCGCATCGGTCACGCACATGAAGACGATGTCCGAGTTTGCCAGGAGATCACGAGGCGTGACCGCGCGCTTGGCGCCGGCCTCGGCGAGCGGAGCCACCTTGCCCTCCGACCGGTTCCAGACCGCAACCCGATAGCCGGCCTTGAGCAGGCGTCGGCTCATCGGCGTTCCCATGAGTCCAAGGCCCAGGTAGCCGAGCCTCTCGGTGGCTTGCGGGTTTGCCTTGCTCTCATCAGCCATAGGTTGCCTCCTTCTGTCGCAATGCGACGCCGCTTTACCATACATTGCGCATCGGACGGCAAAACCGCCTGGCTTGCATGGCTTGCCTGATTGTTTGAACCATGAAACATTTGAGGCGGTCGGGTTGGGAGCGCCGGTCGGCGCCGGAGCAGCGGAGTGGCACGATGCGAACCGTTTCGAAGTGGGTCCTGGCTCTGGGAGCGGCTGCAGCCGTGAGCGCGGGGGCAGGCCCGTCATGGGGGCAGCAGACGATCCGCGTCGGCTGGACGATCCCGGCAGAGGAATCCAAGTACTGGATGATGCGCAGGCCAACCGAATTTCCCAATATTGGTAAGGCCTACAATATCGAATGGACCCAATTCCAGGGCACCGCGCCGATGACGCAGGCCCTTGCAGCCGGTGCGCTGGATTGCGCGACGCAGGCGCCGCTATCGCTCGCCAACGGCGTGGTCGGCGGCAATCTCAAGGCCTACATCGTGGCGCAGCACGTCTTCGAGAAGCCTGGCGGTTTCTCGGTCTACTGGGCGGTCATGGATAACTCGCCCATCAAGACAATCGCCGATCTCAAGGGCAAGACGGTCGGCATTTCCGTGATCGGTGGCGGCACGCAAGGGCCGTTCAACCTGCTTCTGAAGCAGAATGGCGTCGATCCGGCCAAGGACATCAAGCTGGTCGAGGTCGGCTTTGCCGTCTCCGAAGATGCGCTCCGCCAGGGCCGCGTCGATGCGGTCAACATGAACCAGCCGTTTGCCGCGCGCGCGGAGGCAAAGGGCGGCACAAGGAAGCTGTTTTCGCTGTCCCAGGCGATGCCGAACATCGTGCACATTCTGGAAGCGTGCCGTGCCGATTTCGTGGACAAGAACCCCGAGTTGGTGAAGGCCTACGTCCGTGACATCACGTCGGGCATGAAGAAGGCGCTGGCCAACCGTGAAGAGACCTTGAAGGTCGTATCCGAGGTGCTCAAGGCGCCCATTCCGGTGCTCGACACCTACCTGCTCAAGGACAATGATTTCGGTCGTGATCCTGGTGCAGCACCAAACTTCCCCGCGATCCAGAAGATGCTGGACATCTATGCAGAGACAGGAATGCTGCCCAAGTTGGATGTCGCACAGTTCAAGCATCAGACGATCGTCGCTCCGCTGCAATAGCAGCGGGGGAATTGTCGAGCGTAAGATCGTGGCGTCCCGGATCATCCGGGACGCTGCATGAAGAAGATGCAGATATGAAGAAGTTGCGTTCACGAGTCACGACGGATGGGCTCGACCGGGCCCCGCATCGTGCATTCATGCGCGCCATGGGGCTCGACGACGCTGCGATTGCCAAGCCGATGGTAGGCATCGTCAGCATGAAGGGCGAGCAGACGCCCTGCAACATGACCCACGACTTCCAGGTGGCCGCTGCTAAAACCGGAATCGAGGAAGCTGGCGGCACACCGCGTGAGTTCTCGACCGTCTCGGTTTCCGATGGTATCAGCATGAATCACGAGGGAATGAAGTTCTCGCTGTTTTCGCGTGAACTGATCGCCGACTCGATCGAGGCCGTCGTGCATGGGCTGGCCTACGATGCGCTGATCGGATACGGCGGATGCGACAAGACGCTTCCCGGCGTGATGATGGGAATGGTGCGCTGCAACGTACCATCCATTTTCATCTATGGAGGCAGCTCACTGCCGGGCCGCGTGGATGGGCGTACGCTCACAGTGCTCGACTCCTATGAGGCTGTCGGCGGCTTCATGACCGGCGAGATCGACGGCGCCACGCTCGAGCGGATCGAGCGTGCCTGCTTGCCGACGATCGGCGCGTGCGCCGGCCAGTTCACCGCGAACACCATGGGAATGGTCTCCGAGGCGATGGGGCTGACCATTCCCAACGTCTCGATGGTGCCCGGCGTGTATGCCGAGCGTGCGCAGATTTCGCGCCGCGCTGGACGCCTGATCATGGAGATGCTGGAGCGCGGCGGACCGCTGCCGCGCGACATCGTGACGCGGAAATCCCTGGAAAACGGCGCGGCGATCGTTGCGGCAACGGGGGGCTCGACCAACGCTGCGCTGCATCTGCCGGCGATTGCGAACGAGGCAGGCATTGCATTCACGATCGATGACGTGGGCGAGGTATTCGCCAGGACGCCGTTGATTGGGAATCTGCGTCCCGGAGGCAAGTACACGGCAAAGGATGTCTACGACATCGGCGGCGCAGCGGTCGTGATCCGCGAGCTGATCCAGAGCGGTCACATCGAGGGCAGTTGCATCACCATCACAGGCCGCACGCTTGCTGAAGAATACGGCGCGGCCAATGCGCCGGACGGCGAGGTGGTTTACGCGTCTCGTGCCCCGATCATGCCTGACGGCGGCGTGGCGGTGCTGAAGGGGAATCTCTGCCCCGACGGTGCGGTGATCAAGGTCGCGGGCCTGAAGAGTCAATTCTTCGAGGGCGTGGCGCGCGTGTTCGAAGACGAGGAGGGCTGTGTCAAAGCGGTTCGGGATCGCACTTACAAGGCGGGCGACGTTCTCGTGATCCGCAACGAGGGGCCGGTCGGCGGGCCCGGCATGCGTGAGATGCTCGGCGTCACCGCTCTGATCTACGGGCAGGGCATGGGCGAAAAGGTGGCGCTGATCACCGATGGCCGGTTCTCCGGCGCGACCCGCGGCATGTGCATCGGCTACGTGGCCCCCGAAGCATTTGTCGGCGGTCCTCTGGCGCTGGTTCGCGACGGCGACAGGATCCGGATTGATGCCGCAAACCGGCGGATGGATGTGCTGCTCGACGAGCAGGAACTCGCCGCGCGGCGACGCAATTGGAATCAACGCCCGCCGCGTCACCGTGCAGGTGCGCTCGCAAAATATGCGCGACTGGTCGGCCAGGCGCCGGGCGGCGCCGTCACGCATGAAGGCCCGGCAGAGTGGCCGTGGTTCGAATGACGCACCCCACGGGTGCGAAAACGGCCGCCTGTCTGGCAGGCTTCTTGCTAAGCTTGTGCCGCTGACGGAAGACGTTCAGCAGGTTTATCGAGGAATGTTCGCGCGAGTGAGACGAGAGACGGGATGACGGTGGTGCCTGCGAGATCGAGCGAATGGGTGAGACCGGTGACATCACAAGAGCCGGCTTCTGCAATCATCGAGATCGATCGCGTCTCGCAGGTCTTTCAGACCTCGGCGCGCAAGGATCATTTGGCGCTATCGGAGATCTCGCTGACGATCGAGGAGGGAGCCTTCGTCTCCATCCTTGGTCCGTCCGGCTGCGGCAAGTCGACATTGCTCTATATCGTCGGTGGTTTTGTCCGCCCGACCAGCGGCACAGCGACGATCAAGGGACATGCGATCGCAGGGCCAGGTCCGGATCGCGGACCGGTGTTTCAGGAGTTCGCGCTGTTTCCCTGGAAGACCGTGCTGGGCAATGTGATGTATGGTCCGCGCCAGCAAGGGGTGCACGCCGCCGAGGCCGAAGCGCAGAGCCGGGCCTTGATCGAGATGGTCGGCCTCAAGGGGTACGAGAATTTCTACCCCAAGGAATTGTCGGGTGGCATGAAGCAGCGCGTGGCGCTGGCGCGCACGCTCGCCTACCATCCCGAAGTGCTTCTGATGGACGAGCCGTTCGGCGCGCTCGACGCGCACACCCGGACACGCCTGCAGAACGATCTTCTGAACATCTGGGAGCGTGACCGCAAGACGGTGCTGTTCGTCACTCATTCGGTCGATGAGGCTGTCTTCCTGTCGGACAAAGTCGTCATGATGTCGAAATCGCCCGGCCGCATCCGGCAGGTCATCGACATTGATCTGCCGCGGCCACGCCGCCGCAATGAGCTATTGCTCGACCCGCGCTATCAGAAGTACGTCGTCGATATCGAGCGCATGTTCGATGAGAGCGACGAAGCCGGGTCTGTCTCATGATGGCGCAGGCTGCCTTGATCAGGCGGGCCGCTCCGGTGCTGGCCTGCATCGGATTGCTGGCCGTGTGGCAGCTTGCCGCGCTCGCGCTGAAGAACGACAGCTTCCCGACGGCGATCGAGGCGATCCGGGCAGTTCCGGACATTCTCGGCGACAAGGAATCCCTGATCAACATCCTCGCTTCGCTTCGCCGCATGGCGATCGGGTTCGGTGTGGCGGTGCTGGTTTCGATTCCACTGGGGCTGTTGATGGGACGCAGCCGCGGCGTTGCAGCCTTCTTCAATCCACTTCTGATGGTGATCTATCCGGTACCCAAAGCTGCCTTGATGCCGATCATCATGCTTTGGCTGGGCGTCGGGGACATCACCAAAACACTGGTGATCTTTCTGGGCGTCAGCCTCCCTGTGATCTATCACAGCTTCGAGGGTGCCAAAGCCGTCGAAGAGAAGATGCTATGGTCGGGTGCCGCGATGGGGCTTTTGCCCGCACAACGCCTGGTACGGATCGTGCTGCCCGCGGCGCTGCCGGAAATCCTGACCGGATGCCGCACAGGATTGGTGCTGGCGCTGATCACGATGATCACCAGCGAGATGATCGCCCGTCAATCGGGGGCCGGCAACATCCTGTTCAATGCGCTCGACATGGGTCAATACGACACCGTCTTTGCGATGATCATCATCGTCGGGGCAATGGGAATTTGCCTCGATGCGATCTTCGAAAAGGTACGTGCCAGACTCGTGCGTTGGTCCGAGCCGCAGTTCGACATGCCGCTGAGCTTCTCATGATGTCGCGCTTTCTCTCCCCGAACGTCGTTCTCGGAATCGCCCCGATCGTGCTGGTGATCGCGGTGTGGCAGGGCTTGGTGTCATTCGGCTTTGCGCCCGCGGTCTTGCTGCCGCCACCGGGCTTCGTCTTCGGCCGGCTCCTTCAACAGCTCGTGACGTTCGCCTTTCAGCAGGAGATCGCGGCAACGCTGATGCGGCTGTTTGCCGGATTTTCGATTGCGGTCGTGCTTGGCGTGAGCATCGGTATCGCGGCTGCCGCCAGTCCCGCGATCGACGCCGTGGTCCGTCCGATCGTCCGTGTATTGGCGCCGTTGCCCAAGGTCGCGCTCTATCCGGCGCTCCTGCTCTTGCTCGGGTTCGGCCACGGATCGAAGATCACATTGGTAGCCGCGGACGCGCTCTTTCCCATTCTGCTCTCGACCTACTACGGTGCATCGACCGTCGAGCAGAAGCTGATTTGGTCAGCCATGGCGGCAGGAACCCAGCGCTATGAAGTCCTCTTCAAAGTGGTGCTGCCGGCCGCGATGCCGTCGATCCTGACCGGATGCCGGATCGGCCTTGTCATTTCCTGCATCGTGGTGTTTCTGGCCGAGATGATCACGTCGACGGACGGACTGGGGCACTCCCTGGTGACGGCGGCCCGAACGTTTCAGGCCGTGGACATGTTCGTGCCGCTGATCACGATCTCGCTGCTGGGGTTGATCCTGAACGGCCTGTTGGGGGCCGTGCGCTCGTACTTGCTCCGGGGCTTCCCCGAAGCGTAACAAACAAGAATCCTGAAAAGCGGGAGAGAACCATGCTGGCTGATCGCATCGAGGCAAAATGGATCGACGCATTCTGCGAGATCTTTGAGCGATGCGCCGTCAAGGCCGGAGATACTGCGGCGATCCTCTCGGAAACCCAATCGCGCGCGTTGAACGTGCATCTGGCGGAGCTCGCGCTGCTGCGGATGGGAGCGCGGCCGTTTCACGTCGTGATGCCGACACCGCGCAACCGGCATATCGTTCCGGTGCGCTCGACTGGGGCCAGCGAGGCGATCCAACGGCTTGGCCCGGTCGTCACTGCACTTCAGCAGGCCGGCTTCGTGGTGGATTGCACCATCGAGGGTCTGATGCACGCGGTGGAGACGCCAGAGATATTGAAGGCCGGGGCGCGGATCCTGGTAATTTCGAATGAGCATCCCGAGGCGCTAGAACGGATGGCGCCGGATCCCGCGCTCGAGAGACGCGTTCGAGCCGCGGCCAAGATGTTGCGTGGGACCAAGCGGATGCGGGTGACGTCGAAGGCCGGCACGGCGCTCGATGTTGATATGGTCGGCGCGTCCACGGCTGGGGTGTGGGGTTGGACCGATAAACCCGGCACGCTGGCGCACTGGCCCGGCGGAATCGTCGTCAGCTTCCCCAAGAGCGGAACCATCAACGGCACACTGGTGATGGCGCCCGGCGACATCAATCTCACTTTCAAGCGCTACCTGACGTCTCCTGTGAAGATGACGTTGAAGGACGACTATGTCGTCGAGCTGGAAGGTGAGGGCACCGACGCCGCAATGATGCGCGCCTATCTCGCCGCCTGGGGCGATCGCGAAGCCTACGCCGTCTCGCATGTCGGCTTCGGCATGAATCCGGGCGCGCGCTATGAGGCGCTGTCGATGTACGATCAGCGCGATACCAACGGCACCGAGATTCGGGCCGTCTCCGGCAATTTCCTGTTCTCGACCGGAGCGAATGAATTCGCAGGGCGCTACACGGCAGGACATTTCGACCTGCCGATGATGGGAACGACGATCGAACTCGACGGCGTTGCGGTGGTCCGGGAGGGCGTGCTCCAGGACGTCTTCGGCTAGTTGCGGTCGAGCACCGGGGGGCGCGCCAGTCCGAAGTGCCGGAGCAGGTCGACCATGGCTTGGAGCCGCTTCGCGCGATAGGCGTCGACGTCGAGCCCGGAATAATCGAGAAATCCTGCGCCAGTGCGCAGGCCGATCCGGCCTTCATGCATGTTGTGAAAAATGACGTCCGGCGCCCGATAGCGCTCGCTGCCGAGCGCGCCTTCCAGATACTGGCTCGCGTAGTAGAGAATGTCGCCACCGCCCCAATCGATGAATTCGAGCAGTCCGAGCACGGCATAGCGGAAACCGAAGCCGTAGCGGATCGCCTTGTCGATCTCCTCCGCGCTGGCGACGCCTTCCTCGACCATGCGTGCGGCCTCGTTCATCGCGAGTGCCTGGATGCGCGGGACGATGAAGCCGGGCGTCGCCGCGCAGACAACGGGCACCTTGCCGATGCCTTCGAGCAGAGCTTTGACTTCCTCGATGATGGCGGGGTCGGTGGACTTGCCGGGGGAAACTTCGACCAGCGGGATCAGGTAGGCTGGATTGAGCCAATGCACGTTGAGAAAGCGACGAGGGTTCACGATCGCGCCGGAGAGATCATCGACGAGAATGGTCGATGTCGTCGATGCCATGATCGTGTCCGGGCCGACTTGCCTTGAGGCGGCCGCCAGCACCTCCCGCTTGAGTTCGACGACCTCGGGAACGCCCTCGAACACCATGCCGGCCTCAGAGAGCGCTGAACCGCTTCCGCCGGCCGCGACCACCGAGACCCGCGCGATGAGCGGCTCGACATCCGCCTCGGTCAAGAGCCCCAGCTTCGACAGGCTGGCAAAGGTCTTCCTGACCTCGCCGCGTGCGTCCGCTTCCAGCCTGGCAAATTCCTCCGCGGAGCGCGCCTTGACGTCGATCATCGTGACGCTGTGGCCCGCATAGGCGAACGCGACGGCGATGCCGCGTCCCATGCGGCCAGCACCGAGGCAGGCGATATTGACGCGATTGGTCATCGATCAGAATCCATTGCGAAGCAGCGTCTGCAATTCAGCCTTGCTGAGATTGCCGAGCCCCAGCGTCTCGAGCGTTCGGCCGCCTTGCGCAAAATCCTCGCCGCAAAGCGCGCCGCCGATCGACAGGAACGCTTTGGCCAGCGGCGTGACCACGCCAGCCAGATCGGCGACAGAAGCCAGCAACGACAGCCCGAGCCGCAGATCCTCGCGCATGTAGCGGTGCTCGGTTAGCACGATCCGTTCGCGCCAGTCGCCGGAATCGGTCAGCCGGTCGTGCGAGCCCCGGCCATACATCCAGATCTCGCCTTCCTTCGCATAGTGGTGAGCAAGCGGGAAATGCGGTGCGCCATAGCCGAATGCCTCGCGCACCGCGATTCGCTCGGCATCGAGCGCGTCGGTGACCCGCCGTATCGCGGCTTGGGTGCCTTCCTTGTGGATGTCCCAGCGTTCGAAATGTTCGATCGGCCCTGCGTTCATCACGATCAACGGCGGATGGATGATGGGGCCTGCATTCATCAGCGCCCCCGACAGCGCATCTCCGCATGGTTCGATCACGCCCGGGAAAGCGCGTCCGATGATTTCGAGTGCGTGGGGCGCCCGATCGAGCGGGAACACGCCGACCGGAAGCCGCTTGGCGCGGATGGTGATCGCGACCTCGAATGGCCCGTGCTTGCGGGTGAGCCAGGGCAGGGTGCCGGTCTCGGCAAAGCTAGCCTTCGCAAGGTTCCCAGCATCCTGCGCAGCCTTGGCGAAGATCATCGAGCCGAATGTCGCCGGCGGCAGAAAAACGACCTGGCCGTCTCGCAGATGCGAGGCGAGCAGGCGGGCAATATCTGCTTGCGCGAAGGCGGGAGCGGGGCAGAGGATCAACTCAGAGCCATCGACGGCTTGGGCGATATCGGTCGTGACCAGCGCGAGCTTCACGTCGTGGCGGCCGTTGTGATCCTTGACCAGGATGTTCGCCCCCGCGGCCCGATGTGCCGCGACCTGATCGGCATCGCGGCGCCAAAGCCGCACCTCATTCCCCGACAGCGCAAAATCACCCGCGGCCGCGAAAGAGCCGTTGCCCCCACCCAGAACTGCAATCTTCAAGACGCTTCTCCTTGCCTGCGTGATTGCACATCAAGCTGCTTCAGCAGGAAATGCTGGACCTTGCCCAGCGCCGTCCGCGGCAGATCGGTAACGAAGACGATCTCGCGTGGAACCTTGTAGCGCGCGAGTTGCGCCTGAAGATGCGCCCTCAATTCGTCCGCTTCGAGCCGGCAGCCGGATCTCGCAATGACATAGGCGATCGGCACCTCGTCCCAGCGCGGGTCCGGCCGGCCGATCACGGCGCATTCGCTGACATCGGGGTGTTCGAGCAGGACGCGCTCGACCTCGGCCGGATAGACGTTTTCCCCGCCGGATATGATCATGTTCTTCTTGCGGTCGCGGACCCAGAAATAGCCGTCTGCATCGCACAGGCCGATATCGCCGGTGCGGTACCAGCCGTCATGCAAGGCGTCGCGCGTTGCGGCGTCGTTGCCCCAATATTCGAAGAACACGTTGGGACCGCGCACCGCGATCTCGCCCGGCGTGCCCGCCGGCATCTCATTGCCAGCCTGATCGATCACCTTCGCCTCACAGCACAGGCCGGCAAGGCCGGTCGATCCCACGCGCGAAAGATCGCCGCCGAGCCTTGTGTAGATTGCGATCGGGCAAGTCTCGGTCGAGCCGTAGACCTGAAGAACCGGGACGTCGCGCGCGACAAAACGCTCGATCAGGTGCGGAGGCACGATGGTCGAGCCGGTGGCGACGGCCTTGAGTGACGAAAGATCAGCGGTCGCCCAGGCGGGATGCTCGCTTACGGCCTGGATGATCGCGGGCACCATCACCGTGAGCGTCGGCCGTTCCCGTGCGATGGCCGCAAGCGCGGTATCCGGCGCAAAGCGCGCATGGACCGTGACCGTCGCGCCCAGCTGGAGCGCCGGCGTGGTCTGGATGTTGAGGCCGCCGACGTGGAAGAATGGCAGCACGGTCAGCACATGGTCGTCGGACGTCATGTTGTGCATGTGCTGGCTCATGACGCCGTTCCAGAACAGCGCCTCCTGGCGCAGCACCGCGCCTTTCGGACGCCCGGTCGTTCCCGACGTGTAGACGATCAGCAGCGGGCATGAGAGATCGGTGTGCGGATTTCGGCTGGTGCCGCCGCTTCCAGCCAGCAGATCTTCGAATCTTGTGCCGCAGGGCGGCGCGAAGTCGAGGCCGACAACGGCAGTCCCCGGCGCGGACTGCGCAAGCTCGTGAAGAACGCCCTCAAAGGCCTGCTCAAGCACGAGAACCTTGGCGCCGGCATCGCCGAGGATGAACAACTGCTCGGCGACAGCCAGCCGCCAGTTCAGCGGCACCAGCATCGCCCCGAGCCGCGCGCACGCGTAGAGCAGAACCAGATAATCCGGCTGGTTCAGGCTCAGGATCGCGATACGGTCGCCTTGGCCGACGCCGAGCTCCTGCTTCAAGGCGGTCGCAGTCCGCTCGATGCGCGCGGCGAACGCGGCATAGCTCAGCCGCTTCCCTTCGAAGGCAATAGCCGTCTTGTGTGGCGCGAACGCCGCGTTGCGGTCGATCAGGCTGCAGAGGTCCACGGTCAGTCGTCCGTTTCGCCGGCCTCGTACAGCGCTTCGCGCCCGATCCGATCGAGGCAGAGCTCGGCGGTCCAGGGCAGCATCAGCGAGCCGCAACGGCTGTCGCGATAGATCCGCTCCAGCGGCAGCGACCTGAGCATGGCCTGACCGCCGCAGGTGCGGATCGCGAGCGCGGCGAGCTCATTGGCGCCTTCCATCACCGAGTATTGCGCGGCATAGGCCCGCAACACCTGCTCCTTGCTCGGGTTGGCGCGCGCCTCGGTGACCGCCTGGAACCAGATCGACTTGATCTGCTCCAGCTTGATCTGCATCTGCGCGACCGCGATCTGCTTGGTCGGATACATCCGCCGCTTGACCGGCGGCATGCCCGGAACCTCGCCGCGCAAGTAACGTACGGTGAAATCATAGGCGGCTTGCGCGAGGCCCATATAGGTCGGCGACAGCGTCAGAAACATGTGCGGCCAGCGCTGAGCTGCCTGGAAATAGACGCCGCGCGGCATCAGCGCGGAATCCTCCGGCACGAACACGTCCTTGAACAGCAGCGTCCGCGAGACCGTGCCGCGCATTCCGAGCGGATCCCAGTCACCGACGACCGAGATGCCTTCTGATTTTGCGGGAATTGCGAGGTAAAGGGTGTTGCGGCGCGATGCCTTCTCGCCTTCCTCGATCTCGGTGCAGAGCACGCCGTAATAGTCGGCATGACCGGAAAGCGATGCAAAGATCTTCTTGCCGTTGACGATCCAGCCACCCGCGACCGGCCTTGCTTCCGTACCAAAGGCGACGCCGCCTGCCGCCGCGGCGCCCCCTTCGGAGAAGGGCTGCGAATAGATCGCACCGTCCGCGACGATGCGTTTGTAGTGGACCGCGCGGCGTCGCTCGTGTTCCGCGCGGGTTTCTGTATCCATGTCCAGATCGTCGGCGAGGGGACCCGACCACAGGGTCGAGCAGACATGCATGTTCCAGGTCAGCGCGGTTGCTCCGCAATAACGGCCGATCTCGGCGGCTGCCAAAGCATAGGTCTGGTAGTTCGCGCCGAGGCCGCCGTGCTTCTTGGGGACGGCAATGCCGAGCAGGCCGACGCGATGCAGGTCGCGATAATTCTCCGTCGGGAAAGTCGCCTCGCGATCGTAGCTCGCGGCGCGAGCGGCGAACACGCTCTGGCCGATCTCGCGGGCGCGCGCAACGATGCCGGCCTGCTCGTCGCTCAAGCGGAACGCGACGGGATCGAAGATCGGCGCATCAAGCGCGACCTTGTTGGTCGTGCCAATCGTCTTGCTGACTTGCATGGTCATCGCGCAGTTACCTTAGGCTTTGATCGCGAGAGAGTTTAGAAACCGGCCGAGAGCTTCGTCAAAGGCACCGGGGCCTTCAAGATTGGCGAGATGGCCGACGCCGGCGAGCTCGACATATTCAGCTCCGGGGATATAGGTCGCCGTCTTTGCCATCATTGGCGCGGGCGCATTGTTGTCCCTGGAGCCGGACAGCAGCAGTGTGGGGACGGAAATATCCCCAAGCGTGCTGCGCTGATCGAAGCCGATGAGAGCCAGCATCATGGCGCGATAGCTTGCCTCGGGCACGCTTCCCATGCACTCGCGTGCAAGCTCCATCCCGTTCGGATCGGGATCGTCACCGACGAGCTCCTTCACCAGCGATGGCGCCAGCGACTTCATGGTCTCCCCGCGATCGAGCGGCCCGAGCCGTGCAGCGATGAATGATTTCTGCCAATCGCCGTCGGCCTTGCCGAAGGCCGGGCTGGTCTGTGCCAGTACGACCGCACGCGCCAGTTTGGGGGACTGCACCAGCCATTTCTGGACGATCATGCCGCCAATGGAATGGCCGACCAGAATAGGCTTGGCCGCACCAAGCTGCTCGATGAATTGCTGAAGCGCATCGGCCAGGGCAGCGATACTGACGCTGGTCAGTGGTGCCGATCCGCCATAGCCCGGCATGTCCCATGCGATCGCGCGGAAGCGGCTGCCGAATGTGGCAAGCTGCCGCCGCCAGGCTCGTGCCGCGCCGCCGATGCCATGCAGGAAGATCAGAGGTATCGCGCCCGGATCGCCCGCGGCTTCATAGGCGAAGCGTCCGTCCCTTGTTATCATTGGCACAGGCTGCGACACGCGACATCCTCTTGCTGGGCCCTTTGATGCTAACAGGCCTGCGGGCGATGGGAAGCGATAATTTTATACTTAAAGCAATTTTCGGGCCGAGTATCGTGCACGCGCTCGCGATGGTCGGTCTGCGCTTTCGTTGCAAAAGCTTGAAGGTTAAAATATATCGAAAGAACGATCCGCAGATCTGAGGGAGCCAGCGCATGTCCGGATTGCCGCACTCGCCGCACGCGCTGGTGACCGGTGGCGGTAAAGGCATCGGCCGTGCAATCGCGGCGGCTCTCGTCGGTGCCGGCGCGACTGTGACGGTACTTGGCCGGAATGCTGCCACCCTCGAAGAGGCGGTCAAGGCAGGCGCCGCGCACTTCGCGGCTGTCGCCGACGTCTCGAACGAGATCGCTCTGAAAGCCGCCATCGCAGAGGCCCATGCGCGAAAGCCGATCGATTTCCTGATCGCCAATGCGGGGAGTGCCGAATCCGCGCCATTTGCGAAATCGGACAGCGCTCTGTTTGCTCGCATGATGGACATCAATTTCATGGGCGTGGTCCATGCCATCCACGGCGTGCTGCCGGGCATGAAGGATCGTCCCTATGGCCGCATCGTCGTGATTGCGTCGACGGCGGGGCTCAAGGGCTATGCTTATGTCAGCGCATACAGCGCGGCGAAGCACGCTGTGGTTGGTCTCGTTCGTTCGCTTGCCCTCGAGGTGGCCGGCAGCAATGTGACCGTGAATGCGGTTTGCCCGGGGTTCACTGATACCGATCTGGTCGCCAGCAGCATCGAAAACATCATGAAGAAGACGGGACGGAGCCGCGAGCAGGCGATCGCCGAGCTCGCCAAGCATAATCCGCAGGGACGGCTGATCACACCTCGAGAGGTGGCGGACGCTGTGCTTTGGTTGTGCGGCGAGGGCGCTGGTGCGATCACCGGACAGGCGATTGCAGTCGCCGGCGGCGAGATTTAGCGGCGCGGAACAAACATACCGAGGAGATCGCATGAGCAGACCAGCCAATCCCGTCACCGTCCCGCTTGCCGATTACTCGCCGCAGCACTTCCTGCTGGCCGTGGTCGACGGTGTCGCGACGGTCACGCTCAACCGCCCTGAACGAAAGAATCCGCTGACGTTCGAAAGCTACCGGGAACTGACCGATTTCTTCCGCGCCTGCGCGTTCGACGACGCGGTCAAATCCATCGTGGTCACCGGCGCCGGCGGCAATTTCTCGTCGGGCGGCGACGTGTTCGAGATCATCGGCCCGCTCGTGAAGATGGACACCAAGGGGCTGACCGCCTTCACGCGGATGACGGGCGACCTCGTCAAGGCGATGCGGGCGTGCCCTCAGCCGATCGTGGCCGCGGTCCAGGGCATCTGCGCCGGGGCGGGGGCGATCGTCGCCATGGCCTCGGACATGCGCCTCGCGGCGAGCGGGGCCAAGGTGGCGTTCCTGTTCAACAAGGTGGGGCTGGCCGGCTGCGACATGGGCGCCTGCGCAATCCTGCCGCGGATCATCGGGCAGTCGCGCGCCTCGGAATTGCTCTACACCGGCCGGTTCATGACCGCGGAAGAGGGCGAGCGCTGGGGCTTCTTCAGCCGCATCGTCACGCCGGAGCAAGTGTTGCCCCAGGCGCAATTGCTGGCCAGGCAAGTCGCTGAAGGACCGACCTTCGCCAACACCATGACCAAGCGGATGCTGGCCATGGAATGGGCGATGTCGGTGGAGGAGGCGATCGAGGCGGAAGCCGTGGCTCAAGCCCTGTGCATGACAACGGCCGATTTCGAGCGCGCCTTCGAGGCTTTCGCCAACAAGGTCAAGCCGGTCTTCAGGGGCGACTAGGCCGATCGCCTTGGCGGCGGCCGCACCGGCAACAGGGACTTGCGCGAAATTATTTTAGGCTTAAAATAGTTTTCGTGGCCGGGTGAATTGGCGAGGCTCCCATGAAAGTCGCGATCATCGGTGGCGGACCTGCGGGTCTCTACGCTGCGATCCTGCTCAAGAAGCAGCGCCCGGGCGCCGACGTCACGGTGTATGAGCGCAACCGGGCCGATGACACTTTCGGCTTCGGCGTGGTATTTTCGGATGCCACGCTGGACAATTTCGAAAAGCACGATCTTCCGAGCTACCGGCGTATCACCCAGGAATTCGCCTATTGGGACGACATTGCCGTGCATTTCCGCGGCACGGTGCACCGGGTCGGCGGCAACGGCTTTTGCGGCTGCTCACGCCGAAAGCTGCTTCTGATCCTTCAGGAGCGCGCCCGCGAGCTTGGCGTCGTCCTCCATTTCGAGGTGGACATCGAGGACGAATCCCGCTTCGCCGATGCCGATCTCGTCCTGATCGCCGACGGCATCAACAGCCGCTTCCGCGAGAAATACGTCGATCATTTCCAGCCGGAGGTCGACATCCGCTCCAACAAGTTCGCCTGGATGGGCTCGACCAGGCCGCTCGATGCCTTCACCTTCATCTTCCAGGAGACCGAGTGGGGGCCGTTCATTGCCCATGCCTATCAGTATGAAGCCGGGCATTCGACTTGGATCTTCGAGACCGATCCGGAGACGTTCGAGCGGGCGGGCCTGACGGGGCTGGATGAAGCCCAGTCCGCCGCACGGATGGCTGATATCTTCGGCTGGTTCCTCGGCGAGCATCGATTGCTGACCAACCGCTCGATGTGGCGCAATTTCCCGATGATCCGCAGCAAGCGCTGGGTCAAGGACAACATGGTCCTGCTCGGCGACGCCAAGGCGAGCGCGCATTTCTCGATCGGCTCGGGCACCAAGCTCGCGATGGAAGACGCGATTGCGCTGGCCGAAGCGATGGAGAAGGCGCCCAGCATCGCGGCGGCGCTGGAAATTTATGAGCACGGCCGCCGCGAGGAGGTAGAGAAGACGCAGCATGCCGCCGACGTCTCGCTGGTCTGGTTCGAGCATGTCGACCGCTTCTGGGATTTCGATCCGGTGCAGTTCGCCTTCGGCGTCATGACGCGCTCGAAGGCGATCACTTATGATAATCTGAAACTCCGCGCCCCGGATTTCGTGGCGGAGGTCGAGAAGTCGTTTGCAAGGCAGGTGCGCAGCAGCGGCTTCGATGTCGACACCGATCGGCCGATGGTGCCGCTGTTCCAGCCGTTCCGGCTGCGTGAGATGGAGATCGCCAACCGCGCCGTGATGTCGCCGATGTGCATGTATTCGGCGAAGGAAGGTGCGCCGACAGACTTCCACCTCGTGCATTACGGCTCGCGCGCGATCGGCGGCGCCGGATTGATCTTCACCGAGATGACCTGTGTCAGCCGCGACGCCCGGATCACGCCCGGCTGCGCTGGCCTGTGGAACGACGAGCAGGAAGCCGCATGGCGGCGCATCGTGGATTTCGTCCACGGCAACTCGGCCGCAAAAATCTGCCTTCAATTGGGCCACGCCGGCCGCAAGGGCGCAACCAAGCTGATGTGGGACGGCATGGACCGTCCCCTGGAGCAGGGCGGCTGGGAGGTGTTTTCGGCATCGCCGCTGCCCTATTTCCCCGATAGCCAGGTGCCGCGCGAGCTCGATCGCGCCGGCATGAATGCGGTGAGGGATGCTTTCGTCGCGGCGGCCGAGCGCGGCGAGCGCTGCGGTTTCGACATGCTCGAATTGCACTGTGCTCACGGCTATCTGCTCGCCAGCTTCATCTCCCCGCTGACCAATACCCGCACGGATGAGTATGGGGGGACGCTCGCCAACCGGCTGCGATTCCCGCTCGAGATCTTCGAGGCGCTACGTGCGGTGTGGCCGTCGCACAAGCCGATGTCGGTGCGTATTTCCGCAACCGACTGGGCGGAGGGTGGCATCACCGGCGACGACGCTGTCGCCGTCGCGCGCGCCTTCGCCGAAGCGGGTGTCGATCTCGTCGACGTCTCGACGGGGCAGACCGTGCGCGATACGCTGCCGGTGTACGGGCGTATGTTCCAGACGCCATTTTCGGACCAGGTTCGCAACGAGGCGCGCGTGGCCACCATGTGTGTCGGCAACATCACGACGGCGGATCAGGCCAATACCATTTTGGCCGCCGGCCGGGCGGATCTCGTCGCGCTCGGCCGTCCGCATCTGGTCGACCCGTTCTTCACCATGAAGGCGGCCGCCTGGTACGGGGCAAACGACGCGTTCTGCCCGCCGCAATATCTGCCCGGAAAAGATCAGATTTTCCGCAACAGCGTGCGCGACCGGCAGGATCTCGAGGAGCTGAGAATTAAGGCTAAGCCGAAGACGCGGGCCGAGCTCAAGGCGGAGGCGACAAAGCCGCTTGCAGCGGAGTGACCGCCCGTGCGACGTTAACCCATTGCCTGTGTTTCGAGTGGAGTAAGGGCGATGAAAGCGATTATCGTCGGTGGCGGTATCGGTGGTCTCACGACGGCATTGATGTTCCGCTCGCGCGGTCTGGATTGCGAGATTTACGAACAGGCCGACACGATTCGCGAGCTTGGGGTCGGCATCAACACCCTGCCGCACGCCATGCGCGAGCTTGCAGGGCTCGGCCTGCTCCAGAAGCTCGACGAGGTCGCGATCCGCACCGACCAGCTCTATTACCTCAACCGCCACGGCCAGGAGGTCTGGCGCGAAGCCCGGGGCATCGACGCCGGCCACGACGTGCCGCAATTCTCGATCCATCGTGGCCGTCTTCAGGGCGTCATCCATCGTGCGGTCGAGGAGCGGCTCGGGCAGGAAGCAATTCACACCGGCTGCAGGCTTGGTGCGTTCACGCAGGACGAGGGCGGCGTTACCGCTTACTTCTTCGATCGTGCCGGCGCGCATGTCCACACCGCGCGCGGCGACATCCTGATCGGCGCCGACGGCATCCATTCGCGCGTCCGAGAGACGCTGTTTCCGGACGAGGGGCCGCCATGCTGGAACGGCCTGATGCTGTGGCGTGGTGCGCGCGACTGGCCGTTGTTCCTCACCGGCAAATCGATGATCGTGGCCGGCGGACTCAATGCCAAGGTGGTGATCTATCCGATCGCGGAGGGATCAAGCCCGGCGAGCCGCCTCACCAATTGGGCCGTGCTGGTGAAGGTCGGCGAGGGTAACGCTCCGCCGCCGCGGAAGGAGGACTGGTCGCGGCCGGGCCGGCGCGAAGAGCTGATGCCGCATGTCGCACGTTTCTCGGTGCCCTATATCGACGTGAAGAGCCTGATCTCGGCGACGCCCGAATTCTACGAATATCCGACCTGCGACCGCGATCCGTTGCCGTATTGGTCGTCCGGGCGCGTCACGCTGCTCGGTGATGCCGCGCATCCCATGTATCCGGTGGGATCGAACGGCGCCTCGCAGGCGATCCTCGACGCGCGCTGCCTTGCGGATGCGCTGGTGCGTGCCGAGCATCCGCGCCAGGCGCTGCTCGAATACGAGAGGAAGCGCCTGCCGATGACGGCGGACATTGTCCGCTCCAACCGGCGCGGCGGCCCCGAGGGCGTCATCGACGCCGTCGAGCAGCTCGCGCCCGACGGCTTCGACAATGTCGACAACGTCCTGAGCTATTCCCAGCGCGAGGCAATCGTGCGCGGCTACGCCACCAAGGCCGGCTTCGCCGCAGTGCCAGGCCTTGCCGCGGTGCGCGCTTAAGATACGCTGCTAGCCGCCGGGAGGCGGCGGCAGGAAGTGGATGTTGAACTCGGCGGCCATCGCCACCACGTCCTCGGGTTTCTGCTCCTTCATGTTGTGAAGGCCCCAGAACAGGTCGAACAGCTTGCGGCTCGGCGAGACCCAGAACAGCACCTTCGCGGTCTGATCCGACTTGTTGAAGATGCCGTGGGGCACGCCCATGCCGAGCCGGATCAGGTCGCCGGCGGTTGCCTGCGCCTCCGAGTTGCCGAGCATGAAATCGAGCTTGCCCTCCAGCATGTAGAGATACTCATCCTGGTCGGGATGAATGTGCGGCGGCACGAACGTGCCCGGCGGCAGTGTCGCATGCCAGGAGAAGCTGTGTTCGGCGTAGCTCTTCGGCACATAGGTCTGGCCGAGGATGTTCCAGGAGATGCCCTGGATGCCTTCATTGGCCCGGGTGATGCCGGTGATTTCGCTCTTCATTGCAATCCTCCGCGATACGCGCCCTTTAAAGCATGATCCGGAAAAGTGCGCAGCGGTTTTCCCTCGCGACAAACGCGGAACGCGTTTGCGCGGAGATCATGCTTAAACAACAACTTGAAGCGCGATGACGATTCATCCTAATCGCATCGCGCTTTAGTTCGCCGCCTTGCAGTCCTTGGCATAGCGGTCGCCGTAGTTCTCGAACACCTTCTGCACGATCTCGGTCTGGAACTTGCCGTCCGGACGCTTGGCGACCTTGGTCAGGTAAAAATCCTGGATCGGATAGCCGTTGGTGTTGAACTTGAAGGCACCACGAAGCGAGGTGAAATCCGCCTTCTTCAGCGCAGCTCGTACAGCATCCTTGTTCGAGAGGTCGCCCTTCACGGCCTTGACGGCACTGTCGATCAGCATCGCGGCGTCGTACGCCTGGAAAGCATAGGTGCCGGGCACGATGTTGTAGGCGGCTTCATAGGCTGCGACGAACTTCTTGTTCTGGGGATTGTCGAGATTGGGCGCCCAGTTCGCGCCGCCGAACATGCCGACGGCCGCATCCTGCTGCGCCGGTAAGGTCGACTCATCGACCGTGAAGGCCGAGAGCACCGGAATGGTGTCGGCGAGGCCTGCTTGCCGGTACTGCTTGACGAGATTGACGCCGAGGCCGCCGGGCATGAACGTGAACAGCGCATCGGGCTTCTGCGAGGAAATCTTGGACAACTCGGGCTGGAAGTCCAGCGTGTTCAGCGGCATGTAGGATTCCTCGACAATCTCGCCCTTGTAGTCGAGCTTGAATCCCGCCGCCGAATCCTTGCCGGCCTGATAGTTCGGCACCATCAGGTACATGCGCTTGTAGCCGCGATCCTGCGCGACCTTGCCGAGGATCTCGTGCACCTGATCGTTCTGATACGACGTCACAAAGAAGAACGGATTGCAGTCTTTGCCGGCGAATGTCGACGGGCCGGCATTGGGGCTGATCAGGAACACTTTTGATTCCGTGACGGGCCGATGGATCGCCTGGAGAATGTTGGAGAAGATTGGCCCGACCACGAAGTCGACCTTCTCGCGCTCCAGAAGACCCTTGACCTTGGTCACCGCCGCGTCCGGCTTGAGCTCGTCGTCGACCACGACGACCTCGACATCGCGGCCGCCCATCTTGCTGCCGAGATCCTTGACCGCAAGTGCAAAGCCGTCGCGAACCTGTTGGCCGAGCGCGGCCGCGGGCCCCGACAGGGTCACGATCACGCCCAGCTTGATCTTCTCCTGGGCGAGGGCAGGGGTCATCGCGGTGCCAAGCAGCACGGTGGCTGCGGCCAAGGTCATTTGCATCTTCATGATCTGTCCCTCGTGACTATCGGCGAGCGCTGCAAGCCGCGTACTCCAATCCAAGCTTATGCCGATGACGGCTGCCGCGGCAAGCAAGCTCAAGGCGTCGCCATCCAAGCGGGTAGCGCGCATGCAAGCGGCGCGCCAATTATTTGAAGCCTAAAGAAATTCACGTGCGGTCGATTGTTGCAGCTTTGGACTTGCAGCCGGCTCCGATTTATTTGAAGCTCAAAACGTTGGGGAATCCGTGCGGGCGCCAATGCCGGCCGTGAGTGACTGCATCAATATGCTCGATTCCGAGACCAAGGCCGTCGAAACGCCGGAGGACCACGCCGAAGAGCTTCGGTTGTGGCTGCGGCTCCTGACCTGCACGACGTTGATCGAGGGCGAGGTGCGCGGCCGGCTGCGGCAGCGGTTCGACGTCACGCTGCCGCGCTTCGATCTGATGGCGCAGCTCGACAAGGCGCCCGATGGCATGACGCTGTCCGACGTCTCCAAGCGCATGATGGTGTCGAACGGCAATGTGACCGGCCTCGTGGAGCGGCTGGTGGACTCCGGTCATCTCGACCGGCGAACGTCGGAGACGGACCGCCGCGTCCAGGTGATCCGCCTCACGAAGCTCGGGCGGGCCGAGTTTCGCAGGATGGCTGCGGAGCACGAAACCTGGATCGCCGATCTCTTCGCCGATCTGACGCCGAAGGACGTGCGCGAATTGATGCGGCTGCTGGCCAAGACCAAGGCGTCGGCGCAGAAGTCGGCCGCGCGCCGCCGGCCATAAGCAGGTCGGCCGAGCAGGCCGCAAATCCCCTTTGCCGCAGGAAAAAGCACGGCATGCCCAAAATCCGCTATTGCGCCAAATTGTTTTAAGCCTAAAATGTTTTCCAGATCGTGCTGCCGGGTGCAATCCATGCTGAAAGGAGCGTGCGATGGCCAACGCCGCCAAGGTTCAAGTGACGGGCTCGCATGACGGCAACGCCGCGACGGCCCATATCGATACGTTCGCGCGGCAGCATCTGCCGCCGCGCGAGCTCTGGCCCGAATTCGTTTTCACGCGGCCGGAGCTGCACTACGCCCCGCGGCTGAACTGCGTCAGCTATTTCCTCGATCGGTGGGTCGAGCAGGGTCATGGCGAGGCACCCTGTGTCATCAGCCCTGCCATCAGCTACACCTATCGCGAGTTGCAGGCGCTCGTGAACCGCATCGCCAACGTGCTGGTCGGCAAGCTTGGTCTCGTCCCCGGCGGCCGCGTGCTGCTGCGCTCTGCCAACAATCCCATGATGGTTGCGACCTATCTCGCAGTGATCAAGGCTGGCGGCATCGTCGTGGCGACGATGCCGCTGCTTCGCGCCAAGGAGCTGTCCTATCCGATCCAGAAAGCGGCGATCACGCTGGCACTGTGCGATGGAAAACTCTCCGAGGAGATGGAGAAGGCGAGGGCCGCAGCGCCCGGTCTCGAGCGCGTCGTCTATTGGGGCAATGGCGCCGCCGATTCGCTCGAGGCGCTGATCGCGGATGCCAGTCCTGAGTTCAGGGCTGTCGATACCGCGTCCGACGACATCTGCCTGATCGCTTTCACCTCGGGCACGACAGGCGATCCCAAGGGCACCATGCATTTCCACCGCGACATGCTCGCGGTCTGCGACGGTTACGCGCGCAACATCCTGCGGGCCGAGCAGAACGATCGCTTCATCGGCTCGGCGCCGCTCGCGTTCACGTTCGGCTTCGGCGGAGTGCTGTTTCCGATGCATATCGGCGCCTCCTTCGTCGTGCTGGAGAAGACGACGCCTGACGACCTGCTGTTGGCGATCGAGCAATACAAGACCACGGTCTGCTTCACGGCGCCGACCGCGTACCGCGCCATGCTCGGCAAGCTTTCGGGCCGCGACATCTCCTCGCTTCGCAAATGCGTCTCGGCCGGCGAGACGCTGCCCAAGCCGACATTCGATGCCTGGCTCAAGGCGACCGGAATCAAGCTGATGGACGGCATCGGTTCGACCGAACTGCTCCACATCTTCATCAGTGCGACCGAGGACGACATCCGCCCCGGCGCCACCGGCAAGCCCGTGCCGGGCTATGAGGCCAAGATCGTCGATGATGAGGGGCGCGACGTGCCGCCCGGAACGATAGGCCGTC
>NZ_AJQE01000140.1 GCF_000261685.1 Bradyrhizobium genomosp. I (2014) | reverse complement strand
CCGGCTGCCGCTATCTGGCCGACGAGCGGCAGCGCAAATACGTCCAGAACGGCTGGAACATCACCGGTGACACCTATCTGATGGATAGCGACGGTTATTTCTGGTACCAGTCGCGCTCCGACGACATGATCGTGTCGGCCGGCTACAACATCGCGGGCACGGATGTCGAGGCGGCGCTCCTCACGCATCCGGCGGTCGCCGAGTGCGGCGTGGTCGGCGCGCCGGACGAGGCGCGCGGGATGATCGTGAAGGCCTATGTCATCGCCGCGCCCGGCGTGACGCCTGACGCTCAGCTCGTGGCCGAGTTGCAGGAGCATGTCAAACGCGAGATCGCGCCGTACAAATATCCGCGCGCGATCGAGTTCGTGGCGCAATTGCCGAAGACGGAGACCGGCAAGCTGAAGCGCTTTGCCCTGCGGCAACTGGCGCAGACCGCGGCGACGTCCTCAGGCGTCGCTGCGGAATGAGAGAAGGATAGAGAATTGTCTGTGACGACGCCGAAAGGTCCGCAACTCGCGGTGCTGCCGACAGCGGCCGAGGACGGAACGCGCATCGAGGCGCAGATCCTGCAGCCGTCAGGCTGGCCGGTGCCGAAGGGCTATGCCAACGGCATGGCTGCCGAAGGGCGCATCGTCGTCACCGGCGGGGTGATCGGCTGGGACGCAGCAGAGCGTCTCGCCGACGGCTTCGTCGCGCAAGTGCGCCAGACCTTGGACAACATCGCCGCGATCCTGGCCGAGGCCGGTGCCCGGCCCGAGCACCTCGTGCGTCTGACCTGGTACGTCGTCGACATGGACGAGTACCTGGCCAATCTGAAGGAGCTGGGCAGGGTCTATCGCGAGATCTTCGGAGCGCACTATCCCGCGATGGCGCTGGTTCAGGTGGTCCGGCTCGTCGAGCAGGCGGCGCGCGTCGAGATCGAGGCCACCGCCGTCATTCCTCGTTGAACTCTGCCTCGATCAGCTTGCCTTGGTCAGCTCGCCTTGGCGAGTTCATCGTCCTCGGGCGAGTTCAGATAGACGCCGGACATGGTGTCGACCCAGCACAGATGGTCGTGCACCTTCTTGACGCCCTCGACATTCTCCGCGGCGACGATCGCGGCCTGCCGTGCGCGCTCTTCGGTGATGACGCCGCTGAGATGAACGATGCCGTCGCGGGCGATGACGTTCAGCCCGAACGGGCACCAGTCGTTCTTCTCCATGGTGTCGATGATGCGGCTGCGAATGTGGTCGTCGTCCGCAGTCGGATCCGGCACTTCGCGGGCGAGCCCCGCCACCGCCTGCAGCAGATTGGCGCGGGATACGATACCGACGACCTTGTCGCCGCGCACCACCGGCAGCCGCTTCACGTTATTGCGCTCCATGAGATCGACGATCTCCGCGAGCGCGGTATCCTCCGTGATGGTCACGGGCGAGTCGGTCATCACTTCCGCGACCTTGCGGCCGTGCTCGTGAACGAAGTCGCTGGCGGATTTGCCCGGACCAAGGATGAACCGCAGCCAGCGCCCGCGCTTGCGCCCGGTGCCGATCTCGCTGCGGCGGATGAAGTCTCCTTCGGACACGACACCGACCAGCTTGCCGGTCTCATCGACCACCGTGAGCCCGCTGACATGCCGCTTCAGCATGATGTTTGCCGCTTCGACGATGCTGGTGTCTGGGGTTACCGAGATGACCGACCGGGTCATGATCTGGTGGGCGCGCATGGACAACTCCGCTGGCTTGTTGAAACTTCGATGCGCGAAAACTAGCTCGGGTATCAAGGTGCGGCTTGACACAGGTCAAGCGAGCGAACACGGCCGATCCTGATTGAGCAATTATGATCCGGACCCGGATTTGATGCAGCTCAAGACGGATCTGGAGCCTCGCCATATCCTGTTGCCATTGAGAACCGAAGCCCGCAGGAATATGAGCCATGAGCGTCGTGCAGATATTTCCACGGGCCGAAGAGCCGGCGGTGCAGGTTCTTCCCGCTCATCCCGTCGCTGGTCCCGAAGCCTCGCCGGTGAGCCCCGAGAGGCTCGACCGCGTGCCGGTCGCCGCCGGTCCTCTGCCTGGATCGGAGCCATATCCTCTTGACCGCGCTTTTCACGCGATGCTGGCGCGGTTCACGGGCGGAATATCGCCGCTTGCCCTGTCGCTCGCCTGGCTCGATTGGGGTTCGCATCTCGCCGCGGCGCCGCAGCGCCGGATGGAGATTTTCCGCAACGTCCTTCGCGACACCGGCCGGCTCATGGAAGCCGTCGCGCACGCGATGTCGCCGGGGCAAAAGCCGTGGGCTGTGATCGCGCCGCAGCACCGGGATCGCCGTTTCGGCGGGTCGCAATGGGAGACCCCGCCGTTCAATCTGCTGGCGCAGGCATTTCTGCTCGCGGAGCATTGGTGGCGCGATGCTGCGACGGGCGTGCGCGGCGTGTCGCACGCAAACGAAGCCATCGTCGAGTTCTCGATGCGCCAGATGCTCGACATGCTGGCGCCGTCGAATTTCGCGGCGACCAACCCGAAGGTGCTGGAGAAGGCGTTCCAGAGCGGCGGGGAGAATTTCGTCTTCGGCTGGCAGAACTGGTGCAGCGACCTGACGCGCCTGCTCTCCAACTCGAAGTTGGCGGACGACGGGCAGTTTGTGGTCGGCAAGACGGTGGCCGTCTCGCCTGGCAAGGTCGTCTACCGCAACGAGCTGATCGAGCTCATTCAATACCATCCGACCACAGCGCAGGTGCGACCCGAGCCGATCCTGATCGTGCCGGCCTGGATCATGAAGTACTATATTCTCGATCTGTCGCCGCATAACTCGCTGGTCAAATATCTGACCGGCCAAGGCTTCACCGTGTTCGCGATCTCCTGGCGCAATCCGGATGCCAGGGATCGGGATCTTGCCTTCGACGACTATCGCAAGCTGGGTGTCATGGCCGCGCTCGACATGATCGGCCTGGTCATGCCGGGTCGGAAGACCCACGCGCTCGGCTATTGCTTGGGAGGCACTTTGCTGTCGATCGTCGCCGCCGCGATGGAGCGCGACGGTGATAGCCGCCTCGGCAGCGTCACTCTCCTTGCCGCCCAGACCGACTTCACCGAGGCCGGAGAGCTGACGCTCTTCATCAACGAGAGCCAGGTGGCCTTTCTCGAAGACATGATGTGGCAGCGCGGCTATCTCGACACGACGCAGATGGCCGGCGCCTTCCAGCTGCTGCGTTCCAACGAACTGATCTGGTCGCGGCTGTCACACGACTACCTGATGGGCGAGAGCGCGCCGCCGAGCGACCTGATGGCCTGGAACGCCGACGCCACGCGGCTGCCTTATCGCATGCATTCGGAGTATCTGCGCAAGCTGTTCCTCGACAACGATCTGGCGGGAGGGCGCTATCTCGTCGGAGGCAGGAGCATTTCGCTCTCCGATATTCACGCGCCGATGTTCGTGGTCGGCACGCTCGCCGATCATGTGGCGCCATGGCGATCCGTCTACAAGATCCACTATCAGGTCGATGCCGACGTGACGTTCCTGTTGACCAGTGGCGGTCACAATGCCGGTGTGGTGGCGCCTCCAGAGGAGCCGGGCCACAGCTATCAGGTGCTGACCAAGGCTGCTGATGCACCCTATGTTGGTGCGGATGAATGGCTGAAGCTGGCTCCGCGAGCTGAAGGGTCGTGGTGGCCGGAATGGACCAAATGGCTGGCGGCGCGCTCCGGCGCGCCCTGCGATCCGCCGCAGATCGGGCTTGGAAACGCACCCGGCCTGCCCGACGCGCCGGGAGCCTACGTCCACACCTGAAGCGCGATGCGATCAGGATGAATCGTCATCGCGCTTTAGGTTGTTGTTTAGGCATGATCTCCGCGCAAACGCGCGTTCCGCGTTTGTCGCGAGGGAAAACCGCTGCGCACTTTTCCGGATCATGCTTTAAACCTCCGGCTCGGAGTTCGGCGCAAGGTCCGAGGAGCGGAAGGGTTTGGCCTTGTCCAGTTTCCGATAGGCCGCCGACGCCGTTCGCAACAGCTTCTTTTTCCGCTTGCGGTTGAGGAAGCGACTGGCGGCCTCGATCCCGGTGCCGTTCAACGACGCTGCCAGCGCTTGTCCTCGTGCATCGTCGTTCAATTGTCCGAGCGAGCGTTGCGCCTTGCGCAATTGCTTGAGGATGGACTTCTGTTTCGTCAGCGTTTCTTCGGCGAACAGATCCTGGAGCGACTCGATCGAATAGGTCATCCGCTTGTTGAGAAGGCGCACCTTGTGTCGTTTCTCGGCGTCGAGCTTGCGGAGCTTTCGTGCCTTCTTGAGCAGCCTCGTCTCCCACTCGGTCAACCGCTCCGTCGCGTGGTCGGCGAGCGTGCGGCGGCGCAACCGGATGGCTTCCTTGCTGCGCCGGGTCGACCAGGGGCCGCTATCGATCCACGTCGAGGTCTGCTCGACCAGGCGGCGGTAACGCGCAGATTGCAGCGCGCGCGACAGCAGCCGGTGGCTCTCGGCCCGTTTCTCGTCCCAGTGTTGAAGCTCGGCGACTACGGCGAGCTCGTCGCCGCTCTCAGCCACGACCCGCTCGATTGCCACGTCGAGATCCCGCACCATGCCGAGCTGGCCGTTCAGCCATTTCAGTTCGGCCCAGACATTCGGCCGCAGGGCATCGTCGACCATCGGCGAGAAGAAGCGGATGGCAGTTCGCAGATGCGTCAGTGCGACGCGGATCTGGTGCAGCGCGTCTGGATCGCCGCGGCAGGTGCCGTCGTGCTGAGCGAGCACGGCGTCGAGGTGACGGCGGGCGATGATCCGGAAGGCGGTGTCGCAGGCCATGCCGGGGCTGAGGCGGGCGGGCAGCGCACTGCGCCGTGCCGCCGGCTTGACGTGCGTGGTCGCCGTCGAGCTTGTGCTGGGTCGCGACATCCTAGCCCGAGTCAATCAGATTGCCTTACTTGCCCCCCAGCAATTGCGTCCCGGCAGTTCTGGAGGGTCTGCTCTGGTGTTCCGGATGCATCGATGGTCGCCCAGCCGATGTGGCCGATATTATAGTGCTCCTGTAGCGCGGCAACCTCTTGTGTGGCGTCCGATGCGTCCCCCCGGCGGCTTCCGATCCGCAGTTGCCGGGTCGCGAGGTCTGCGACCAGGAACAGGCCGTTCAACGGCACATTGCACTCGCGTGCCAGCGCGGCGATCGCGTCGCGTTCGTCCTCGCGGGCGAATACGCCGTCGATGATCGCCGAATGGCCTTGCGCCAGCACCCGCCGGGCGTGCTGAGCCAGCGTGCCGTAGACCCGGGTCGCGACCTCCAGCGTGTAGGCGGATGGCGGCAGGCGGTGCGTGTCCTCGACCCCGAACATCTGCTTGCGGACGAGGTCGCTGCGCAGCACCACGGCTCCCGGCTGCGGAGGGACGACCGGTGCGAGCGCGTGCGCCAAGACCGTCTTGCCGGTGCCTGACAGTCCGCCGACCGCAATCAGACGAGGAGCAGGAGGATGGATCAGCATCCTGGCAAGGTCAAAATAGCGCTGCGCCTGGTCAAGAATGCCGGGACGATCGCAATGCGGTCGCTTTAGCCGTGCCAGGGCCACCTGGGCGCGGATCGTCGCCCGGATCGACATGAACAGCGGCAGCGCCGAGAGCGCGTCGAGATTGTCGGCCGGCGTCACGGTGAGATATCGGTTCAGCACCACGTTAGCCGCGCCGGGTTGATCGTGCTGCAACAGGTCCATCAGCGTGAATGCGAGATCGTAGAGCACGTCGACCGTCGCCATTTTCGCATCGAACTCGATGGCGTCGAACAGCACGGGCCGATCATCGATCAGAACGATATTTGCGAGATGCAGATCGCCATGGCAGCGGCGCACGAAGCCCTGGCGGGCGCGCTCCGCGAGCAGCGGACGGATTCGCAGAAATGCCTCGTGCGAGGCCTTGCCGAGCCTTTCGATGTCTCCCGCGTTGAAATGTCCGCCGGCCCGCAGACCGTCACAGTTGCCGTCGATCAGGGCCGGGATGGACGAGACCCATGCTTTTCCGTCGGCGCGAGTCGCGGCCGCGTGCGACGCCACGATTGCGTCGGCGGCAGCCGAGGCGAGCTTCGTGTCCAGCGGACCGGCCTTGGCGAGATGATCCAGCGTCCTGCTTTCGTCGAAGCGCGACATGTCGACCGCATACTCGATCGGCCGGCCGGCGCCGTCGACCTTCAGAGATCCATCCGGCTCTTCGGTGATCGCCACGACTCGGTGATAGATCTGCGGCGCCAGCGGCCGGTTGATCCTGATCTCCTCCTCGCAGGCCGCCTTGCGCTTCTCGAGCGTCGAGTAGTCGAGGAACGGAAACCGGACGGCGCGCTTGATCTTCAGCGCGCGCTTTCCGTCCAGGAACACCGAGGCTCCGTGCGTGTCGATCCGCGTCACGCCGGGATGGTCGGTCAGCGTCCGGAAGATCCGCTCCTGGGCCGCCGTTTCATCTTTCATCGAAGCGGGCATTCGAAGCACCATCAGGGCGTCAGCACGGCCGCGCCGAGAATCTGGCCATCCCGCAGCATGTTCAGAACCTCGTTGGCCTGGTCGAGCGGAAACGCCGTCGTCTCGGTGCGCACGCCGGCTTGCAGAGCGACCTTTAGAAAATCGAGACCATCCTGCCGCGTGAGATTGGCGACCGAGACCAACTGCCGTTCCTGCCAGAGCAGGTCATATGGAAAGCTTGGAATGTCGCTCATGTGGATGCCGGCGCATACGACGCGACCGCCTTTGCGCACGGCGCGCAGCGCGGCCGGGACAAGCTCGCCTGATGGTGCGTAGATGATGGCGGCGTCGAGCGGCTCGTCGGGCGCTTGGTCCGACGATCCCGCCCAGACCGCGCCGAGACGTCGCGCGAGGTCTTGTGCTGCGGCATCGCCGCGTCGCGTGAAGGCATAGACGGATCGTCCCTGCCAAACCGCGACTTGCGCGATGATGTGGCCGGCTGCGCCAAAGCCAAAGAGGCCGAGCCTGTCGGCAGCGCCGGCCAGGACCAGCGAGCGCCAGCCGATCAGCCCTGCGCACAGCAGAGGCGCAATCTCCACGTCGCCGCCGGCCTCACCGAGAGGAAAGGCGTAACGTGCGTCGGCGATGGTGTGAGTTGCGTAGCCGCCGTCGCGCGTGTAGCCGGTGAACAGCGGTGCGTCGCACAGATTTTCCATGCCCTCCCGGCAGAATCGACACTTTCCGCAGGTGAAGCCGAGCCAGGGAATGCCGACCCGGTCGCCAGGCGCATGTGTTGCCACGTTCGGGCCCACGAGATCGACCCGGCCGACGATCTCGTGGCCAGGCACGATCGGATAGCGAATATCGGGCAGCTCGGCATCGACCAGATGAAGATGGTCCGGCATACGCCGCAGGCGCTGATCTTCATGCGGAGCTGACCGTCGCCCGGCATCGGATCGGGCCGCTCCTCCATCTGGAGCCGCGCTCGCGGGGCCGGCAACACCATCGCACGCATGAGCCTCTCCGGGGCGATCCGCTCCGATGAACTATTCATAGAATGACAGTGCGGCCAGTCCTTGACGTCGGTCAACGCCTGTTCCCGGGCGACCGGACCGAGGTGCCCTGGCTTGATGAGGATCAAGCGTCTCGACGGGAGCCGACCTATTGTGACGAGTGAGGAGAACTTCGATGCCCGTCAAGGACGTATTTCTGCCCCTGGTCGGCCGGCCGCACGGACCGGCCCTGGTCGCGATCGAGAAATGCGTGGCTGTTGCCGCCGATCTCGGCGCCAGGATCACTGCGCTCGCGCTCGAGGAAGAGGTTTTCGAGCGGCCGAAGATGATGCTGCCTTACGATCGCGATTCCGCGGATGCAAGCGGTTCATCCGAGGCAGGTGACATGCAACAGCTCCTGAACGCCTTCACCAATGCAGCTTCCCGCGCCGGCGTTCGCGCCCAGAGCCGATCGGGTAAAGTGCCTGCGGATCAGATCGGGGCGATCCTCGCCGAGCATGCCCGCTTCAGCGACCTCACGCTGGTTCCCGTGAAGCCGCACGACAGCCGAACAGAGGGCATTGTCGAAGCTTTCCTGTTCGGATCCGGCCGGCCGCTTCTGCTCTGTCCCGAACATCTCGCGGACGAACTTCGGCCTGAATTCGAGAACGTCATGATTGCCTGGGATCATTCTGCCCGCGCCGCGCGTGCGGTCGGCGATGCGTTGCCCATTCTTCGGGCTGCCAGTTCGGTCCGCGTGGTGACTGTAGCGGAGGATAAGACTGACGCGGTCATACAATCCGGAACGGCTCTCGTCGGTCATTTGAGGGAACACGGGGTCTATGCCTCGTTCGAAACGACGAAGGGTGGCGGCAGCTCCATCGGCAAGGTACTGGGAAGCTGGGCGAATTCCCATGGCATCGATGCGATCGTGATGGGCGCCTATCATCATTCGCGCCTGAACGAGATCGTCTGGGGCGGCGTGACAAAGACCGTCATTGGCCAGCCACCGTGCTGGGTTATGATCTCGTACTAGGCTCCTTCTGCTTCCGGGCCTGATCGTCAACCAATCGGAACCGCCGCTGACCCGGCGCATTTGCTTTCATGTCAATTTATCGTCTCAACAACCTGCTGTCACCACGCTCGGTCGCGCTCGTCGGGGCGAGCGCCCGTCCGGCGTCCGTCGGACGCGCCGTCCTCGAGAACATTCGCAAGGCCGGATTCAAGGGGCAGTTTGGCCTCGTCAATCCACGCCATGCCGAGATCAGCGGCGTCGCGGCGGTGAAGAGCCTGGACAGGCTGGACTTCGTGCCCGAGCTCGTGGTCATCACCGCCCCCGCGGGCGAAATTCCGGGCATCGTCGACCAGGCCGGGCGTCGCGGCTCTGCTGGCGCGCTGATCGTCTCGGCCGGGCTCGGCCAGGGGCCGGGATCGCTGCACGAGGCGACAAGCAGTGCTGCCCGAAAACACGGCATGCGGTTGATCGGGCCGAACTGCCTCGGCATCATGATGCCCGGCGTCAGCCTGAATGCCAGTTTCGCCGCGCACATGCCGGGGGCGGGTAACCTCGCGCTGATCTCGCAATCGGGCGCAATTGCCGCCGGCATGGTCGATTGGGCCGCGCAGCGCGGCGTCGGATTCTCCGGCATCGTTTCTATCGGCGATCAGATCGACGTCGATATTGCCGATCTGCTCGACCATTTCGCGATGGATCACAAGACCCGCGCGATCCTGCTCTACATCGAGGCCATCAAGGATGCGCGCAAGTTCATGTCGGCGGCGCGCGCCGCCGCGCGCGTGAAGCCCGTCGTCGTGGTGAAATCCGGCCGCATGGCGCAGGGCGCGAAGGCGGCTGCCACGCACACCGGTGCGCTCGCCGGCGCCGACGCTGTCTACGACGCGGCATTCCGCCGCGCGGGTGTCCTGCGGGTCTCCGATCTGCGTGAGCTGTTCGATTGTGCCGAGACGCTCGGCCGTGTCGAATCGCCGACGGGAAAGCGTCTCGCCATCCTGACCAACGGTGGCGGCATCGGCGTCCTTGCCATCGATCGATTGGTCGACCTCGGAGGAATTCCGGCAACCATCTCGGCCGAGGCGCGCAAGAAGCTCGACGCAGCACTGCCGCCGACCTGGTCCGGTGCGAATCCCGTCGACATCGTGGGCGATGCCGACGCCTCGCGCTACGCGGTGGCTCTGGAGGAACTGCTGGCCGATCGCGACAACGACGCTGTCCTGGTCCTCAATGTGCAAACGGCGATCGCCTCGGCCGCCGAGATCGCCACGACCGTGACGGAGCTCGTCAGAAAATATCGCGAACAGCACCGCAGCTGGGCGAAGCCCGTATTGGCGGCCTGGGTTGGGGCCGATCAGAAGATCATTCAGACACTCTCCGGCGCCGGAGTGCCGAATTATCCGACCGAGGACGACGCCGTGCGCGGCTTCATGCATCTGGTCCGGCACCGCGAAGTGGTGGAGGAGCTGAGCCAGGTTCCTCCCGCAATGCCCGACACCTTCGTTCCGGACGCCCAGGGAGCGAGACAGATCGTCACCGCCGCGATCGCGGACGGCCGCGAATGGCTCGAGCCTGTCGAGATCAAGCACCTGCTCGAGGCCTACGACATCGCGATGGTGCCGACCTATGCGGCGACCGATGTCGAGCAGGCGGTGGCCTATGCGAAAGACATCTTCGCGCAAGGCGACACCGTCGTGCTGAAGATCATGTCGCGGGACATCGTCCACAAATCCGATGTCGGCGGCGTCGTTCTCAACCTGACCACGCCTGAAGCAGTCCGAGGGGCTGCCATGGGCATTATGGGGCGTGCGAAGAAGCTGCGCCCGGAGGCGCGCATCGGCGGCGTCATCGTCCAGGCGATGGTCGTCAAGGCGAAAGCGCGCGAGCTGATCCTGGGCCTCGCCGACGATCCGACCTTCGGCACGGTGGTCGTTTTCGGCCGGGGCGGGACCGCTGTGGAGATCATCAACGACAAGGCGCTCGCGCTGCCGCCGCTCGATCTGCAGCTGGCCCGCGACCTGATCGAGCGCACGCGCGTGTCGCGGCTGCTCCGCGCTTACCGGGACGTGCCGGCGGTGAAGCCGGACGCCGTCGCCACGGTGCTGGTGAAGCTGGCACAGATGGCGGCCGACATTCCCGAGATCCGCGAATTCGACATCAACCCGCTGCTGGCGGACGAAACCGGCGTGACCGCGGTCGATGCCCGCGTTGCGGTCGGGCCGCCGCAGCGGAAGTTCGCCGGCTCCGGCCCGGCCAATTTCGCCGTTCGCGCCTATCCGTCGCAATGGGAGCGCCGCCTCAAGCTCAAGGACGACTGGCACATCTTCGTGCGGCCCATGCGCCCCGAGGACGAGCCGACCATCCACGAATTCCTGCGTCACGTCACGCCGCACGACCTTCGCCTGCGGTTCTTTGCGCCGATGAAGGAGTTCACCCATGAGTTCATCGCACGCCTGACCCAGCTCGACTATGCGCGCGCGATGGCCTTCATGGCATTCGACGAGGCCACCGGCGAAATGGTCGGCGTCGTCCGGATCCATTCCGACTCGATCTACGAGACCGGCGAATACGCGATCCTGCTGCGGTCCGATCTCAAGGGCAGGGGGCTCGGCTGGGCCCTCATGCAGCTGATCATCGACTACGCGCGCTCGGAAGGACTGAAGGCCATATCGGGCGACGTGCTCCAGGAGAACACCGTGATGCTCGACATGTGCCGGCAGCTCGGCTTCGAGGTCAAGCCGGATCCGGCCGAGCCTGATCTTTGCGACGTCAAGCTGAAACTTTGAGCTCGCCCGCTAGGGGCGGGCTGAATTTGCATCGGCGGGCGCCTTGGCCGTCGTTCGCAAGTTCTTGACGATGATCGCAATCAGCGGCACCAGCACCGGCACGATCGTGCTGAGCGGATGATGTACCGCGCCTGACACCTGAGCCTGGAGCGCACGCGCCTCGATCTGAAGGGCTTCGATGGATGCGTCATGAATTTCGTTGGCAAGCTCGATATCCCGGCCTGACGGAGCGCGGCCGGCGATCACGAAGAGAACGGCCGCGATGGCGAAATTGACGGCGCCGAGGATGGCGGCCGCGGCAATCGCGCTCCAGATCTGCACCAGCGCGAAATAGGCCGACAACTCCAGCATCAGGAGCCCGAACGCCGCGATCAGCGCCGCGAAGGCGCGCAGCCCGAGGCCGATCAGCAGATGGCGCAGCCTGATGTCCGCGATGATCCTGTCGGTGCGCCACAGCACGCGCAGGTGTTTGACGACATTCTCGGTATTCACCTAGTGTCTCCTCAGCATGAAGCCGACAACCACGCCCAGCGCGAAGGCGGATGCGAGCGATGTGATCGGACGCTCCGCAACGAGGCCCTGGAGCTGCTCCTGCTCTTGTTCGACGGTCTCGCCGAGCTCAGTGAGTGCGGCTCTGATCTGATCGGCGAGCGCCTCGGCGCGATCTTTCGAGCTCTCGAACATCTCTTCGCCGGCGGTGCTCAGCAGGCGTGTGACGTCAACCTTCAGCGCCCGCAGTTCCTCGCCCATCCTGTCACTGTCGAACATGGATCTGGTATCCTCGTTGAATTGAAAAAAAGTCTAGGACCCGCCCGTGCGGCCGCGCTTGATTTGCGTCAAGAGACGGGGGCGTGTTCGGGTCTTGAGACAGGTCAAACCGGCCGCCACATGCTGGCCTAGAAATGCCGGCTGAATGGGGACCGATTGTCCCGACGAGGTGGAAGCGTGAACCACGAACCGCTGCTGCTCGCGACGCCGTCCGGCGACGAGCTGAAACTGCGCCCTGAAGGGCCCTGGACTGCCGCCAATGTGGTGACGCTCGAAACTTTATCCCGGTCGGTCGGAGCCGACGTCGATCGGTCGCGCGCTGTAACCCTGGACATGTCGGGCGTCAGCGCGCTCGATACGCTCGGCGCCTGGGTCCTGGAAAAGCTGTCGCGCAGGGCCGCATTGTCAGGCAGATCGGCCGAATTCGTCGGCGTCGCCGACCATTTCAGCGGGCTGATGGACGAGGTGCGCCAGGTCAACCGCCACACGCCGGCCCCGGCGGCTGCGCCCAATCCGGTGCTGGCGAGGCTGGGCGATCTCGGCAAGTCCACGGTCGGGGCGCGGGAAGACATCACGATCTTCCTCCAGATGCTCGGCGCATTGTTCATGGCCGTGGCCGGCGTGCTGCGCCGGCCGCGTTCGCTGCGGCTGACGTCGCTGGTGTATCAGCTCTACCGCATCGGGTGGCAGGCGATTCCCATCGTCGCGCTGATCACCTTCCTGATCGGGGCCATCATCGCGCAGCAGGGCTTTTTCCACTTCCGCAGATTTGGCGCGGAGTCGTACACCGTCGACATGGTCGGCATCCTGGTGCTGCGTGAGCTTGGCGTGCTGATCGTCGCCATCATGGTCGCCGGCCGGTCGGGGAGCGCCTACACCGCCGAGCTCGGCTCGATGAAGATGCGCGAGGAGATCGACGCGCTTTCGACCATGGGGCTCGATCCCGTCGACGTCCTGATCCTGCCGCGCGTCGCGGCGCTGGTCATTGCCTTGCCGATCCTCACCTTCATCGGATCGATTGCCGCGCTCTATGGCGGCGGCCTCGTTGCCCAGTTCTATGGCGACATGGGACCGGCGATCTACATCGCGCGGCTGCATGAGGCCATTTCGGTCACCCATTTCGAGGTGGGCATCCTGAAGGCGCCGTTCATGGCGCTGGTGATCGGGATCGTGGCCTGTAGCGAGGGATTGCGCGTCAAGGGAAGCGCTGAGTCGCTGGGGCGGCAGACCACGACGTCGGTCGTGAAGTCGATCTTCCTGGTGATCGTGCTCGACGGCCTGTTCGCTGTCTTCTTTGCCTCGATCGGGATGTGACGATGGACGGACCGCAAGACGAGTTCGCGATTCGCGTCCGTGACCTCGTGGTCGGCTTCGGTCGTCAGACCGTGCTCGACCATCTGTCGCTCGACGTTCGCCGGGGCGAGATCCTCGGGCTTGTGGGGGCGTCCGGCGGCGGCAAGTCGGTGCTGATGCGGACCATCATCGGCCTCATCCCGCGCCGGAGCGGGACCATCGAGGTCATGGGGCAATCCGCGAGCGGCCACGGTCGAAGCGCAGCGACGGCGTGGGGCATCCTGTTCCAGCAAGGCGCGCTGTTCTCCTCGCTGACGGTCCGCCAGAACGTCCAGTTTCCGCTCCGTGAAAATCTCGTCCTGTCGCAGGAGCTGATGGACGAGATCGCGATCGCCAAGCTCGAAATGGTCGGCCTGCGCGCAGAGGACGCCGACAAGTATCCGGCGGAGCTGTCCGGCGGCATGACCAAGCGCGTGGCGTTGGCGCGTGCGCTGGCGCTCGATCCGCCGATCCTTTTCCTGGACGAGCCGACCTCGGGCCTCGATCCGATCGCCGCCGGCGATTTCGACGTGCTGATCAAGACGCTACAAAGGACCCTGGAGCTGACCGTGTTCATGGTGACCCATGACCTTGCGAGCCTGACCACGGTCTGCGACCGCGTCGCCGCGCTTGCCGACGGCAAGATCGTGGCGATCGGCCCGATGCGCGAATTGCTGCAATCCGAGCATCCCTGGGTGCGCGCCTATTTCCACGGCAAGCGCTCGCAGATGCTGCAACACGAGATGAGATGAGAGATGGAAACCCGCGCTCCCTACGTGCTGATCGGCAGTTTCGTGCTTGCCGCGATCCTCGCGGTGTTCGGCTTCGTCTATTGGCTGAACAACACCGGCGGCATCGGGCCGCGTACGAGCTACCACGTGCAATTCCAGGGGCCGGTGCCTGGCCTGCTGGTCGGCGCCGGCGTGCTGTTCAACGGCATTCGCGTCGGAGAGGTGACCCAGCTCGGCCTTGCGCCGGACAACCCGCGCTTCGTCAATGCGACGATCTCGGTTGCCACTGCGACGCCGGTCCGTTCCGACACCAGGGTCGGCCTCGAATTCCAGGGCCTGACCGGCGTGCCGGTGGTGACGTTGGAGGGCGGCGTGATCGTCGCCAAATCCGGCGAGCCCCTGACCTTGATCGCGGAGGCCGGCGCCGGCCAGAGCATGACGCAGGCGGCGCGCGATGCGCTGCGGCGGGTCGACACGGTGCTTCAGGACAATTCCGGACCGCTGAAGGACACCATTGCGAATTTCAAGACCTTCTCCGACGGGCTCGCGCGCAACACCGGCAAGATCGACGGCATTCTGGCGGGCCTCGAGAAGATGACCGGCGGCGGCGCGCCCGCGCAGAAGATCACCTACGATCTGCGCACGCCGCAGAATCTCGGGCCGGCCGGCAAGGCGCTGTCCGGGTCGCTGGCGATTCCCGAGCCGACCGCAGTCGCAATGCTGCAGACCCAGCGCATGCTGTTCGCGCCCGCCGGGGACAGGCCGGGCTTTGCGGATTTCCTCTGGGCTGACAGCATTCCGAAACTGGTGCAGGCGCGCCTGATCGACAGCTTCGAGAACTACGACATCGCTCACGCGCCGCTGCGCACGACCGACCTCGGGCAGACGGATTACCAGCTCCTGATCGATATCAGACGCTTTCGGATCGCTACGGAGGGAGAGGCGCGAGCCGAGATCGCACTGTCGGCGCGGATCGTCGACAAGAACGGCAAGGTGGTGGCCTCGCGCCTGATCGAGACCAGCGAAAAGCTCGACAAGGTCGAACCGGCCGCTTCAGTCGCCGCCTTCGATGCGGCCTTCGCGCGCATCGCGAAGGAGCTGATCGGGTGGACCGTGCAGGCGGTCTGAGGCCGACTATTCCAGCGTCTTCAGGTAGGACAGGAGGTCGTGGATCTGGTCCGGACTGAGCTCGAAGACCGGCATGTCGGCATGGCCGGTGTAGATTCCCTCGGCCAGTGCCTCGCCGAGGCTGTCGATCGGATAGCGCCGATGCAGGGTCCGCAGCGGAGGGGCGATCTCGAGCGGACTTTTGGAGACGCGGTCGATCGCGTGACAGCGTGCGCAATTGACCCGGGCAAAGGTCCTGCCGCGTTGTTCGGCGGTCGGCGCCGCCAGCGCAGGCGTGATCAGAAGCAGCCCAATCAGGCCGTGACGCAGTGCGCTTTGCAGCATGAAAAGTGATCCCGTCGAACTCTGGAGGCAGAATAAGACGGGGATGCCACTCAAATTTGATCTGAGTCAATTGGCTTTGGCGCGGTGCAGTAAAATGCAGCCGCGCGGTGGACTCGGTCTGGTGTCCGGGGCAGCCGGCGCGAGGAGCGCTTCCGTGGTCGCAATTGAGCCGAACGGGAATTTCTGTAGCGATTGTGCCGTACGCGGAGCGGCGGTCTGTTCGTCGCTGGATGCGGCCGACCTCAGGGAATTCGAGCATCTCGGCCGCCGCGTCCATTTTGGCTCGGGCGAGACCGTGTTTTCCGAGGAGGACATCACGACCTCGTTCTATAACGTCATCGAGGGCGTCATGCGGCTGTACAAGCTGCTGCCGGACGGCCGGCGGCAGATCGTCGGCTTCGCCTTGCCTGGTGACTTCCTGGGGATGAATCTATCCGGCCGGCACAACTTTTCGGCCGATGCAATCGGCGCGGTGACCGTGTGCCAATTCGCAAAAGCGCCCTTCAACCGTTTCATCGAGGACCGGCCGCAGCTGCTCAGGCGGATCAATGAGCTGGCCATTCGCGAGTTGAGTCAGGCTCGCGACCATATGGTCCTGCTCGGCCGACGCTCGGCGGACGAGAAGGTGGCGACTTTTCTGCTCGGCTGGCGTGAGCGACTGGTCGCGCTCAAGGGTCTCTCCGACAAGGTGCCGCTTCCGATGAGCCGTCAGGACATCGCCGACTATCTCGGCTTGACCATCGAGACTGTCAGCCGCACCTTTACCAAGCTGGAGCGTCAGGGCGTGATCCAGATCATTCACGGCGGTATCAGCCTGCTCGATCCGGCACGCGTCGAGGCGATGGCCGCAGCTTGATACCCTGTCCACGACGCCCTCGAATTTTTGATCTTGATCAATGACGTCAGCCGTGCGCCGCAAATAATGCCCCAAACAATCCGGGAGGAGCATGATGCCCGCTGACACGTTGCTGATGACCATTGCCGTCGTCGCGATCTTCGTTGGATTCGGCGCGGTTTTGGCTTGGGCAGACCGGCAAACCAGTGCAGGCCGGCTTGATCCGGATTCGAAGCACTGAAGCTCCCCAGATCTTGACCGGCTTCTAGCGCCAACGGCCGGCACTCACCCGGCCGGCGCTGGCCGTCGGCAGCGCCTCAACGCAATCGGCGCTTGCGTCGCCTGCAACTCTGCATGGACCGAGGTGCATCGTCGCATCCTTCGGATGCGAATTTCCGGCGTCTGCCGCGGTCTTCTCGCGGCATTTGCCTCAAACCGCGAGCGTGCTTTCCGGTTGAAAACCCTGGTAACGTCGACTACGCAGGAAGCCAGAGCCTCGTAGTCTTAGGAGCCCGGCGGCGTGCCTCAGGACAAGACCGGCGACCCCCGACAGTCAGTGGGCAGCAAACTATCGGTCCTGCGCAAGCACCCGATCTTCGCGGATCTGGAGCCGGAGGCGCTCGATCAGCTCTGCCGCTATGCCAAGCACACCACTGTCAAGCGCGGCGCGACGATCGCCGCGAAGGGCGATCCCGGCAACAATTTGTTCGCGGTGATTTCGGGGACAGTGAAGATTTCCTCCTCGTCGCCGGACGGGCGGAACGCCATTCTCAATCTGATCGGTCCCGGCGAAATCTTCGGCGAGATCGCGGTGCTCGACGGCGCTCCCAGATCGGCGGATGCGACCGCCAACACCAATTGCGAGCTCTACGTCATCGATCGCCGGGACTTCCTGCCGTTCGTGAAGAGCCAGCCGGCGCTGGCGATGAAATTCATCGAGCTGCTCTGCGCGCGTCTGCGCTGGACCAGTCAGCAGGTCGAGCAGGTGATCCTCCAGAATCTGCCGGGCCGGCTCGCGAGTGCGCTGCTCGGTCTCACCGAAGAGCGCAAGCTCGATTCCGGCAGCGGCACGCTCGCCATCACGCAGCAGGAGATCAGCGAGATGGTGGGGATGACGCGCGAGAGCATCAATAAGCAGTTGCGCGCCTGGGCCGGCCGTAGCTGGGTTCGCCTCGAGCACGGCGCCATCGTCGTGTTGGATACGGACGCGCTGCGCGAGCTCGCCGAGAGCGGCCTCGGCGGCAACTGATGCCCCCGACCTAGTTGTCGATGATGGCGACCGCGCGGGTCCAGCCCGCGGACGCGCGCTCGATCTTCACCGGAAAGCACGAGATCGTGAATCCGGTTGAAGGCAGCTGGTCGAGATTGTGCAGCTTCTCGAGATGGCAATAGCCGATGTGCCGTCCCGCCTTGTGGCCCTCCCAGATCAGGCCGGCATCTCTTGTTTCGGCATATTTCTTCGCGGTGTAGACGAACGGCGCGTCCCAGCTCCAGCCGTCGGTGCCGGTCAGCCGCACGCCGCGTTCGAGCAGGTACATGGTGGCTTCATAGCCCATGCCGCAGCCGGAATTGACGTAGTCGGCCCTGCCGAACTTTGCGCCGGCGCTGGTGTTGACGACGACGATCTCCAGCGGCGACAGCGTGTGTCCGATGCGCTTCAGCTCCTTCTCGACGTCGTCCGCACTTGCCACGTAGCCGTCGGGCAGATGCCGGAAGTCGAGCTTCACGGCGGGCTGAAAGCACCATTCGAGCGGCACCTCGTCGATTGTCCATGACCTTTCGCCGCGGTTCATGGTCGGATGGAAGTGCCAGGGCGCATCGAGATGCGTGCCGTTGTGGGTCGACAGCGAGACCTGTTCGACGGCCCAACCCTGGCCGTCCGGCAGATCCTGCGCCTTGAGGCCGTCGAAGAATTGCAGCATGCGCGGCAGGCCCTGCTGGTGATCGATATACTGGATCGTCGGGTGATTGCCGGGCGGATCGGCCGTCACGTCGTTTGCGAGCGGCACAGAGATATCGATCAGCTTCCGCGGCATGGGCATTCCCTCAAGATTTGTCCGGAGCATCTGGCATCTTGAGGGGCCTCCATCGGTAGCGTCAAGTCACGTGCCGGCGACGTCAACCTGGCCTGTCGTCCTCCATGAACTGCGCCAGATCGATCGATGCAACTCGTGCATTGATCGATGCCGGATTTGGCTTGGACAGAGATTGCCGCCCGCCCTAGGGACGACATTGGCGCTTGACTTCACACTCGAAGCGGAGCGACCCCAAGGCGGCCCAAGCATCCGCCCGACAACGACATAATCAATCCAGGAGGAAAGCCCAGATGAAGATATTCACCGGTATCGTCACAGCCGTTGCATTGGCGGTCTCGGCGCCCCTGGCGACCGCACGCGACTTCCGTTCCGCCGACGTCCACCCCGCGGACTACCCGACCGTCGAGGCCGTCAAGTTCATGGGCAAGCAGCTCGCAGCGGCGAGCGGCGGCAAGCTCGGCGTGAAGGTGTTTCCGAATGGCGCCCTGGGCTCGGAGAAGGACACGATCGAGCAACTCAAGATCGGCGCGCTCGACATGATGCGGATCAACGCGTCGCCGCTCAACAACTTCGTGCCGGAAACCATCGCGTTGTGCCTGCCCTTCGTCTTCCGCGACACCCAGCACATGCGCACCGTCCTCGACGGGCCGATCGGCGACGAGATTCTGGCGGCGATGGAGCCCGCTGGCCTGGTCGGTCTCGCCTATTACGACAGCGGCGCCCGGTCCATTTACACCGTGAAGGCGCCGGTCAAGTCGCTCGCGGATCTGAAGGGCCTGAAGATTCGCGTCCAGCAGTCCGATCTGTGGGTCGGCATGATCCAGAGCCTCGGGGCCAACCCGACGCCGATGCCCTATGGCGAGGTCTATACTGCTCTCAAGACCGGCCTTGTCGACGCGGCCGAGAACAACTGGCCGTCCTACGAGTCGTCCCGTCATTTCGAAGCGGCCAAGTTCTACAACATCACCGAGCATTCCCTGGCGCCCGAAGTCCTCGTGATGTCCAAGAAGGTCTGGGACACGCTGAGCAAGGAGGACCAGGCGATGATCCGCAAGGCAGCGAAGGAATCGGTGCCCGTCATGCGCAAGCTCTGGGACGAGCGTGAGCAGGCCTCCCGCAAGACCGTCGAGGCCGCCGGCGTTCAGGTCGTCACGATCGCGAACAAGGCGGAATTCGTCGATGCGATGAAGCCGGTGTACCAGAAGTTCGCCGGCGACGAGAAGCTGCGGAGCCTCGTCAAGCGCATCCAGGACACGAAGTAAATACAGCGGCGCCGGATCCCCGTAAGGAGGCGCGGGATGACAGACCCACACGTCGCAAGCCATGAGCAGGGCGCCGTAGCGGCACGACCGTCTACCGGCCTGCTGTCGCGGATCAATGCACCTGTTGCGCGCGTGGGCATGTATCTGTCCGTGACCGGACTGCTCGTCATCGTCGCCATCGTATTCTACCAGGTGTTCGGACGTTACGTGCTCAACTCCAGCCCGACCTGGACGGAGAACCTGGCGCTGGTCCTGATCCTCTACGTCACGCTGATCGGCGCCGCCGTCGGCGTGCGCGATGCCGGGCACATCGGCATGGACAGTCTGCTGGTCATGCTTCCGGACCACGTGCGGGAGAAGGTCGAGATCGCGATCCATGTTCTGGTCGCCGTGTTTGGCATTGCGATGGCCTATAACGGATGGATTCTCGGCGCATCGGTCGGCACCGTGAGGATCCCAAATCTCGGCCTGCCTGAAGTCATCCGCTACGTGCCGCTGATCGCCTCCGGCGTCCTGATCGTCTCCTTTTCCATCGAGCACATCATGGCTCTGCTGCGCGGCGAAGAGGTCGTCCCCTCATGGAACTGATCATCCTCGGCGCCGCGTTCTTCGGATTCCTCATTCTTGGCGTTCCCGTTGCCTTCGCGATCGGCCTGTCGGCGATCTGCACCATTCTCTACGAGGGCCTGCCGGTCGCCGTCATCTTCCAGCAGATGATGTCGGGGATGAACATCTTCTCCTTCCTCGCCATTCCGTTCTTCGTCTTCAGCGGCGAGCTGATGCTGCATGGCGGGGTCGCCGACAAGATCGTGCAGCTGGCCAAGAATCTCGTCGGACACATCCGGGGCGGGCTCGGCATGTCGAACGTGGTCGCCTGCACGCTGTTCGGCGGGGTCTCCGGCTCGCCCGTGGCCGACGTGTCGGCGATGGGCGCGGTGATGATCCCGATGATGAAAAAGGAAGGGTTCGACACCGACTACGCCGTCAACGTCACCACCCATGCCTCGCTGGTCGGAGCCTTGATGCCGACCAGCCACAACATGATCATTTATGCGCTCGCCGCCGGCGGCAAGGTGTCGATCGGCGCGCTGATCGCCGCCGGCCTCTTGCCGGCGATCGTGCTGATGGTGTGCATGCTGGTCGCCGCCTACGCGGTCGCGGTGAAGCGCGGCTACCCGGCGGGCAGGTTTCCGGGCTGGGCCGAGGTCTTTCGCTCGCTCGCGGCCGCGCTGCCGGGTCTTCTGATCGTCGGCATCATCCTGGCGGGCATCCTGTCCGGCGTCTTCACGGCAACCGAATCCGCCGCCGTCGCGGTCACCTACACGATCCTGCTGACCTTCCTGATCTACCGCACCATGACCTTGTCGAACTTCCTGCGGGCTGCAGCGAAGGCGGTGAAGACGACGGGCGTGGTGCTGCTGCTGATCGGCGTCTCCACCATGTTCCAATATTTGATGGGACTTTACGAGGTTGCCGACCTCGCCGGCGAAATGATGAGCAAGGTGTCGACGCAGCCCTGGGTCGTCTTCCTGCTCATCAACATCGTCCTGTTCGTGCTCGGCACGTTCATGGACATGGCGGCGACGATCCTGATCTGCACGCCGATCTTCCTGCCGATTGCGATGAAGGCGGGCATGGATCCGGTGCAGTTCGGCATGCTGATGCTGATCAACTGTGCCTTGGGGCTGAACACGCCGCCGGTCGGAACGACGCAGTTCGTGGGCTGCGCCATCGGCGGCATCTCGGTGGGCGCGGTCATGCGCACCATCCTGCCGTTCTATGCCGCGCTGATCGCAGCACTGATGTTCGTGACCTATGTCCCTGCATTCTCGCTGTGGCTGCCGCGCCTCTTGATGGGCTACAAGGGCTAGCAGTACCAGGGAGACGCTATCTGTGACGGACTATCGCAAACTCTTCGATCTCACCGGCAAGACCGCAGTCGTCCTCGGCGCCGCCTCGGGCATCGGCAAATCGTCGGCCGAGGCGCTGGCCGGGCTCGGCGCCCGCGTCATTTGCGCCGATCGCGCGCTTGACGCTGCGGAGGCGACTGCCGCCGGCATTCGCGAAAAAGGCGGCTGGGCGGAGGCGGCTAGCTGCGACGCCGCGAGTGCTGCGGAGGTCAACGCGCTCGCCACGACCGTGATGCAGAAGTTTCCGCGGCTCGACATCGCCGTGACGACGCCCGGGCTCAACATTCGCAAGACCATCCTCGACTATACCGAGGAGGATCTCGACCGCGTGCTCAACCTGAACGTCAAGGGCACGGTCTGGTTCTTCCAGGCCTTTGGCCGCATCATGGTCGCGCAGAAGGGCGGCAGCATCATCGCCTGTTCCTCGGTGCGCGCTGTCACCATCGAGCCGGGCCTCGGCGTCTACGGCTCGACCAAGGCGGCGATCGGCCTCCTGGTGAAGGGCTTTGCCTCCGAGGTCGGCCACGCAGGCGTGCGGGTCAACGCGATTGCGCCGAGCATCGCGGAGACCGCGCTCACCGGTCCGTTCAAGCAGCGCCCCGACATCTACAATCTCTATGCCGGCCATACCGTGTTCAACCGCTGGAGCAGTGCCGACGAGGTCGCCACCGCGGTCGCCTATCTCGCCTCGGACGCTGCGAGCTATGTCAGCGGCAGCACGCTGTTCGTCGACGGCGGCTGGACCGCGGTCGACGGCCCGCCGACCGGTCTCACCCAATTGCACAAATAGGGCAGGGCGCGGCTCGTTCGGGGGTGCGCCAGCGCGCAATGGTCGCTCTTTGGCCAGGGCGAGCCGTCTTCGCAGTCGCAGCAGGAACCGGCGGCGCGTGCGCCTTGAGCAAATCGCATGGGCCTTGCCGGAGAAATGCGCTCGGCTGGCCGGTATTTTGGTGTTACGAACCGGGACATGAACCAGCACGCCAAGATCGACACCAAGATCGAAATCCGCCATTCGACCTGTCCGCACGATTGCCCGTCGGCCTGTGCCCTCGATGTCGAGGTGATCGAAGGCCGCAGCATCGGCCGCGTCCGCGGTTCGAAGCAGCAGACCTACACGGCCGGCGTGGTCTGCGCCAAAGTCGCCCGCTATGCCGAGCGCATCCATCACCCCGAGCGGCTGATGTATCCGATGCGCCGAACGGGTGCGAAGGGCTCGGGACAGTTCGCGCGGATCTCCTGGGACGAGGCGCTGGACGAGATCGCGCGCCGCTTCAACGAAGCCGAGCGCGAGTTCGGCGCGGAATCGGTCTGGCCCTATTACTACGCCGGCACGATGGGCCTCGTGATGCGCGACGGTCTCAACCGCCTCACCCATGTGAAAAAGTATTCGCGCTTCTATCAGACCATCTGCGCCAATGTCGCGCGCATCGGCTTCGCGATCGGCACCGGCAGGATCGCCGGCGTCGATCCGCGGGAGATGGCGCTGTCCGATCTCGTCGTGATCTGGGGCACCAATCCCGTCAACACCCAGGTCAATGTGATGACCCACGCCGCGCGTGCCCGCAAGGAGCGGGGCGCGAAGATCGCCGCGGTCGACATCTACGACAACGAGACCATGAAGCAGGCTGACATCAAGATCATCCTGCGCCCCGGCACGGACGGCGCTTTCGCCTGCGGCGTCATGCACGTGCTGTTCCGCGACGGCTACGCCGACCGCGCCTATATGGACAAATACACCGACTGCCCGGCGGAGCTCGAGGCGCACCTGAAGACGCGCACGCCGCAATGGGCGTCGGACATTTGCGGCGTGCCGGTGGCGGAGATCGAGGCCTTTGCCAAGGCCGTCGGCGAGACCAGGCGGACCTTCTTCCGGCTCGGCTACGGCTTCACCCGCTCGCGCAACGGCGCGACGCAGATGCATGCCGCGACCTGCATTCCCGCGGTGACGGGCGCCTGGCAATATGAAGGCGGCGGCGCCTTCTTCAACAATTACGCGCTGTGGCACTTCAACGAATCCATCATCGAGGGCCACGACGCCATCGACAAGTCGACGCGCGCGCTCGACCAGTCGCAGATCGGCCGCATCCTCACCGGCGATGCCGAAGCTCTGCTGGGCAAGGGCCCGGTCAAGGCGATGCTGATCCAGAACACCAACCCGATGACGGTCGCGCCGGAGCAGGCGCTGGTCCGGCAGGGGTTCGCGCGCGAGGATCTGTTCGTCGCGGTGCACGAGCAGTTCATGACCGAGACGGCGCAAATGGCCAACATCGTGCTGCCGGCGACCATGTTCATGGAGCATGACGATCTCTATTACGGAGGCGGCCATCAGCACATCTCGGTCGGACCGAAGCTGATCGATCCGCCCGGCGAATGCCGCTCCAACCACGAGGTGCTGCAGGCGCTGGCGCCGCGGCTCGGCGCCAAGCATCCGGGCTTCGAGATGACGCCGCGCGAATTGATCGACGCGACCTTGAGGCTCAGCAATCACGGCGACATCGCCGGTCTCGAAGCCGATCTCTGGCGCGACCTGCAGCCGGATTTCCGCACCTCGCATTATCTCGACGGATTCGCCCATGCCGACGGGAAATTCCACTTCAGGGCAGACTGGGCGCATCCGCCGTTCGGTCAGACGATGGGCGATTACGACAAGATGCCTGATCTGCCGGACCATTGGGCGGTGATCGAGCAGGCCGAACAGGCCCATCCGTTCCGGCTCGCGACCAGTCCCTCGCGCAGCTTCCTCAACACCACCTTCAACGAGACACCCTCCTCGCAGGCGCGCGAGGGCAGGGCGAGCGTGATGATCCATCCCCTGGATGCTGCCGCGCTCGACATTGCCGATGGCGATGCGGTGACGCTCGGCAACCCCCGCGGTGAAACCACACTGGTCGCAACGCTGTTCGAGGGCGTGCGGCGCGGCGTGCTGATCGCCGAATCCGTTCACCCGAACAAGAACCATATCGGCGGCCGAGGCATCAACATGCTGACGGGCGCGGACACGATTGCGCCGATCGGCGGGGCCGCGTTCCACGACAACAAGGTGTGGATCAAGAAAGCGGTTGCGGCTTGAGGCGCGCCGCCGCCTCGATCGCCCTGCAGATTGTGTCGAGACGCTAAAGCGGCAGCCTCGCTGCAGATTGCCCTTGCACCTCATGTCCGAGCTGCCGCAAATGGCAGCAAACGGGAGCCAAGGAAGCGAGCGTGCCATGACCGACACCACAGCCGTCATCACTGAGAAGCGCGGGCAGGCGTTCTGGATCACCATCAACCGGCCGGAAAAGCGCAACGCGCTGAACGGCGAGGTCATCGCCGGCATCAGCAAAGGCTATCGCGATGCGCATGACGACAAGGACGTCCGAATCATCGTGCTGACGGGCGCGGGCGACAAGGCGTTCTGTGCCGGTGCAGACCTGCAGAATTCCGGCGCAGCCTTCGCGATGGATCATTCCAAGCCAAATGTCGATTATGCCGATCTGCTGCGCTTGTCGCAGAACGCAACCAAGCCGGCGATCGCGCGCGTCGGCGGCGTCTGCATGGCCGGCGGCATGGGCCTCTTGTGCATGACCGACATGGCAGTTGCGGCCGATCACGTCATCTTCGGCCTGCCTGAAGTGAAGGTCGGCGTGTTCCCGATGCAGGTGCTGAGCCTGCTGCAAAGCATCGCGCCGCCGCGACTCGTCAACGAATGGGCCCTCACTGGCGAGCCGTTCGACGCCAGGGCGGCGCAGGCGGCCGGCCTTCTCAACTACGTCGTGCCCGCGGCCGAACTCGACGCCAAGGTCGATTGGCTGATCGGTCGGATTGTCGACAAATCCCCGACCGCGATCCGACGCGGCAAGTACGCCATGCGCGCTATCGCCTCGATGTCGTTCGACGAGAGCATTGCCTACACCGAAAGCCAGATCGCGCTGCTGGCGATGACCGAAGACGCCAAAGAGGGGCTGAAGGCGTTCAGCGAGAAGCGCAAGCCGGTCTGGACGGGACGGTGAGAGGGATAAATTGGTGCTCGCAGCAATGACGGAGGGAGGTGACGGTGCCGCTTTTTCTCTCGTGTCCCGGACGCGCTGCAACGCTCTTGCGTTGCTGCGCAGAGCCGGGACCCAGGAGGCGGCAAAGTAGACGGCGAGATGGGCCCCGGCTCTGCAGCGCACCGCCGAAGCGGCGCTGCACTGCGTCCGGGGCTCAAGAGTGTTTTCCGCCAATCCCGATTCACATCTCAAACAGCGGCCACACCTTCACGGCCTCGCGGCGTATTCCGCCCGAGCTCTGCTCTCTTCATCACCCCCTCTTCGAAGAAAGGGCGCAGGGAAGGCCGGGTGCCGGCTGGCACCCGCAAGACTCCCGTGCAAGAATGATGCACACGCAACGCACAGGAGCGATACAGGGCAGCCCAACATCCGGCCTTCCCTGCGCAGTATTTTGACGGCTTATACGCGCTTTCCCCGGAGACGAATGTCCTTCTTGCCTCCGTCACCTCTGCGACATTCACGGACGCCGCTCCGGTTGGAGCGACGTTACCTTCGCAAAGGCTTGACCGTAGCAACGACGGCCAGAACCACGCGCTTTCGCCGTACGCCTTCGGCGCCATCCGTCGTGTGCGGCCGGTCGCGCGCTCACGGGGGTATCCCGCCCTGCACGCCACATTCCGCATCGACGCCGCTCGCGTCCACCGCAGCCTGATCCGCGGTTCGTGACGACGTACGACCGCCCCTTTCGTGGATCAGGATGGCGGCATGATGCGGGAAATCGTAAATTCTGTAAAGACGAATATTTCCGCGAGCGGCGGTTGACCGAGGGATTGGGTGTTTTGCCTGTCGGGCGGCGCAAGAGCTTGTAGGTGGCGTGGGAGCGTAGGGTGGGTTAGCGTCAGCGTAACCCACCACTTTCGCGTCCGCGGAGGCAGAAGAGGTGGGTTACGCCCTGCGACCGCGCTTTGCGCGTCCGCAAGACTAATCTTACTGAGTCATTGGGTC
>NZ_AJQE01000139.1 GCF_000261685.1 Bradyrhizobium genomosp. I (2014) | reverse complement strand
GCTCACGGAGAGCAATCCGCCCTGCCCTTGGCTGCGCGCCCGACACTGCCGCGTCCACCGCAAGCCCGGCTCGCGAACAAGACGACGACGTGATCGCCCCTCAAGATGAGCCGGGATGGGCGGGATATACGATATTTCCGAATTTCGGTAAAGTGGAATATTTTTGCGGGGAGGGGTTGACGAGGTGCGAAACAGACATCGACCAAATTCGATTGAGGGGAAAGATACTGGCCTCACACCAAATTTGCCGAGACACCGTCCTGAAACGATGCAATCCTAGAGTCATCTCGACTTATGGATTCAGCTCAACATGGCGAAACCTTTAACACAAAGGGCACTCAGAATCTTTGCCGTGCTCGAAAGCTATCGGGCGGGATCCTCCGATAGCCTCGCAGACATTCTCGTTGAATGGCTGATCTCGATCGACGCATAGCCGCAGGATGCGGTAGAGCACGTAGAATGGGTAGAAAGCAGCTCGTAGGATGGGTAGAGCGAAGCGAAACCCATCGATACCACCCGACGTGAACCGTGATGGGTTTCGCAAGAGCTCTACCCATCCTACGCACTTGTCAGCCAACGCAAGCTTGTTCGATTTCGGTCACATAGGATGTCCAGTCGAACGCAAAGGGGCCGACCTTCATCAGCTTGGTTTCGCTGTCATCTTCATTCTCGTGCGCAAAGTCGGACCAATGCACGACGCCTTCGCTCCGCGACACGAGCGCGGTGATAGCTCCGCACGCAAGGTCTCCACACTCCGGACAAACATACAGAGCGACGCGGTTACTCCCGCCGATCGGAACGGCCGACGTCAGAAGTCGCGCGAGTCTATCGTTGAGGCGAAGGGCAAGCTCGGGCTCTCGTTGAGGGACCGAAAGACAGCCGGACAAATCCAAGTTGGAGGCACCGGTGACAGCAAAGAGAGATTGCCCGTTGACGACAAAATCGAACGTGTACCTCTCCATCTTCGCGGGGCAACCGCTCCGATGAAGCACTACAAGTTTAAGCTGGTCGGACATGCATAACGCGACCCGTTGGCATCGGGTCGAATGTACTCGAAATTCTATAAAAATATCAGCTGTTTAGTTGTGCTTGGTAGCGGGGGAGGGACTCGAACCCCCGACCCCAGGATTATGATTCCCGTGCTCTAACCAGCTGAGCTACCCCGCCACACGGATCGCGGCGGCGAATAAGGCCGATCTCGCGAACGCGCGGCATATAAGGAAGGGGGCGGCGGGAAGTCAATCCGCCTTCGCTTCCGCTCTCGCGAAAGCTTCCGCCTTCGCCAAGTGGCTTCGGCGGACAAGCCGGCGCGACACGTCCGTCGATAGGACGAAATGGCTGTTTTGAGTGGAACTTCCCGCTGATTCCGTCATGCCCGGGCTTGTCCCGGCCATCCACGCCTTGATTCGCGGGCCAAAGAACGTGGATGCCCGGGACAAGCCCGGGCATGACGACGTTTGGGCGAAGAGCGCGCCTATTTCGGCCTCACGCTGGGGTCACCGCCGGGGCTGCCGGGAGGCGGGATGACGGGCATGGTGCCGCCGGTGCTCGGCGCCGGGGCGTGCATGTCGGGGTCCACGCCCGAGGGTGGGCAGAGCACGCCGTCCGATTTGGCCAATTTGTCGCCGAGCGGTTCCCGGGACTGACCGGTGGTGGTGCCGTCCGGTAAGCGGCCCGGCCGGTCCTGCGGCGTGCAGTTGGTGGCGTGTTGCGGGGATGGCGGCGCGGTCGCTTGCGGCGGCGTCGCCGGGGCGGGCGGGGCCTGCGCGATCGCGCTGCCGGAGGCGGCGATCAGGAGGCTGGCCAGGATGATGGTCGATGTCGTGCGCATGGAAGGGAAACGCGCCGATCACCGCGCGCGTTCCCAGCTAGCCATCACGATTTGACGTAGCGGATCAGGGAGAAATGGCCCATCGGCGGCATGGGGCGGCGCTCGGTGAGCATGACGCCGCCGTGTTTTGCGGCCCAGTTCACCAGGCGGGCCCAGGGGAATTCCGGGCGCCAGCCGAGGCGGCGGGCAATGGGTGCGAAGGCGAGCTCGAACAGCTTTCGGGGGCCGCTCTCGGCGCCGATGTGGTTGACGAGGATCAGCTCGCCGCCGGGCTTGAGCACGCGCACGAACTCGTCGAGCGTGCCTTCGGGATCGGGCACGGCGGTGATGACATATTGCGCCACCACCGCGTCGAAGAACTTGTCGGGGAAAGCGAGGTTCTTCGCATCCATCACCGAGAGCACTTCGACGTTGGAGAGGCGCAAGCTCCGCACGCGCGCCTGCGCCTTGCGCAGCATCGGCTCCGAGATGTCGACGCCGCAGATCTTCGTGGTGCGTGAATAGTCCGACAGCGAAAGCCCGGTGCCGACGCCGACGTCGAGCACGCGGCCGCCGATGCGGTCGGCCTCGGCGATGGTCGACTGCCTTCCGGCGTCGAACACCTTGCCGAACACGAGATCGTAGACCGGCGCCCAGCGGCCATAGGCCTTCTCGACCCCGGCCCGCGAGATGTCTGCTGCCATGCCCCCTGCCCTTACGCGAAACTCTAGAGAGTAATGATCATTGGTGAGATCGAAGCCAGCCCCGAAATTGGTCTAGCGCCTCTCCCGCAAGCGGAAGAGGCGGCGCACCGTCGTTGCGGCGACAGCCGGGCTGGATCTCGTCATCCTCAGCCGCGCACGGCTTCCGCGAGCGGGCGCGATGCGGCCGCGCCAACCTTCGCCGCGGCGCTCTGGATGAAGCCGCCGCCGAGCACGCGGGCCTGGCCGTTGGCAGCGTCGTAGAACACGCAGGCCTGGCCGGGCGAGACGCCCTCTTCGCCGGCGACGAGCTCGACCTCGTAATGGCCGTTGCCGCCGCGCAGCCACGCCGGCTGGGGGCTGCGGGTCGAGCGCACGCGCACGAACATCTCGAGGCCGCCGCCGATGGCGCGGTCGATGTCGCCGTCGCCGATCCAGTTGACGTCGCGCAAGGAGATGCGGTGCATCTTCAGCGCATCGCGCGGGCCGACGACGACGCGGCGGTGCGCTGCATCCATCCGCACCACGAACAGCGGCGAACCGGAGGCGATGCCGAGGCCGCGGCGCTGGCCCACGGTG